>CAZGMM010000022.1:0-27850 GCA_964526845.1 uncultured Halanaerobiales bacterium | reverse complement strand
TAAGTTTAGCTTCTGTAGAATCGCTTTCCCAATTACTTGTTTGATCAAACTTATCTATAAATCTTATTCTTACATAATTAATTCCGTCTCCTTCTATTGGTACAGTTTTAGAAAAATCGCTTGATAAATAATTTACAGGATTATCAAAAGTGTTGCTAGTATCAACCTGGTATTCCACTTCTTTAAAATCAGTAATTAAAGGTTTGTTTACAGATATTTGCAATTGCGACAAAGTAGGGTTAACTGTTAAACCTGTCGGCGTAGGCGGAGAAGGGTTTGTAGCTAAAATTGTACCTACTCCAGAAAATTGCTTTGCTGTATCACTATGGTAAAGTTTTAAAGTTACACTTTTTGCAGGAGGAGTCCCATTATCTTTTACATTTTTTTCGTAGGTATAAACATATTGATTATCTTTTGTATATTCAGTCCTTGCTTTAGCACCATCAACCCATATTTCAACTCGTGAAATAAAATAATCGGGTTCTGAAGGTTTGTCCCAATTAAATATTGCATCTTTACCCGAAAAAGTGCTGCTAAGGTTCGCAGGAAGATCCGGTGCAGTTCTGTCGTATAAATCTTCAGGGTCGAGCGGTTCGCCCGGAGAACCGGGTCGGGTCTCCATTTTAAGCCATTTAGTATGAGCGCCTTTGACCGTTCCGGCTGCAACAACTTCTGTCCTTATTTTTGAATTCATGTTGCCATTAAATCTCAATTGGTGTCTTACAGTTTCTACACCAAAAAAGTCAACTGTTGAACTAATACGTGGGTCATCTAAGTTAATTCCTGAATACAGTTTCATTTGAGGCAATAAAGGCATATTAATTGCAGTAGAAGCTGGTAGGTCTTTTAAGTCATTTAATACACTGTTAGCAAAGTTTGTGGCCTCTGTAGATGTATTAATTAATGATGTATTAGATTCTTCTATCTGCATTTTTCTACGTGTAAATTCATCTATGGAATTCTGATTTTCTACCTGTATACTTGCCCTTTTACCTGTGTTTTTATCCCGATAAGTTACTTTTAGGTCATTTCTTACACTTCTATCGTTAATATCTAAGTCAGCCTTATAAAAATCATCTTTAGCTGTCAAGGTAAAATCAGCTGTTGAACTATCTTTACTTCGTGGTGGTTCTATTAATGTATAACGCCACTCGTTAAGTGAAGAAATCCATTTCCAACCCAAATACCAACCAAACTGTGAAGCAATTTCCTGTGTTGCATCAAAAACTGATTGATATTCCAATTCGTAAGTTTCAACCATAAAGCCGGGACTAACAGGACAGTACAAAGTAGGTGGTGAACTCATGTTGTTGTCTATTATATTTTGCATAACTGTCTCAGCCGGAGTTCCTGATTCACTGCCGTAAGTTTGCGCCTCATCAATATAAGTATCCATCATCCGTTTTCCATAATCTCTACAAGTACATTTAATTTTTGTAGCATCTTCTGAAGATTTAATGCTGTCTCCTAGATAACCAGCAAATAAAGGATAATAATAAGTATAATCCGCTGTCAAAGAACCAGATAACGTGGTTGTTATTTCTCCTTTGTCATAGTCTATTGTATAACTATCAGTTTCTGTACCATCAACATATACAGTTTCACTTTCAATCAATAAAGGATAATGGTCTAACTGAAAGGTTTGTTCCGTGCCATCTCCCGTACCAAAGTTTTCGCCGAAAATTGAAGTGGAACCACTTCCCTGGTCTGCTTCTATAGCAACTCTCAAAACTGCTTCCCTCATTGGCCATAACAATGGTACCCAACTGCCAGATTGTCTATTCCAATCTGATTGTTTATCTCTGGGGTGAAAAGTTTCTCCTTTTAAGCTGTTATCTGTGTCAAATAATAAATTGATTAACTTTTTGCCACTATCGTTTTCATCACCAACTACAGTAGTATCTTGACCAACTACATAAGTTTCATCTTTGGAAGTAGTTTCATCCCAGATGGGAATATGAACTCTATCATTATGCAATGTGAAATTCATCTGTCTTACTACATTGTCACCGCCGGTGTTTCCTGTACCTATTCTGCTTATATCTCCTAAATTAACGGTTGCACTATCAAGATAGTCTGTTACGTCAACCCAGGAACCATCTGGTCTGCTGATAGTTAATTGTGTATTAATAATTCTGCTTTTTGGTATTGTAGGCATTAGTCCACCACCTTACTTGCTCAATTGAATGTCTTGTCAAAATAGTAATCAATATTACTTTTAGAAGTTTGGATGTATCTTTTTGTTGTGTTAATTAAATTATTAATTAAAACTTGTTTTATTTTTGGTGTTATTGAATGTTCACCCAAACAAATCAAATTTATTGTTCTTTCACAAAGAAATGATTTTTTCTTTATTTGCTTATATGTCAATCCTTTATTTCTTAGGTTTAATACTTTTAAACTTTCTTTTATTGTTGTTTTTCTATACTTTTTTGTCTTTGGTAATTTTTGGGTTGTCCAATGTTTTCCATTGACAATATAAAAAATAGTTTTGGTGCCTAAATTATATTTATTTGCCAATTGCTTTTGAGTAATTTTTTTATTATTTTTATATTCGTTATATATTTTAATTCCTGTTTCTTTTGTAACTTTACCATCACCTGGTCTAATTTCATCCGAAATATCAATATTCAAATCTCTGATTGTCCAATGTTCTTTTCTTAAAATCTCCCCTACAATACTTGCTGTAGTTTTAAATCTTTTAGCTAATTGACGCCTTGAATAATTTGGGTTTTTGTTATGAAACTTTATTAATTTTATTGCTTCTTTTTTACTTAAACTATTCTTACTTCGTTTATAAGAAAAACTTTTTTCACCTCTTAAAAAGAATCCCCCACCCAAATGGATATTATACCCATAACCCTTATAAGTATTGTAAACCTCGTTTATATAGTATACTTCCCAATTATTTAATTTAGGGGCAGGTATATCTTTGTGAATAATTTTAAATTTAAATTTATCTTTTCCATATTTGTTTATTGCTTTATTAATAGGTTGTAAATCTTTTTTGTTGGTCTTACAATGTTCCCACCAACGTTCTCTGGGCCTAGTAGTTTGCCCAATATATTTCTTACTATTGTTGCAGTTTTCCTTCATTTACAAGATAATCAAAATAATTTCTTAATCCTTCGCTCTCAGTATTTGCTTTCATGTCTGTAGCATTATCATAACTGCCAAAATTGTTATTAAGAAAATCTATGTCTATGCCACCCTCTATCCAATTTCCATCTCTTTTACCAGCAAAAGGATTATATGCTACACCTTCATCAATTTCATCAAGAATATCGTAAAAATTCATATTATCTCACCCCCAAAAAAACGGCAAAAGTAACATCAGTATCAGAAGCACCATCATTATATATAGCACATTTAAAATAGTTAGACTTAACATCACCTAATATGGCATTACCAATTTGCTCTCCTGTGAAAGTTGCATTTTCGGCACCAACTGCTAAATCATCATCTGTTCTTAATAATAATCTTAATCTAAAATCAGTACTACTACTCCATCGGACTGACGCACGCACTTCTTTATAATCCAATTGTTCTTCTTTTCCTACAGGAGTAATTAAGGAGCCAGCTGTAACGGTTGTATTACTAGTTATTTCAGCTAACTTATCAAGATTCCCGCTTTGTCTAACTTTTCGTACATCTTCAGTTTCGTCATATGCAACATTACTCCCAACTTGTGTTACATCTAAAGAATAAGTGCCATCACCTTGACTTGTAGTTGAAAACGGTTCATTTGCATCTGTATGAAGTATCTGCCCGAGTGTAATATCAGCCAATATTACCACTTCCTTTCTTTGAATTTCCATTTACTTTGTTTGAAAAAATAACTGTATCCATAGATAATTTAGTATTTTCACTGCCAATTACAGTATTTTCGTTACCAATTGCAATATCTACATTTTTGTTGCTATGACATTGTGGGCATTTCGGATATTGCTGTTGGGGATGAATAGGTAAATTAAGTTCAGCTATTTCAGTATCACATTCCATGCACTTATAAAAAGGATAATTCATACTTCTATTACCTCCAACTGTATATTTCTACCATCATTATAAAATGTGCCACCACTTCTAAATTGAATTCTTTCATCTCTTGTCATTTCAACTACCGCTTCTATGGAATCATTGGTAGCATCACCACCAAAATCATCAATCCAGAAATAAGTTTGACCACCTAAATTATTCTGCAGGTGGTCATTAATAGCATCATATTCTGTTTTAGTAAGCAATCTAGCGGTGATACGCCATAACCTTTTCCTGTCAACTTTATCTGTTCTATAAGCACCTAAAGCTGTTCTATTACCTTCTCCTATAGTCTCATGATCTATTAATACATTACTTACATTAGGTACTGAAATAGTCTTATTAATCACTACAATATCAGCCATCATCTATCACCGCCAGTTGTAGTTCCATATCTGGATAAAGAATTATCAAGTTTTGTTTGATTGATTGATTGCTTAATTTTTCTATCAAGGTCATCTACACCATATATAGGTCCTTCGATAGTAATATCGTAAGTATCACCCTGTTTTTGTGAAGGATTACTTATAACTTCTCCTGCATGTACATTAACAAGCCCTGTTTTTGCCACAAATCCACCGGAAGCAGCTGAAGGTATAACCCCTTCTGCTGTTGAAAATCTTGTCAATGCAATTTTAAACCCGGAAGGTACATTCCTTAATGCTTCACCGATACCTTTTGCTGATTCTTCAGCAAGTCCGAATTCTTTTGATATTTTTTCAGCAACTTTACTGAATGGTTCAACACTATCAAATACTGTTTTAGCCAACTTTTTAATGTTGGTTATTTCACCGCTTGTCAAACCATTCTTTACCGCTTCTGCCATGTATGCTGATAACTTTTGGAGTGGTCCTTTTACCCTTTCCATTTGCATTACACTTTCCATTAATACCTGCTGCAATCTTTGGCCTACAAAAGTAGAAAATTCATCAAAAGATATTCCTCTAAATAATACTTCTCCTAACTGATTACCTAATGTGGAAAAAGTCTGTTTCATGGAATTAATAATTGATTTAGCAGTTTCAGCACCACGTTTTGCTGCCTTCTTATTCATTGTTTTCCAGTCTTCTCCACCGAATAGACTTTCTAACCAGTTTGCGGTATCTTTGAACCAAACATTTGGTGATTTGAAGGAAGCTCCCCATTCTTTGAGTGTCTGATTATATTTTTTAATACGTTTCTTCAGTGCTTTGTCACCTTTATCTTTGGGTTCATGGGGCATTAAACCGCCTATTATCTGTGATCCTATAGCCCATACAGGATTAATCATACCTGCACCGGCTAATGCTCCTGTAATACCGCCTACTATATTGCCACCTTGACCAAATGCTGTCGCTCCTGCTATTCCACCGGCTAATTTACCAATTCCTTTACTTCCGGTAGCATTTGTAGTGGTTTGCCTGATATTTGCGAAGGAATCGGTTAACTGTGATACTACTTTTGAATCTTTATCCAATGCCTGAATAAGATTATTAATACCGTTAATGCGATCTCGGGCCATTCTTAAATTGCGACTGCCGGGTAATCCTAAATCATCTAATATATCTGAAATATTTGTAAGTGCTCCACCGACACCTTTTGCAAATTTATTAATTGCTTTTCTTGCTTTTTTCCATGGATTTTCTTTAACATGTTTTTTTAAGATACTACCTAAATAATTAGTTTGGGTAGTAGTTTCTTTTAAACTACCTTTCAAATCATCAAAAACTAATCTTGTTTCATTAATTACCTTTTCTAGTTCATTTGCTATATCGGGAAATCTCTCTTTTAATTGTTCAACTAGTACGTTGAACAATCTGTCAAATATCATTGACATCACATTAAACATCTGTCGGGCAGTATTATTTAATCCTGTAGTAGCAGTACCCAAAAATTCTTTTGCAGATTCAATATTTATAGGACTTTCTGTACCATTAGCAAATCCTGCAATTCCACCATTTGCAAATCCAGGTAAAGAACCACTATTAATTGCCTGCAGTAAAGGTAAAAATCTACTGGTTGCTTCGGCGTTAACTACAAATTCACCGTCTGATAATCTGGCCAATATACTGTCAGATATACTACTTCCAGGTCCGGATATTTTACCGCCAGTTGCGAATCCTTTAGGAGTCCATACAGAAGTATTTTGTTCCTTTGCTTTTTGACTTAATATTTTAAGTGCATTTTTAAGTGGTGCTAATGCTTTTTCTATAGGACCTTTAACAGCATTTTTTATTTTTTCTTTAATATCCAGCATTTCATTCCATTTTTTATCCCATTCATCCTGCATTATTGTCCAGATGTCATTCCAGAAGTCTTCTGAAAATAGTATCTTAATTCCTTCTTTAAAGTTTGTTTTCCATTCTTCAAAGTTATCAATTGTAGGGTCTAATGCTATGGATAATATTGCACCAATTGTAATACCGGCAGCTGCAGCACCTGTAACTTGTGCCCCGGCAATTAATCCACTTAATGCACTGGCTCCCATCATTTTAGCACCAATTAACAGACTTGATACACTGGTAGATATAGCACTTATTAATGCTTTAGCACCAAATGCTAAACTTATCAATCCTAAACCTACAGTAACATTTATTGCTACATCTAATTTTTTATCTAATGTTACTGTTTTATCTTTGCCTTTGCTTTTTTGTTCTTTGCCTACTTTTTTGATAATAAAATCAAGTAAAGAATCAACTAATTTTTGTTTACTTTTCCAGGTGACTTTTGATATTTCAATAATTGCTTCTATTGTTCCACCTAATATTTTATCTGATAATGAACCTTTTGGCTGTTTGTTTATTTCTCCCAATGCTTCATTAAATCTATTTACATATTCCTCGGAACTTATTTGATCTTCTACTATCTTATCTGTGATGCCTTCACTCTGAATTCTTCCAATACCCGCATAATAAGCACCAATTAACTCTTTACCAGTAAGATTATATTTATCCCTTAACAATGCCAAATACTTTACTGCTGCCTCTATTCGACCTTCTAAAGTATCAAGACTATTTTCTATTGTTTTACCTGATTCTTCCAAATCACTTATTGCTGTTTCTGTTATCTGCAACGGTCCTACTGCTGTAGATTTATCACTTTCTACATTTTGAAAATCTGATTCAATTTTTGCCAATGCTGTTAACTGTTCTGCTGAAAAGCCTAACTTTTCACCGTATTTTTGTAATAATTCGGTAGTTTTAGCAAGTTCGGATGTTTTCTCAATTCCAAACGCTTTTGATATTCTGTCTGTTAAATTACCCTTGAATAAACCTTTAGCCCATTCCCATGTTGTAACAGCAGTAACTTTGATCTTATCCAATACAATTTCAAGTGTATCTACTGTTTTTTCTCCGAAAGATAACTTCTTATCTGACCATACATTATAAATTTCTTCAACAAATTCACTTATCCATTTAACTCCTGGAATAAGTTTTAATGATTTAACTGTTTTTTCTTTAAATGTAAGTTTTTCATTAGTCCAAACATCTTTTATATCTCCAATAAAGTCTACTATCCACTTACCACCCGGTATTAACTCAATAGATTTAACAACTTTTTCACCAAAAGTAATTTCTTCATTGTCCCATATTTTTTCTAACTTTTTAAGAAAATCTAATATCCATAATTCGTCCGGATTAAGTCCTAATATTTTCGCACCACGTTCAGTTAATTTTATTGTCTGATCTAACCACCATGAAATTATAGAATCCAGTAATTTACCTACTGAAGTAACTATTATATTAACCGTTTTAATAGTTTTCTCTGGCAGTGTTAATTCTTCACTTTGCCAAATTTTAACTATATCATCCCATGAACCTTCAATGATATTTTTGAGATCTGAATTATCCCACCAATCTTTGAGTTCATCCCATTTGTTTTTAATTTCATCAACTGCATTTTCTGTAAGGGTTCTTATGTTACCCCAGTCATTTTCCCATGCTGTGTAAAGTAAACCTATTAATCCGATTAATAATACAATAGGACTGGTTAATAAACTTAAAAAACCTATTACCAGTGTTGCTGATTTAATTATTAATCCTAAACCTAAACTTACTAAACCTGCTACTGTTACTAATCCTAAAAATCCTGCACTTAATTTAGTAATCCTCATTATCAGTTCTGCTATTCTTTTTCTTGCTTCCGGTGTAGCCTGATTAAATCTATCATTTAATACACTTACAAATGCCCTGAAACTTTTTGTCATATCGGTAACTTCCGGTATCAATTCTGTACCAATACTTTTTACAAGGGCAGTTATATTATTCCAGGCAAGTATGGCTTGAGTTTTTAAAGCTTCCATTTGTTTCTGGAAGGCCCTATTTAAAGCCCCTTGACTATTCGACATTTCATCTATATTATCAATTAAAGTTTCAAAGGATTCATTTAATAAAGCATTAGCAAGCCTGAAACCCTGTTCACGCCTGAAGAATTCACGTATACTAACATTTGTACCTTTTAATGCTTCTTTCATGTCTTTAAGAAAACCCACAAGTCCTTTAGCCTGTAATGCTTGCTGATTGAATTCAAACCCCAGTTCTTTAGCCTTCTTTTGCTGTTCATCACTTGCTTTACCGATTGATCTTAACATACCTGCTAAACCTACTGCTGTTTGTCTGTGATCTTTCAGTATCTTTGTACCAGCTGAAAAAGCCCCTAACATTTCATCTATAGACAGTCCAGCGGTTGCTGAAGCGGAGGTTACTGTCGGTAATGATTCCGCTAGTTCAGTGAGATTTACCTGCCCTTCTTCAATAGTTTTAAAGAATTTATTAGCTAATGGTAAAACTTGTTTAGATTCCATTCCGTACCCTTCAAGGGTTTTTGTTAATGCCCTAATTACTGGTTCAACTTCTGATACACCGGCTGTAGCAGCCACACTTGCAACTTTAAGGAAATCAAACATATCCCCGGCTTCAATTCCAGCACTCTTAATTTGGTAAAGACCGGCTGAAAGGTCTTTTGTAGATTTAGGCACGACTCTGGATAAGTTTAATATTTCATCTGTAAATCCTCCTATATCTGCTTTACTATCTGAGAAAAGTGTAGATACGTCAATCAACTGGCTTTGCAGTTCCGCACTCTGCTTCATAAAAGCTCCGATACCCAAACCGGAAGCTAATAACCCCATTCCACCACGAATAGTCATTTTTTTACCTAGTTGCGTGAACTGGTCTCCGATCTGTTTTACTTTTTTGTTTACTTGATCTAAATACCCCTGCATATTATTGGCAGACCTACGTGTAGCACGTTCACCATCTTTTAACCCTTTTTGTAGGTCTTTTTTGTTTGCTGTTAAATATACTACGGCTTCTGATATCTTCATCTAAAAATCACCTGCCTTAAATTAGGCATAAGAAAAACCGCTCAAAAAAGAGCGGTTAATAAAACCTTATATTTATTTATTCAACTTATATGATATATTAAATAATTATCTTTTTAGATTGAATACTTTATTTAATACTTCATTTATATTATCTCTTTTCCAATATGGAATTCTTAATAATGAAATGTTGTTTTTTATGCAATAATTATTTTTAATTTTATCGTTTTCTTTTTGTTTCTTTAACCTTTCCTTCCCACCAAAATAATTATCGGGTCTAACTTCATAATGTTGTCTACCATCGTATTCTATTAAATAATACAATTTATCATTATCAAATAAAGCAAAATCAAATTTATAATATTTATTTTTTTCGCTTTTTAAATCATCAAAAGTATATTCTCTTGAATATTTAAGGTTATTTTTTTCTAACCAAACCTTAATCAAGGTTTCCCCTTTTGAATTATCAACACAATTATTACATCTAGGGAACCTTCTAAAATTATAAAAACTTTTATGTGATATATGGCCACATTTACATTTAAATTTTAATTTCTTTTCATAATGAATATATTTTTTGGATAATAGTTTTGCTCCATGTTTCTCAAAAACTTTTTTTACTTCTTCATATGAATATTTTTTCTTTGCGGCTCTTCTTTCTATACCACATTTTTTACACCTTTGCCCTATTCTAAAATTTGATAAACTAATATAACTAACATTTCCACATTCACAACGATATTTTAAAGGTTTTTTATAATTAATATACTCATCAGCTAACAACTCACAGCCTTGCTTTTTAAAATATTCTTTAACTAAATTATAATTCCATCTTGTTTGTTTTTGTTGGCAATAAGGACATTTATATTCATCATTTCTCCTAACATACTGTCTTATATTTTCGCGATTTTCCCAAAAGCTATTATCACAATTACTACATTTTAATTTTACCTTTGTCTCACTATCTTTTATTTTTTGTCCTTCTACTACTTGAATTAAAAAGTCATCTTTGCACCATTTCTTTAAATCTTTATTAAATTTGCCTACAGTAAGTTTTTCCCCACTTCTTCCTCGAGTATTGATATCATATTTTTTCATAATAGTACTCACTTTTCTTCTTAATACCTCTATCTTTTTTCCTATTTCTTTTTGTGTCATTCCTTTATCCCAGTACATTTCTTTTAATTCTTTTTTACTAGTCAATTACATCAACTCCTTGTGTAACTTGTTACTTATATTATATCATATTATTGTTATATTATCAACTTATATTAATTGACTTCTTTGTTATTTTGTTTTATAATTACATTAAAGGAGTTGATATTTATGATAAAATGCAATTTATCATTGTTAATGGGGAAAAAGAAAGTTAATATTCAACAAGTACACAAGGAAACAGGATTAACTAGAAATACTATTAGTAATCTTTATCATGAAAATTATAAACGCATAGATTTCCAAACCATTGATAAACTCTGTGAATATTTTGATTGCCAAGTAGGAGAATTATTAGAGAGGGTAGAAAAATAAACCCTCCCTTTTTTAGTATTTATTTGGTGGAGTAATTCCTTTGTCTTTAGCTCTCTTAACCAGTTCTTCATTATTACTTTCAATATCATCAAAATCCGGCATGAAATCTTTGGCTTCTTTTTGGTCTTTCTTTTTGATACCCCATTGTGTATTCCAGATCATTGCAAGTAAATTTGCAGTTCTATTCCATTCTGCTTTTTCTTCTGCAATTTTTTCTTCTTTTTCCCGTAATACAGTTTTTTCAAACCATAGATAAAGCTGAGGTTGTGTCAATTCATACCAGCAGTATTCAAAAGTAAATTGACTATGTCTGCTGGATAAATACTCAATTACTTCAATTATTGGTTCGTATTCTTCTACTGTTGATTGGTCAACTGGTCTTTGTTTGCTGTTATGAATTGTGCTATTCTCTGAACTATCCCGCTCAATTTCTGAACAAATGTAAAATTTACTTCTTTGAATATCACCACCACATTATAAATATCATTGGGATAACCATTCATGAAATCTTCTTTAGTAAATTCTTCTTCTACCATCTTATCAATTAACTCAACAGGTTTTTTCTGTACAACTTTGATTAGGTTATCCCAATTCAAATCACGGTCAGATATATTTCCCCATTCATCTTTTATTTCTTCTGCTAACTCAAATAATTCCTTATTCCTTTTAGGTTTAATAGTATATTCCTTGTCACCAAATTTTACAGTTTCTTCTTTAGCCCTCATATGATCTATTTTATTTCTACCAGACATTTAATTTATTACCTCCAATATATTAATTAATTTTAAGTGCTTCTATATGTCAGTGTTCCGCTTCCTTGTATATCTATAGATTCTTCAATTAAACTATCAACTGATGTATCAACATTTTTAGAATTGAGTACACCATAACCCTCATATCTGTAATTGTTGGTTACATCATCTACATAGAAAACAAGTATTATGTCTTCTTCACCAACAAAGTCATGGAAAGTTTTACTACTTGCCCAATATTTAGTTGCCGTACCATCCCAGTCTGTTAATCCTGCTTTATAAGTTCTTTCTCCACCTGAATCAAAAGAAGTGGATTCCAAAGTATCTGCGTTTTTATTAACAGTCCAGTTGAAAAATCCGCCAACTTCACTGATAGTATAATAATCATAATCGACTGATATATTATCAGTTCCGCTTGCAGGTGTAGATGTAAATGTAATCTTTCCAGTTATATAATTGATAGTATAATCTTTGTTTCTTGTCTGTTCAGTAGCATCAATTGTAACTGTTTCTGAATAAGGAATTACATATTCATTTGCCAGTGTAAATTCAGTAGTGCTATCATCACCTGAAAAAGTCTCACTGGGTACATTTGTACCAGTAAGGTCATCAGGGGCATAAACAGCCCCCACGTGTCCTTCAATAGCCATATTACTTCACCTCACTTCTTTATGAAGTTGTTTCTGTTAATGTTCCAGTTCCCTGAAAGTCATAACTTGCATCTACTGTACCATCTACATTGTTATCAACTGATTTTCCGGTAACAATTGCAGAACCCGAATAACTGTAAGTTGCATTTAGATCCAGTTCTAAATCAACAGTAGAGCCTACCTGAACATCACTTGCTTGACTTGATTCCCATCTACCACCAAAAGAACCATCCCAATCTGTCAATCCTGCTAAATATTCACGTTCTCCACCGGAGTCAAAATCAGTAGACTCTAAAGTGTCAGCATTTTCATTTATTGTCCAATTATCAAGTTCAGCTAACGTAGAAGTTCCCCCATCAACTGATACTCCACCATTTTCACCAGTAATTGCCATATTGATCACTCCTTAAAATTTGACATTAAAAAAACACCCTTTTCGGGTGCTGAAAATGATTTATATTATTTTGCAAAATAATTAACTTTCTTCTTCAAATTTTTCTTTTAATTGTTCATATAATTCTTTCTGCACTTCCTCATCATCCGGTAAATCAAATTTATAATTTATTTCTGCTTTTCCTTTAACTTTTATAGGTATAGCATGAAAGTGTAAGTCCAATTGTGTGACTTCGTTAACACTGCTGTGTAGTTCATAAGCATAAATTCCGGGTGGCATCTTACCATCAATTTTTATTTCAGTATCAAAACCGGCTTCGTTTGCAGTTATCTCAAAATCCTGTATATTTCTTTCCATTTTCACCCTTCCTTTTTTGTTAACTTTCTTCAACCATTACCCGATACTCAATGTAATAATGGTAGGTTTCTGTATCTTCTTCATACAATAAATTACTATTCTCCCTTTTGCATCTTAAATGGTCATATCCGGTTACTGAAAGGTCTGCTTCATCAAAACATGCTTTAGCATTTTCTACTATATTACCCGCTCCTAAACCGCTTTCAGCCCATATATCTAACTGCCATAAGGTATTCTCTAATGCTTTATTAGCACCGAATGTATAAGAAGGCACATCTGAAATCATTTGAAAAGTAGAATATGGTTTTGTAGATGTAGATTTCATAAATGAAAAATCATTTACTGAATCCATGAAGTCAGTATCGTTCGAACCTTTATTATATATTGCTGTAGCTAATGGGTTCATTTATGCTGCCCTCCTTATCATTCGTACTATTTTGGGGAAGTTCTTTTCAAGGGCAGGTCTCAAATAAGGTTGTGCTGGCATTTTGCTGGTTCCCAATTCTTGGTAAGCAGAATACGATAAATTTGAGCCAATACGTCCTTCTATTACATCCCTTGTTATTTGCCTTACCTGATTGGTAATAGAAGCCCTTAAACGTCCGGTATCTACGGCCACAAGTCTCTTTGCATCTGCTTCAATCATTAATACCGCCCTCTTCATGGCCACTTGCAAAGCAGTATTTACACGGTTCACTATTTTATCCTCATACCATTCAACCCTTGCTTTAGCCATATCAATCCACCACCAATAAATCTATCTGATAACGTTTACCTAATTTATCGACATCATTAACAACTTCTATTTTATAAGTTGTACCATCATACTGTATTCTTTCATTTCTGGTTATTTCAAAAGAAGGAATATCACAGACCATACGGTATTTGATAATACCTGTAAATCGGGCACTTTCATATCTTTCTTCACCGGTTAACATCCATATTTTACCCTTTACAGTACCTTTATCAGTCCAGGATTCAGTTATTCCACCTATACTATTTTTACCTTCAGTTTTCTCCTGGACTGTAATTTCATAAGTCTTACCGTACATTAGATATTCCTCCTTTCATATAAATCAATAACTTCTAGTATTTCTTCAGGAACATCTTTTCTATTGAAAGTTAAATCTTCATCACCCAATGAATGACTTTCCAACCCAACATAATCTTTATTTTTGAATTTAAAAACGACCATATCAATAGCAGCCTGTTCTAAATCTTCCGGAATTGTAGAATAACCTGCTGTATAATTAACCTCAATATTAAGATAATCCTCCGGCCACCCTATATCTCTAACAATATAACCTGTATCTTCATAAATGTAATAATCAGTTGAATCCTGTGATTCATCATTTTCATATACAGTTTCATCATCAATTTTAATATTATCTACAGATTGTACCGGATATTCTGTCAAATCAAGTCTTGTATCACCATCACCATCAATAGTTTCCTTCCATGTAGTTTCAACCAATTCCCGACTGGTTTCATTCTTAATAAATTCACTTCCGGCTGATACCAACCTATCCAGTAGATCATCATAGGTACTATCATCTGTATCTATTTCCAGATAACCCTTCACATCATTAACAGATGTTAGTTCGGATGTATTTTGCGTTGTTATCTCTATATTCCTCATTTAGATCATCCTTTTGCCAAACCGACAACTGTTACATCACCATGAGTGTCAGTAGAAGCACTTGTGATTTTCACCCTGTAATATCCATAAGGTGCAGGAGTAACAGAATAAGAGTCATTAGAACCGGAACTGACAGTTGTTTCACTTTGCACTTCCACTTCATCACTGTAGTCTGATTTATTGGCACCAAAAACTTTCCAGTTGACATTGTTGGTGACTACTGAAATAGTGTAAGATACCGTGGTAAAAGGCGAAGCATTTAAGCCAGAACCGGATACAGCAACATAACTATTAGTGCTTGTTTGTGTATCTGGTTCAACTTTATCACCATATACTCTTTTGTTTTGCACTCCAATATTTTTGATTGTCATTTATCACCACCACCTACTTGTTTTCCGAAGGTGCAGTTGCTTTATTATCGGGCAATACTGCCTTACCTTTTTCTATTAATTCTTCCGCCAATCCTTGATTAACATTACGGTTTTTACCGGCCGGTAGTAAACCGTATCTTTCGTTATATACATCACGTTTCATGTGGATCCACATTAGTTAATTAGCCTCCTTAAGTATTCATGATGAAATCTACAGTATCATCTTTAGAAGCCGCTGAACTGTTAGATTTGCCCACTTTTCTATTTTCATCTTCTTCTGCTCCGACACTTACTGAAATATCAGCAGAGGTATCACCTAAGCAAACCTTATCAATACTATTATAAGCACTTGCCAATGTAACAGCAGTTGAACCATTCATCTGTTTGGATTCTGCCTGGGTTGAATAATCAGTTCCTGTGCCTACAACTACTAAATAACCAGTTTCAGCTCCACTTGCAACAGCTGTTGGGGCTACATTAAAAGCCCTGGTATCAGCAGGTTCATAAATCCCGCTAGAAGTACTCCCAGAAGTTAGAGTAGTTATTTCTAAGTCGCCACTTGCTTCTCTTAATGTTAGTGTCCCAGAAGGGCTACCGGAAGTTATTTCAGCACCCATTAAATTGTTATAACTATTAGCACTTGTTACAGGAGTAGTACCATCTGAACCGTCAGTAGTTATAGTTTCAGTCTGGTATTCATCAGAAGTATCAGTACCATAAATGGTTACTTCTATATCTGTATCCCCGGCTGCATCGGATACTAATTCAATATCATCACTAGAAGGCTGATTGCTAAAATCATCACCTGTTTGTGTAGAAATTAAAGCTGTTCCTGATAAATCAGAATCTACTAATTGGCCAACTCTACCTCCTGCACATGTTTTTAAATTCTTGCCTGCATCAACTTTTGCATCTGCTACACCTGTGTGTTCACCTAAAATTCCCATTGTTAAACTTTCGGTACCACTTATAACAGAATCTTCATAATTAATACCTACTACATTTAAACTGTCAACTGTAGCTTCAACATGATCACCTGAACCATCTATTTTCACTAAACGTCTTTCGTTAATAGTACCGTCTGCTGTCTCATCTGTAGTGTTAGTTATTAAAGCATTAAGAGCAGCAGCAGAACTTGTTACTTTTACTCCAGCTAATTTAAAATCAGATCCATTTTCAAAATCAACTTCTCCACCAGATTCTACCGTCTGTTTACCACCATCCGCTATTACCTGTTCTTCTCCACCCTGTTTTTTATATACTTTAACATTATAATCTACCATATTAAAATCACTCCTTCACAAAAATAGTAAGGCAGGAAATTAATCCTGCCTTTTATTTAAATTCAATCACTTCCTATGATACCGGTAATGTTTCATAATTTCCGGCAATTATCGCTACACATACTTCATCAGAAGCATCTAAGGCTTCCACATTGGGTTTTAAATAACGTTTCAGTTCTTCTGCCCTTACTTCTACTTTACCATCTCCTGCTGAAGTCAAACTTACAGTAGCAGTATTGTCATCAGTAGCAGTTAGGTCAGAAAAACTGCCTCCACTGGAAGTAGCCCCCTGTAATGTAACCGTCAATGTACTTCCGACTGTAGCGGCACTTACATACATCACAACATTTTGTGCGTCTTCAATATCTACTTCTGCAGCAGCACTATTAGCAGCTGATTGATCTGCGTACTGAGAAGCTGCTATTGCCTCATCAAAACTAAAATTATCAGTTATTTTATGCATAGTCATATTTAATCACTCCTTGATATTTTAAATGTAATAATAAGACAGGACCGCCCATGAAGACGGTCCGTTAATACAACAGTAACTTATATATCTACTACGATACTTTCAGTACCTGAAATGCTTCGGGCAGTACAACTTTCCCGCCTCTACGCATCCTGAAATACAATCCAATAAGCGGTGCATATTTTTCGTTGAACCGCTGCATTGTCATATCAATTCTATCTACTATCCAGTAATAAGAGAAATCACCAAATATGGCAATATAATTATCTGTAGATACAGCATTATCAAGATTACTTACAGAAGGTTGTACAATAGGTACACCATCAAATGTAGCAGGTTCTCCTTCCTGTAGGGAGGGTTCCCACAGATACTGCCCTTCACCATCTTTCAACTTTCTTAAAGTTCTAACCATCTTACGCCTGACAAGCAAACTTCCATTCCGGGCATATTTCTGTTCTACTTCATAAAGCATATCAATGATATCGTCTGCATCCACACTTCCTGAAGTAGAAGTTGTAGTTACATAGTTATTAAGTATCTCAGCATTAGAAAGTATACCTTCGGGTTCATCGCTACCATTTCCACCGATAACTACTTCATCTTCTTCAAGTCCCAGTGATTCAGCAAATTCTTCACTAATATGACCCTCTACATCAAACACACTATCTTCAAGCAGGTTCTGGGTCATCTTAATTAATCCACCTGCATTTTTAACGTTAATAGTAATTAATTCATAGGGGTCTTCATTATTTGGAGAAGGTAAGGAAGTTCCATCTCCCCAGGTCCATGAGAAAGTACCATCAAGTTTAGGTATCTGTACTTTATCTCTACCGGTATTAACTACAGTACAAAGCCCTCGCATAACACTTTCATCAGGAAGTGACTGCAGTAATTCTTCTCTATAGTCAGCAGGTACGGTATATCCACCTGAACTATCAGAAAGACTGGTT
This sequence comes from uncultured Halanaerobiales bacterium, assembly GCA_964526845.1. Lineage (GTDB taxonomy): Bacteria > Bacillota > Halanaerobiia > Halanaerobiales > M55B127 > M55B127. The sequence continues at coordinate 10,118 of CAZGMM010000022.1, read as the reverse complement.
AAATCTTTCTTGTGATCGGGATTCATATCTGTTAATCCCTTGCGGGCATAATTAATAAATGCCTTCCTTTTAGCCTTCATTTCTTTTTTCTTTTCAGGGTCCATGTCATTATCAGGGTCTTCAAAAGGAAGTCTTTCAGTAACCTTCTTTTTGAGTTTATCAAGTTCTTCTGTTTTTTCTTCAGTTTTTTCAATTTGTTCATTAAGTTTTTCATTCAATTCTTCAACAGTAGATTTAAGGTCATCTGTTTCCTGCATTTTAGCTTCCAGCTTATCAAGATAATCCTGCATTTTCTCTACTTTTTTGTCCAGTCTTTTAGAACGTTTTTCATCTGCATCCTCAATATTATCAACAGTTCTTTTCAACTTTTCATACGTATCTTTAATTTCTTCAGCTAATTTTTCAGTCATAGTTATTCACTCCTTGATTTTGATAATTTTTCTGTAAACTTTTCAATATCTTCAACTACATCTTTCAGTTCAGAGTGGAATTCTTCATCCGGCTCTAAATCTTCATCTTCATCGGCTCCTTGCTTCTGAGTGGACTTGTCATCATCCGGCTCAGTTGCTTCAAGAAGTGATTGTAAAGCATTTGCTGCTTCTTTAATTAATTGTCTATTTGAAGCAGATAATACCCTGCCTTCTTTTGTAGAATTAATACCAATTATTGAATAAAGTGCTAACTCCATACTGGAACTTTTTTCTTCCCAGGGTGGTGTTCTATCCATTTTTTCATAATACTTACTTAAATGATTTTTAGCAGTTTCAATTTCCTCGTCAGGAATATCTACTCCACCACGGGCACCCTGCAGTGCTGCTGCGGCTGCAAATATACCACGTGGGACCGCTTTTAGATCATCATCTATTACATCACCAATCGGAAGTTTATATGCTCCAAAATTTTCTTCATCTTCGGGATCATAATATAAAAAACCTTGCCTATAAACAGACCAATCAATATCTTCTTTATCCGGTCCACCTGCATATTCTCTTAATCTATTAACTGCTGCTGTAGAATCCCACTGTCTATCTTCTTCTGCTAAAGATAAATCCTGATAAGATACTATAGATTTAACATCGGAAAAAGTATTATTTTTATAACTTTTAATACCCATTTCAATCATCTCATTAAACCATGCTTTCATAAGTTCGTTATATTGATTTAATGATTCTTCAAATAAATTTAACTTTTCTTCATCTGCCATTTCTTCGTTATCTAATAAGTCATATATTACCTCGTTGAAAGCAGACTCTATTTTCCACTTTTCTTCTCTTAATTCCTGCTCTTCCATATTGCTTATTACATCTTCTTTGGTTTCAAGGTTAAATCTTTCCATTAGAGATTTAACATCTGTCACTCTGGCCAGAGAGTTTGCAGCAAATGTTACAGGACTTACCTCATATAATTTCAACTCAGTAAGATAACGAATTCCATCATTCCATTTTTCTTTTATAGTGTCATAACCTATTGAAAGCTCGTCCACAACTCCTGCTTTTAGTAATGCAAATGCTTTTTCAGCTTCTTCTACACCTTTGACAAGTTTAGCTTTTATCCACAAACCTATTTCATCTTCTTCAGCTTCTATAATTTTTCCTATAGGTTGCCTGGGGTCATGTTGCCAGAGGATTTTAAGTTTATCCCCTCTTTCCTGAAGGGTTTTTTTGAAAGCCCCCTTTACAACAACATCACCATAAGCATCTTCATTGCCAAAAATAGAACCATAACCTTCAAATGTCATTTCATCTTCGTTTATTTCTTTAACTTCAAAATCAAAACTTCTTTCTTTGCTGTGTTGTTTGGTTGTTTTAGTCATTTAATCACCACCTTCTTTAAAAAAACAAAACCTGTTAAAAATAAAGTTCAAATTGCTTCTTTTACCAAATTTATTGCTTTATCAAGATTATTTCGTATTAGTTTTTCACCAACATGTATCACTTCCCACCCTCTATCTTTAAGTTGTTTATCTTTTCTTTTGTCTTTTTCAATTACATTAGGTAATGAATGCCAGTATTCTCCATCAACTTCAACGGCCAATTTCTTTTTGGGAAAGGCAATGTCAATACTAAAACCCTTGATTGGATATTGTGCTTCAAATACCAAACTTTCGTTTTTTAATTTTTTTGCAAATCCTTTTTCCAGCTTGCTAACTCTATTTTGTCTATTTTTGTTAATCCAGGCCATCTTACACGCCCTCGAACAAAACCTTCCTTCGTTTCTATGGGATTTATTTGTCCAACATTTGTATATCTCAAACTCTTCTTTACACCATTCGCATATTCTTTTTACATGTTTATCAGCTTCATATTGCGGGTTGTCTTTACCAGTTAATGTAGATTTATATTTGTTAACACATTCCACGGAGCAAAAATTTCTTTCCCTAACACTTGAAGGAATTAATTTAATTTCTTTTCCACAATAATGGCATTTTTTAGTTATTATTTTTCTTTGCATAACATCAGTTTCTCTTCTATGTTTATAGCAACATTCAAAAGAACAATATTTTGGGTTTCTATATTTTAAAGCACTGGGAAAAACTTCAAACTTTTCCCCACATACAATACATTCCATTTCAACTTTGGAATTGCGGGCCTCATACATGCATTCTTTTGAACAATATTTTTGGCCATAGCCTTCATAATGTTGTCCACAATAATCACAATTTCTTTTATAAATAGTAGGTATTACAACTCACCACCTTTTCTGTAAATGCTGTATATTTAAATAGAGTAATTTTCATTTCATCAAACCACCACCTTAAAGTGATAATCAGGTACAAAATTTATATATAAATACAAAAAAGGCCCACCATCCAGGATTACTCCTGAACAGTGGGCCTCTGGGGTCTCTTAATTATATTCTTTTGTAGGGCACTGACCGTCTAGCGGTTCTCACCCATTATTAATTTAATAAGTAATTATAAAACTTTTATATTATCAACAGATTTTTTCTTAACTTCTAATTTATTTTTAGCACCACATTTTGGACATATAATTTCAACTTTTCCTTCCTGAATATCGTATTCCCCTAATTTAGTATTGCATTTTTTATTTAAATCTTCATTTATAATATTGCTACATCTAAATTCTTTCTTCAAAGTATCACAACCCCTTTAAAATAAACGTATAGTGTCATCAGGAATATCAATATTATCAACCGTTACTTTATCCCATTCAAAAGGATTTTCCCACGGTGGATTTGTAGGTGTATAAGGCATATAATTATTTTCTTCTTCAGTTTCCTTTTCAATAATAGTTTCTTTAACTAAATTACCATCTTCATCATATTCTTTGATGGTTTTCTTTTCTTTAACTTTAGACATTTATAGTTCACTCCTTTCAATACATATAAATACCCTGTATAGGGTCTTTGGCAATAGTATAATTGTTAAATCCTTCCTTTTTAGCCTGTTTAACTACTAAAGGAATCTGTCTTTTAACTTCTTTGTTTTCAATATCTATTTCATCTCTATCATAATGGAAGCAAATACCATCTACAATAATAACTGAATCTGTTAATTCTTCCCTATCATAATAAATTATTTTACCTTGTTCGTTATTGAATGTTTTCAATTTTAACCTTCCTTTAACATTACTTCATTAGCTCTTTTTCTATAGGGGGTCATTTCTTTATATAACTTTAAGATATGATTGTAATATTCTTCATCACTACCCCTACTGCTTTTATCTGCTCTTTTACCAGCTTCTATAAGTTCTTCTTTTGTGACCTTTAAAACTCCGTTTTCCCATTTGCTCATATTTTATACTCCTTACTCATTAAATTCTTCTGAAATTAAGGAACAGCGACAGTTACATTAACCGGTTTGATCAAATAAACTTAACTGCTTATTTTTACATTTAATTAAATCAATTTCTTTTTCTAATATATTTTCTATTTCATCATATTTCCAATACGGGATTCTAATTAAATTTATATTATTTTCTTCACAGTAATTATTTTTGATAATATCTCTTTTCCTTTGCATTACAAAATCTTGTTCACTTCTTAATTCAGACACAACTTCGAAATGAAATCTACCATCATACTCTACTAAATAATCAACTATATTTCCGTTGAATATAGCAAAATCAAATTTTAATGGTCCTTTGTGTTTGCAATCTTTAAAAGTATATTGTATTTTATAATTTATTGAATTACTATCTAAAAAATGTTTTATTCTATTTTCACCTTTATAGCTATTACAACCCGGGCAACCATTTCTACCTAAATTGCTTAAATATTTCTTGCCAATATAACCACATTTAGTGCATTTATATTTAACAAATGTTCTTTGATTTTTTAAATAATGTTCTATATAAATAAAATTATTGTTTTGAGTCCTTTTTATTATTTCTTTTTTACTTAATTTGGTTGGAGGCGGTTTACCTTTATTGTATTCTCCAAAAATTTTACCTATTTTATTTTTTCTTTTGTCGTTATCTTCCCATTGAGTTTTAATAGCTTCACTACCATGTCTTGCTGGAATATTATATTCATCTAATAATCTTTTAATTTTTCTATTGCTTTTTGTTCTAAGTTTTTTCATAATTTGTCTAAATGAAAGTCTTTCTTCTATATACCATTTATACATTTGTTCTTTGGATAGTTTTGATAACTCACATTTTATCATTTTTTTAGTGGGGATATTTAAATCTTTCAACCACCTACCTACAGTACCTCTAGTCACACCGTACTTTTCACCAATATCTTTTGTTGACATATCTTTTATGTGATATAAATTAATCATCTTTTCACGTGTAATATTTTCTTTTTCAAAAACATTTTTATTATATTTGGAGGTCATTTTATCATCCTTTTTTAACTATTGGCAATAAATTACATCTGCAATTACAGACCTGATTTGCTGGTGCAGAAGGATCTCCAGGTGCATTCATAGAATAACCACCAACTGTAAAATCTTTATCTATATCAACAGTTTGCCCATTAGCTTGTCTGTGGTCTGATCTGGTACGTTCGTCTAACGCCGCAAGCCATTGTTTCTGTTCAGTAACACCCGAAATTTTATATCCTTCAAGTGAACCTCTATTCGCCACAGTATTTACTTCCGTTCTGGATATCAATTCACTACGATATCCTTTCGCATCACTATAAACATCTTCAACTCTCTTTGATAATTCCGGTATCCCCTCACCTGCTCTTACACCTTCAACAAGTTCAGACCTTAATTTCTTTACCGTAGTGTCATTTACGTTTTCTGAGAAGGTTATTTTTTTACTATTTAAAAATTCGGCTACTCTAGGATTTTCTAAATCAAAATCAATAGCAACTCCTGCTGTACTTAATGCATCACTACCAAAAACCTGTACTGTATCACGTAATACCGGGCCTGCTTCAGTAGCAAAATATTCGTTCTGTTCGTCTATCTCAAAAAGTATATCATCTATATTATCTTCATTTATCTGTTTGGTTTCAGTAGGTTTTTTACTTTTTTCTAACTGATTTAAGTTATCCAATACTTCCTGTTCCTGCTCAGCAAATAGCCTCGTTGCAAGCCTGTTAAATTTGTTTTCGAAAGGTATCATTGCTTTTACATAATCAAACCATAACTTAGCATGTTCAAGTGTTATATCTTCTTTGAATAAGTTATTAGATACCGTTTTTAAAGTCTTTTTATCGGGTTCAATGTTATCTATATAATCAATTAATAGTTCCTGTTTTTGTGCAAATATATCGGTTTTAACAGGATTATTATCTATTAAAAATGTCTTTTTTTTTGATGATGTCTGCATACCCGCTTTTAATTTTGCTTCGTGCTCCGCTAAAGTAGTATCCCCCCAGTCTTCTTCATTATAATCCAGTTCTCTCCTGGCTTCATTCAAAGTTATAATATTATTTTCTACCCGTTTATTAATTCTTTCTTCTTTTTCATTTTGATTTTCTCTTAATGCCGGTATTTCTTCTTTGGCAACTTTTACATATATATCATCACCATAATTAGGTGCTAAATTATTGTTTATCTGATCTGTTAAATCATCAACTTCTGGCAATACTGTATCCTCCCAGAAGTATCTTCTAGCCTCCCTTTTATTATTATAAGTGGACCCATCTTCTTTCCTGTTAGAAATTAATACAGTGGGGACACTAAATAAATCACATATATCCTGTCTAGTCATATTTTTCAAAGAAGGAAAATCCATATCTTTATGTGATCTTTCAATTTCCTGCCATTTAACTCCACCCTCTAAAAGAAGTGGTTTATGTGCATTATCAATACCGACACGTTTTTTCTTTATCTGTTCGTTCATTCTGTCGAAGGATTCATTATTCAAATTATCATCTGTTACAAAAGCACCATTCGGCCTTGCTGCATTATCAAAAAATACCTTATTCCAGTCCTGTATTTTGTTACTTATATCAATAGTCCTACTACCTGCTTCTATCGGAGACATACCGTTATATTGGTCTATCGGGTCTAACATTTTACAATGTAATACCTGTTCCGGCATTAAATCAAACTTTTTATTACCGATAATGTATTTATATCCTTTGATGTATTCTGTTTTATCAGGTATTATTTTAATCCTATCTGGTCGTAAATAATATATTTCTTCCGGGCGGTTATTACTATCTAATCTGGCCAACTGCCAGTAAGCATCACCGGATAAACACCTGCTCATTTCCCAGAATTCTTTTAAAGTCTGGGCTGAATAAAAAGGGTTCGGTTTATTCAATAATAACTGTAATGGGTGGTCCGGTATATATTCATCCTCTTCTTTGTCTTTTTTCTTTTGATAAACTTTAATCTTTGCGGAACCTAATGCCTGTGCTCTTTCCCTAATACATCTATAAACTACCCATGATTTTTTATATCCTTCCAATACATGAGAACGGTAATCATTGTTTGACCATTTAGGATTGCCTGATAAAACTGAGGATATAAAACTTACTGGTCCGGTATTACCGTTTGCTTTATTTTGTTTTATATCACTTGCTGCTTTTTTGAATATGTTCATTACTGGTATGCCTCCTTCACTATATACTGCATAAGAAAAACACCCATTAAGGTGTTAAGTTATTCTTCATTAAATTGCTTAGCTATCTCTAAAAGTAATTCACAAATTCTTTTTCTAACTTTCCATTTAGAAATATTTTTATTTTCTATCTTCTCAATTACTTCTTCCATTTCACCTATCTGGTATGCTAAATCAGGTGGATATTTCTTTTTATCCTCTTGTTTATCTAAAAATTGTTTAACAAATTCTTTAAAATCATCTCTTGGATAAAAATCTCCTTCAATATTTATTGTGTCTTTATTTGATAAAATATCATCTATATATTTTTTAGCTTCTTTCTTGCTTTCTTCAAAAGTTACCTCATATCCAAAAATATCTGATTGATGAATAAAATTATTATCCTTCGTTACTTTATAACCAACCCCACATTCAAATGGATATATTTTAATATTATACCCCTTATACTCATACACTTTCTTCAATAATTCAAAATGTAAACAATTACCCTCATCATACTTAAATTTATTTTGTAAAGTAAATTTAGCATCCCGTAAAGCTGCATCTTTAGTAATATATTTACCATTTAGTACAAAACTTTCATTCGATATTTTTACAGTAATCATATTATCATGATTTAATGCTACCTCATAATTACCGTATTCATAAAACTGTTTTTTAAGTTTCATTTTTACCTCCTATTATTTCATCAATAATCCCATATTCCATAGCTTCTTCAGCACTCATAAATCTATCTCTTTTAATATCTTTTTCAACTTTTTCTTTATGTTGTCCAGTATGTTTAACAATTAAATCAATTATCATCTTCTGTAATTGTTTATCTTCTTCCCATCTACTTCTGTTTTCTTCTAATGATCTATAAGGTATACCGCATTGCAATCCATGTATCATTATTCTTGTATTATAATATGCTTTTCTTTCTCCGGTTCCTGACATAAGTAAGAAACAGCCACCACTCATGCATTTACCTAAACCTATAGTATTAACTGTACTATTTAAGTTTTGAACTACATCATAAACTGCAAATAAATCATGGGCATAACCACCGTAACAATTAATATATAAATCTATCGGGTCTCTATCTTCATCTTTATCTATAGCAATTAAAGCATCAATTAATTCAGCTGATTCTTCTTCATAAAGCCTATCCATTAATCTGATATATCTATCATTTTTATTCCAATATAATGATTTATTGTTAGACATCATTACCTCCTTATACTACTGTATTTATTAAAATTTTCCTGTATCTTTTCGCTAAACTTTTCAAAAGCTTTTTTGTCTGATACATTGATATTTTGTTCAACATTCACAGTAGCACCTTTATTGTAAAATTCAACTATATCTTCAGTGATCATATCAATATTTTTACCTTCTGCAAGTCCTTCCAATATTATCTTTTTGACGTTTTTGAAAATCAGATTATCTATGTTCAAGGTTTGCCCTCCTTAAAAATTCCTTTCGTTTCGTTCTAACCTTAAGGTTTCTTCATATTGTAATTTCCTTTTAATTTCCATCAAATCTTTTTCCATTTTCATTTGTTTTTCTGAAATTTTAATAATTAATTTAACTATATGTTCATTAAATATATCTCCCGGCACTTCCAAATTATATCTTTTAAATAATTCGCAAAGTTTACTGAAAGTTTCTTCTTCTAGCAATTAATTATCCTCCTCACCTTCACCCCAATTAAATCCTATATAAAACCCTAAACCCAATATATAAAAATCAAATAAAATACTAATAGGACTTTTAACAACATCAAAACATATAAAACTAAACATTTTAGGATAACATTGTTCTCTCCATTCATTGTTAAACCCTATTGAAAACTTTTTGTTCCTCAAATAATTAAATTTAGCCATTTTGACCTCCTTGTTTTTTAGTAAAAATATTCCCAGCTGAACTTATTCTGTAATTCCATTTATCATTACCGATATTTATAAACCATTCACCGCAGTCTAAAAACCAGTGGATGTAAAAACTGAATATCTTAAAATGCAAATAAGTATGACAATCCTCATATTCTTTTTCTGTTTCATCTGTATCTTCATTTATGATTAAAAACATCTTTTAACCCCTATTCTGATAATATATAAAACCCATCTTTCAAAAACTTAAATATCAATTTCCAACCCCCGATACCTAAGAATTTAAATTATACTTTTTAAATGTTCTGTGGTCCAATGTTCACAATTGACTATTGCCCAAATGGTAGTTGAAGACATATTATATTTTATAGCTAATTCTTTTTGAGTTACATTATCTTCATAATTATGATAAATATCATATATCTTTTTACCTAATTGATAATTCAATCTTTGAATTGTATTTATTCTTTTTTCTTTCATTTCTTCAGTTACCACTTTTCCCGTGATTGCATTACTAATTTTTCTTTTGACTTCTTCACTTCTCTTCTTTCCTTTGTTACCTTTACTGATATTATTTCTCCATTCTTCAGTAAGTTTACGCCCTGTAATTGTTTTTCTTATTTTTTGTTTTGTTTCTTCGGAGCGTTTTTTACCTTTAAAATATGAAACGGGATTTCTTTTTAATGTTTCACTTATTTGTTCTTTTATTTCTTTTCTATAATTGACATCCTCCCCGCCCGTTCCTGGCGTCACAAACGGGGATTCCTGGAAGAAACTTAAGAGGTTGCTGAATGATTAGAAAGCAGTCCATTTCTGGTAGCTCAATATAACTTCAGCTTCAGGCTGTGCCATCAGCCCTCCTGAGATAGCCGACTATACATTTCAATAGTATAATCCCAGCAATTTTGCTGATATAGGCACTCAGGCACTTAGACTATTACCATCTAAGCAGATTGTTGCCCTAAATGTGCTATATTTCTGCTTGCATTTAAATCAGCATGAACATGATTTCCGCAATTACAGGAATATAAGTTTCCTTTACGATTAGATTTTTTAACTTGTCCACATTTAAAACAACATTGGGATGTGTGTTCAGGATCAATATATTCTACCTTTATCCCGGCTAATTTAGCTTTATATTCAATGAAGTTTTGAAGTTGATAGAAAGCCCAGCTGTGGAGATTTCTATCAGCACGATTAAGACTTTGAGCAGTTTGACGGATGTTTTCTAGATTCTCCATAACTATAGTCCCAACTT
>CAZGMM010000021.1:0-27938 GCA_964526845.1 uncultured Halanaerobiales bacterium | reverse complement strand
AGGTTAAAAAGTTTATTGAAGATATTTTTCCCCATAGTAAGATTCAACAATGTATGGTCATTTATTTAAAACATCAGACGCATTAAGCTTCGCTGCCTAATGCGCTTTGTCTACAATCTGAAAGCCCCGCTAGGGGCTTTCTGCTTTTTTAGCTTTATATTATTTTTATTTCAATTACCTTAAAATAGCTTATCTTGTTGTTATTATACATACTTATTTTAATGCATCATCAATTTTTTTATCAATATATGAAATTTCTATTTTCTTTATAATTTTCTTTACATCTTCAATTTTCCCCATTTCAGTTCCGCTTTTAACTAGAGTAGCACTACTAGCAGCAGCTGCTAACTTAATCATCTCCTCAACCGACATCTTTTTTTCAAGCCCAAATGCTAATCCTGCCACCATAGCGTCACCGGCTCCAACTGTACTTTTAATATCCAAATTAAGAGGATTAATCTTTATCTTTTTTCTGCTATTTAAAAATAAAGCCCCTTGTTCCCCTAATGAGACCATCACCATTTCTATGCCCTCATTTAAAAATGTTTTGGCTGCGGTTATCATTTCCTCTAAATTTTCGAACTCTGTATTAAAGTATTTTTCCATTTCATGTTCATTAGGTTTTATGAGAGTGGGCTCTTTTTTAATACCTTTTTTAAAGATTTCACCCTCTGCATCTAAAATTGTTTTAATCTTTTTTTCTGATGCCTTCTGTATCAACTCGGCATAAATATTTTTATTTACTCCTTTAGGAATACTACCAGAAAGGGTTAAAATATCTCCAGGGTTTAGATTAGAAAATATACCTTCTTTCAATTTTAAAATTTCTTTTTTAGCAACAAAAGGACCCTCTTCATTGATATCTGCAAAGGTCTTATTAATCTGATCTACCATTTTAATATTAGTTCGAGTTTCCTTCTTTATTTTTATAAAATCGTGGTCTATCCCCATTTCATCCATTTCTTTTTTAATAAATTTACCATTACAGCCCCCTAAAAAACCTGTTGCTATTATGTTGCCATCTAAGTTGTTAATCATCTTTGCAACATTAACCCCTTTTCCACCAGCATCTTTAAAAGTCTTTTCAACCCTGTTTAAACTATTAATTTTGAAATCTTTAACGATGATAGTTTTATCTACAGCAGGATTTAATGTTATACTCTTAATCATAAAAATCATTCCTCATTTATAAGCTATTATAATAAAAACTTTCTGATATCAATTAATTTCTATAAAGATATACACAACCCTTTTTATTTAATTCTTACTGAATAAGAAAAAACCCTAATCCTTATTCAGGATTAAGGTTTATAAGATAATATCTAGGGAGGATATATTTATTGAAAAATTTTACTTATCATCTAAAGCTTCAGCGGGATTGTTTACCGTCATATTTTTAATTGAACTATTTTTAATATCCCATTTTTGAAGTAAGGGGATAAAATTTTTATTTATATAGTCTAGGCCAATATTACCACCATAACTTATCATTCTTTCACGGGTAGTATCTAAAGCTAATAGTAGCTGCTTTTCAAATCCATTATCTATCATCTTCTTTATTAATTCGACTTCCCTTTCATCTGAATGGTATTTGAATCTACCAATTGTGTCATAGTCCAAATATACACCCTTTTCAGCCACTTTATAATGATAATCGAAATTATCAACTTTCCTATCAAGGTGGCAAATTATAATAGATTTTGGGTTTAAACCTTCCTCAAGAAAAAGGTTTGCAACCTTTAATGCTCCAACCCCTTTGTCAGTATGGCACATAATAGTCCGATTGGTCTTAAGAGCAACCAAGGCTGCCGCTTTTAATAATTTAAGATAATATGGGATTTTTTGCTCGTCTTCTTCCGAATAAGCTGTTTTTATAATGCCAGCCTTAGCATCTAATTGTCTTTGAGGATAATTTAATTCTGTGTCAACATACATACCGTTATTAATTTCCTGAGTTAAAATTTTTCGAAAGTCTTTACTTGAAATATTAAATATCCAGTGATTATCAGGATAATATTTTAATTTATGAAACCCAGTTGAAGCAATTATGTTTAAACCCGTTTGTTTTGCTGCCTCAATTAAATATCTAGTATTTCTACCACTCCCCAGAGGCTGAGCATCTACTAAACTTACCCCTCCATTGTTTTTATACCTTCTTAATTCTTCTAAAGTTTTATTATAATCATCAAGCCAAAGGGCTGAGTTTAATTCTTTTGATTTACCCTCTTTAATAAATAAATGCTCATGGCACTGACAATAACCTAATTCTTTTTTGTTTATTGGCCCATTAACAGTCATAATTGTCATTTTTGTTACCTTCCTATCACTTAAAGTTTTACAGGTTCTCCTGTTTTAATTGATTTGTTAGAGGCGATAACAACTCTCACAGCTTCACTACCTGCATCTATTCCTACCTTAGGGTGTTTATCATTTATTACACAATCAATAAAATGACGGGCCTCTTTTAAATATGCATCCTTAAATAATACACTCCAGCTTTGATTACCGGGTTGGATTATCTGACTATCCTTATTCCAAACCAATACAGAATGAGATTTTTTACTACCGATCTGGAGCATACCTTCATTGCCCAATATTTCCATCCGGGCATCATATCCATAAGTAGCGGGACAGCAACCGTCGACCATTCCAAGGACTCCATTTTCAAATTCTAGATTAACTGTTGCTACATCATAAAAACCGGGATAATCTTCCTCATACTGTGGGGTTTTGAAGTTGTCTCCCTTAGCATAAACTTCTTTAAAATCACTACCTGCTAACCAACGCATTGAATCAAAATCATGGCTGTTAACCTCTGCTAGTAGACCATTACTTTTACTTAGGTCCGCATACCACTCCGGAGGTAGGCCTGGTCCTCTACCAACAGACTTAATTAATAAAGGTTCCCCAATATCTCCCTTTTCCAATATCTCTTTCGCACGTAAAAAGTTTTTATCAAATCTCCTCATAAATCCTATTTGAAATTTAACTCTATTTTTTTCGATAGCTTCTCGCATCTGATCTGCTTCTTTTAAGGTAATTGTTAAAGGTTTTTCGCAAAAAATATCCTTCCCGGCTTCAGCTGCTTTTATAACAGCTTCAGAATGAGCAAATGTAGGAGCACCAATACATACCGCATCAAATTTGTCATCCTCCAAAGCCTTATCAAGACTATCATAATAATTATCAGCATTTAATTTATCAGCAGCCTCTTTTGCATTTTCCAGTGATACATCTACAACTGTTGTGATTGTAGATTCTTCTATATTAAATTCAAAGTTCTCAGCATTGACCATACCTGCCCTACCTGCACCTATTAAACAAATTTTTACTCTCAATGACAACCCTCCATTTTATTTAAAATTTAATATCAGAAATTTGATCTAATTTTGTGAAAGTTCTATTTAAATCAGAAATCATTTGATTGTAAATGTCAGTATATTCCTCATACACCTTAACATATTTTTGACGTGGTTGATAAGTAGTAGTAGTTTTTACAATTTTATTAATCTTTTCTTCCATATTATCAATCAAGCCCACACCTTTAGCAGCAATAATAGCTAAACCTTTTAGTCCTACATCTTCTTCATCTACCTTGAGATATTCTATGCCTAAGACATCTGCCTTTATTTGATTCCAAAGATCTGAACAACTACCTCCACCCACACCTCTTACCTGGGTGAAATTCATCTCAGGAAAGAGCTTTTTAATAATATCTAAATAATAATTGTATTCAAAGGCGATCGATTCTAAGATAGCCCTGTAAAAATGTTCTTTTTTATGGTTCCAACTAAAACCTGTCCATGAGCCTTTTACCGAACTATTAGAAGGGAAAGTCCTACCAGCTAAATGAGGTATAAAAAGAATTCCGTCTGATCCTGGCGGTAGTTGACTGGCCCTTTCGTTAAGCAGTTCATAAGGGTCAATATCTCTTTTTTTAGCAATCTCTTTTTCCTTTTGAGCAAAAGTATCCCTGAACCAGCGCAAACAGAGACCCCCACCCCCTACAAAGGATAAAGGGTACCAGTAATCTGTGTTGATAGCTCGCGGGAAAATCATAGTCTCATTTTCAACATCAGGCCTAAAATCTTCAACACAACCCCCTAACACCGAGGCAGTACCGGCGACATCGATAAGCTCACCCGGTTCTGTAAGTCCAGTTCCAAAAAAACTAGCAGCGGTATCTCCCGCTCCAGCTATTATAGGTATACCAGCCTGTAGACCACATTTATCAGCTTCTTTTTTTGTTAACTCGCCAATTACATCCCAGGGGTTAATTATTTTAGGCATTTTATCTATCGGAATTTCTAATAAATCTGATAATTTTTTTGACCATTCCATCTTTTCCGCATCAACCATACCTGTAAAATGCAGATAACTATGGTCAACAAATGCTTCATCCCCATTTAAATTTGCCAATCTACCGGCCACATAAGCAGCAGGTAAAATGAATTTATGGATTTTATCATAAGCTTTTGGCCTCTCTTTTTTCCACCATAGCATTTTAGCTGCATGAGATATTGTAACAGGCATACCACAAGTATTTATGTATTCTTTATTGCCTTTTTCTTTAATCTCTTTAATATAAGGTTTACAGCGATTATCAAGCCAGGAATCATAATGTGTTACTGGTTTCCAATTTTCATCAATACCCATAATTCCCGCCATTTGTCCTGTTACCCCGATTGCTGCAATCTGTTTTTTTCTAACTTTTGATTTTTCTAAGGCAGAACTGATAATTTCTAAGGAAGCCTGATACATAGTCTGGGGATCTTGTTCCACTAAACCAGGTGCTGGATAGGTAAGTTGAGATTCTTTGGAGACTTTAGCAATAATTTCACCATCTAAAGAGACAACCCCTGCTTTGTTTGAGTTTGTACCTAAATCTATGACAACAACAAACTTTTCGGTCATATTAGCCCTCCTAATGTATTACTTTAAATAGATATCCTATGAGAATATCAATAATTAGGATTTTTTTCTACAACAACCTCACCTTCTTTTTCCAGTACTACCTTTTTCATACCTTTTTTCTCAATAATTCCATAATTATGACCTGCTTCACCGGGATAAACTCCAAAAAATACCAGAGGCTCATCTCCAGTATTAATGCAGCGGTGTGCCCAATAAGGAGGTATATAACCAACACTACCTTTTTTCATTTCTAAAATTTTAATATCCTGGTTTGGGGACTGCATTAATAATTTACCCTTACCATTAATAGTAAAGTATACTTCAGCAGTATCTTCTTCTTCGTGGTAATGTCCTTTTGTCATGTAAAATTCATTTCCAATTTTACCTGGATAAATAATACTCATAACATGTCTTAAATGTCCTTCTTCTTCCGGTATATCAGCTGTATGAAATTTATATATTACTGGATCCTCTGATAATTTTTCATTTACTGCTTCTTGGTCTTGATACATATAGTCCATATTGCTTAAATTTCTTAGTATAACTTCTCCCTCTGGTTCATAAGTAAATTCATCAAAATCAATATAAGTATTAAATGGTTCAAAATAATTCATTCTATGCCTCCTTTAATTTTCCCATTGTTTTTTAACCCTAGTAGCCACTTTGTTAAGTCTTTCAAATTTTTGTTCATTAATTTCTAAATCAAACACATCTTTAATTACCTCGGTCCAGCCGTGAATAAAGTAAATCCAACCATCTTCTACATGTAAATTCTTTTCTTCTTTTTGTGCTAAAGCCTGATGCATAAACTTTCTTTCGCCTCTATAATTAAATTCCCAAACATAACTATTAGGTGGAAACTCAGCTTGATCACTGAGGGGGGAACCTGGTATATCCTTACCCATACCTGTTGCATTTACAATTAAAGAATAGGGTGGGAGTGAATGTAAAGCAAAGTCATTTTGATAGGGCTCTGTTGTTTTTAAATATTTGATCTTGATTTCCGAATTTACTTCTTTAATTATTTCATTAAATTCATCAAGTTTAGCAGCAGTCCTATTAGTTACTACCAATTTAGAGGGAATATTGGCCCCCTTATCAGGATCCACTAAATAAGAACTGATTGCTCTACCGCTGCCTCCGGCTCCCATTATTAATGCTTCACCACCGTGTTTTAGCCAAAAATCATCTGGTAAAAATGCTTCTAAGGCAAGCCCACTTGTGATAGGATCCTTGGCAGAGCCTATTAATTTTCCATTTCTTTTTGATATACAAGATAACTCTCCAAAAAGAGATGCGTACTTCCCCAATTCGTCAAATTTATCTGATGCCGCATTCAGTAAATCTATTTTATGGGTAGTTACTAAGGCTCCCTTAGCTTTTTCGTGCTCTTTAATAAAATCTACTATTTTTCGATATATATCATCATCAGCATGAATTTCTACATCTATTCCTACCAATTGGGCACCTATATTTAATTCTTCTACCCAATAGGGAAACAAAGTTTGAATAAAAGATTCAGAAGTTGTAACTCCGATAAAATAAAGTGTATCTTTTTGGGGTGGTTGAGGTAAATTAAACATAGTTCCCTCCTTTTATAATCCGGTTGGTTATTATAAATTTATTAAAAAGATAGATCTATTTTTAGTGTAGTATTAAGTTCTTTTTCCAAATCAACTTTTTCTAAATCGTTATCTAAAGTATTTTTTTGACTTAAAAGCAGTAAATTTGCATCATCCTTAAGCGGGTAGGGCAGCCAATGCCATGTGTTTGGATATACTATAAAACCCTTTCCTGCTTCCAATCTAAAAGCCTTCACTGTCTCTAAGTCGGGCTTGTTATTTTTATTTAAAGTAACCACTAATATACAGTCATTATCTATAGCTATAAAAGCTTCGCTAGTTTCTTCATGCCTTTCTAAAGTTTTGTAAATATTATCTCTTTGAATAACATTAAGATAAGCAAAGTCCAATTTGTCTTTAATATTCATAGTGCCTAAATCATTCCAAAAAGTAAAGACATCTTCCTTAATTATTGGCTCTTCATCAAATGGATCTATTATTTCTCCATAATTACTAAAGTTTTCTTTAGTTAATTCTTCTATCGGGATTTTTCTTGTTCCCATTTTGTCAAAACCCCTTTCCAATATTCTTGTATGTTTCATTAATTTTAATATCAACTTTCAACTTAGATCAATCAGAGTATAATATAACTAATATCACCTCCAATTTTTGACAAATAAAAATAACTTAAAATTTAATATATTTTTTACTTATTTTTGGGATCTACAATGATTTTCATATTATCTCGGAAAACGGATTTATCCTCAAATATACTCTCTAATCGTTTAAGACCTATTACTTTTGTTACAACCTGTTCTATATTAAGTTTACTGTTTTGCATTAAATTTACTACCTGCCTAAACTGCTGTAAAGAGGAACCGGTAGTACCTGTTAAACTAATCTGTTGGTAATGAAGTTGGTTGGGGTTTATAGTAAGTTCTGCCTCTCCCGCTATCCCGGCAAAAAAGTTAATATTACCAGTTATCGCTACTATCTCTAAAGCTTCTTTCTGCACAGCAGTAACCGGGGCAGTAGTAATTATATTGTCTACTCCTTTACCATTTGTAATCTCCATTACCTTCTCAACCACATCTTGCTTACCATTTATTAGATAATCTGCTCCATATTTTTCACTGAATTCTAACCTTTTATCATCTACATCAACTACAATAGTTCTTCCTATACCTAACTGCTGATTTAATAATAAATGAAGATTACCCATGGGGCCGGCCCCATAAATCAAAAGATCTTCGCCGGTTTCAATTCCGATCGCTTCCCTGCCATTAAAACAACAAGATAAAGGCTCAATCAAAGCTGCTTCTTTAAAACTTACTGTATCGGGTAATTCTACAACATGTCCTCTTTTAACAGCTTCTTCCGGGATTTTGATATATTCTGCAAAGCCGCCCGGGATATTAATCCCAAACGCCTTAAAATCAGGACATAACTGCTCCAGCCCTTTTCTACATAGATGACAATAGCCACATCCTACATTAGGAACTAGGACAACTCTCATTCCCTCTTTATAATGTTTTACTTTCTCTCCTTTTTTTTCAATTGTGCCTGTAATTTCATGGCCTAGAATTTGTTCTTTTCCTTCTTCCATAGTACTGCGACCTTTGTCATAAATTTTACGGTCTGTTCCACATATTGAACAATACTTTACTTTTATAAGAATTTCATTTTCATTAATAAGAGGTTTTTTTACATCTTTAACTTCAATATTTCCTATACCTTTATACACCGCTGCTCGCAATATGAACCCCTCCCTAGATTATTTTTTTGCAATCAAATATCTATAAATAAGAATTTACCCCTTTGTATTTAAAAATTATTAAGGTTATGACATTAGTTACAAGTAAATAACACAATTCCCAAAATATAACAAAAATGCTTCGAATAATATCATTATCCAGATTATTGTTTTTCCTATAAATCTTTTACCAGAAACTTATTAAATTGCAAATTATAATTTGATTTAAATATAAAAAGGTTAAAAGGTTATTACATATTTCTGCATAAAAATATAAACTTATGTAATAAATGAGTCTATTCTGTCTGGTAGTCTTTATTATATAGTTCTACTTTTACTTTCCCTTTATCTCCTCTAAATCTTGATTCGAAATAATCCATAGGTTCATTATTTTGATCATAAGTAATATCTTCCATTAAATGAATCGGCGCTCCCTCTTCAATATCAAGTATCTCCGCGTCATATTCTTCCGCAATTATTGGTTCTAAAGAAATTTCTGCTCTATAATAACTAATATTAAATTCCTCTCTCATAACTTTATATAATGACTTGTCTTCTAAATCAATATTTATTAAACCAGGACACTTTTCATAAGGGACAAAATTTAAAACCCTTACAATTGGCTCCTCTTCTATATATCTAATTCTATCTAAAAAGATTACTTTATTATCAGTTTTAAGATTCAGCTTTTCTGCAATTCTTTTTGGAGCTTCTCTGATTTCCTGTTTTCTGATTTTTGTTTTTAACTTATAACCTTTTCTTTCCATATCTTCATAAAAAGTAGTTAACCTCTGAATAAAACCATATTTTATTTTTGGTTTAGCAACGAAAGTTCCTTTGCCTTTTTCCCTATATAACAGACCCTCATTAACTAATTCCTGCAAAGCCTGACGAATTGTAGGCCTGCTTATATTATATCTGTCAGATAATTCTCTTTCCGAAGGAAGTAAATCCCCAGGTTCTAGCTGCCCACTAGTAATCTTTTCCTCAATAATTTCTTTTAGTTGAAAATAAAGTGGGATAGGTACATCCTTATCCAATTTATCTTCTTTTGTAAATACACTCATAATACTTACCCCCCCAAATTTTTACAATATTGAAATGTCCTTAAAAAGTTGACTATTTTTCCATTCTTAGTTATCAATATTTAATCATATTGTTGATTATTTTTCAATTTTTTTAAATCAAATTATTTATATATTACAGATGACACTAAGAAAAGCTTTGCTTAAATAGACGGACTCTCACCCCCTTCAGATAACCCATTATTATTTTCAGTTTTATTAAAAAATTAATATTTAAAAAGTATCAATTAACTATTAGCAAAAAGTTAATTTATGAAATTTAAACATCAATTTCTATTAATTCATAATCTTTTTGTCCCAATCCGATTTCTTCAGCATGGTCAATTTGAATAGTTCCTTTAGTATGAGATCTAGCTCCCTTAAACTTGTCTTCCCCTCTCTTATAATTAGCAGATAAATAAGAATGTTCGATCCCTTGTTGCTCATTAACCAAATTATAACTTGCCATATCTAATGCTACTGGATCTTTTGAAGCTAATATTCCTATATCTCTAACCAGGGGAGCATCACTCCAGGGAACACAATCACATTCTGGTGTTATGTCAATAAGGAAATTTATATAACCAACTTTATCCTCCTTATTTTGTACTGCACCATAAGCATATTCTGCTAATCTCTCAAGAAAAGATGGCAGATCAGTATCCCAGTTCATCCCCATTGCATCAACGGGGCAAACTGTAACACATTCTCCACAGCCAATACATTTTTCATAATCAATAACAGCATATTCATTAACAGTAATAACAGATTCGGGGCATACTTCTGCACATTTACCACAGGCAATACAAATACCACTATCTGATTTAATTTCCACATCATGTTGGTCCTTTTTGCCAGCTGCTGGCGCACAGCCCATGGCTAAATTCTTAATCGCTCCCCCAAAACCGGCCATATCATGACCTTTGAAATGAGACATAACAATCATAGAGTCAGTATGAATAATATCAGAGGCTATTTTTACTTCCTCAAAATGTTTTTTATCTATTTTTACTTTCCTGAAATTTTGACTTCTTAATCCATCCCCAATTATAACAGGCGCATTTAATACTGAATAATTAAATCCGTGCAAATTAGCAATAGTATAATGGTCTATAGAATTATGCCTCATGCCTGAATACAAAGTGTTTGTGTCTACCAAAAAAGGCTTCCCTTTATTTTCCTTGATCTTATCCACTACCTGCCTGGCAAATACTGGATTTAAGTAACCATCATTACCTTCTTCTCCAAAGTGTATTTTGATTGCACTAAAATCTTCTTCCTCAATAAGATTATCAAAACCAGCTTTTTGAAAAAGCTTTTTAACTTTTTCAACCTTATTAGTTTCAGCACTCCGTGCCCTTATATCGGAAAAATATACTTTACTTTTCACATTAACCCTCCTTAAAGACTAGGATATTAGTTAATGTTACATTTATAATTTGTTTCTATTAATATATCAATTTTTATTTTAGACACATTTTGAAAATATTTTCCACATCTTTTTGATCTAGTTTTTTAAAACCGCCAATTTCTCCATGCCGAGTTGCATTCTCAGCCATTACTGAGATATCTTCTTCTCCAACTGCAAGTTCCTCAAGGTAAACAGGTGCTCCCATATCTTTATAAAAAGCAGCCAGTTTATCAATTCCTTTTTGGGCGACTTCTAAATCCGAATGACCTGATGGATCAATATCCCATATTCTTACTGCAAACTTTTTGAATTTATCTACATTATTTTCTACTACATATTTCATCCATCTGGGGTGAATAACAGCTAGACCCGCTCCATGAGCTACATCAGAAATCGCACTCACTTCATGTTCGATCATATGAGAGGCCCAATCCTGCACTTTTCCCATTCCAATTAGGTGATTATTAGCCCAGGTGCCACTCCACATTATATTAGCTCTAGCCCTGTAATTATTAGGATCTTCTAATACTTTATAAGCATTTTCTATTACCGTTTTTATTATTGATTCACTAAATCTATCCTGCAAAGGAGTATTTTCAGTTGGACTAAAATACTGTTCACAAACATGTATTATAATATCAATTATCCCATTGGCAGTATGCTCCTTTGGTATTGTATAAGTAACTTTAGGATCTAGGATAGAAAATTTAGGAAATACATGGGGGCTATAAATATCTAACTTTTCATTAGTTTCCCAATTAGTGACCACAGAATTCCCATTCATCTCAGTACCTGTCGCAGGTAATGTTAAAATAGTACTCAATGGTAAAGCAGTCTCTATGTTTTTATCAGTCTTATAAAAGTCCCAAACATCACCGCTGTATTTTGCACCAACCGCTATCCCCTTAGCGGCATCTATTGTACTACCACCTCCGACAGCTAATATCATATCTATAGCATGTTTTTTACAAATTTCAACTCCTTCGTGAACAGAAGAAAGTTTTGGGTTTGGTTCTATACCTGAAAGTTCATAAACATTTGCATCTATGGACTCTAACTGATCAATTACTTTATCATATAACCCAATTCGTTTTATACTACTCTGTCCATAACATAAGAGAATATTTTTTCCATATTGATTAATTTCCTCAGCCAACTTATCTACACTATCTTCCCCAAAAATAATTTTTGTGGGATTGTGAAAAACAAAATTATTCATTTTGTACCTCCATCTGAACTTGCCATAAATAATTAACTGTTTGAGTAACTATTAATAATATTACTACATTTGATTAAATAATATATTTTTAAATTAATATTACACTTCATCCACCTTAATCATTACTTTCATTACTTTATCTCCCTGCTCTTCTATATATTCATAAGCTTTTTTATATTCTTTAAATTTAAAGTAATCTGTTATCATTTCATCAGCACAAATTTTATCTTTTGATATCAAGTCAATAGCTTCAATATAATCCTCTTCTTTATACATCAAAGTACCATCAAGTGTTAATTCTCTATCCTGGACAAGTCCAAAATCAACACTCGCTTTTTTGGGGAATACTCCTACAACTATGATTTTGCTTCCCTTTCTGGCATTATTTATGGCCTGATTAATTGTAACTTCTGCTCCTACACATTCTAAAATTAAATCTGCTTTATCAGGTCCAAAGTGTTCTTCTATTGCATTTTCTAATTTAACTTCACTGGTATTTACAGGGAAATCAATGCCACAATTTTTAGCTTTCTCTAATCTATATTCACTAAGATCAGTGATTAAGACATTAGCCCCTTTTGCTTTAGCAACTTGGCCAACTAAATTTCCTATAGTTCCTGCTCCCAAAACAACAATGTTTTTGCCATCTAAATCCATATCAGCTTTACTTATAGCATGACAGGCAACAGCTAATGGTTCTACAAGGGCCCCTTTGTCATAGCTTAGGTGATCGGGAATCTTTAGAACTTTAGATTTTTCCACACTCACATATTCTTTTGCACAACCGCCAGTTTGAAAACCCATAACTTTTAAGTTATTACATATATTATAATCCCCATGAAGACAGGGATAACATTCACCACAAACTACCTGAGGTCTTACAACAACTTTATTACCTTGTTTAAATTCATTTACATTAGAACCAGTTTCAACTACTTTACCTGATACTTCATGACCTTGAATTACAGGATAAGTGGTATAAGGATGTTCTCCATGATATACATGGATATCAGAACCACATACTCCGATTCTTTTCATTTCTATCAATACATCATCTTTTTTAACATCAGGTTTATCAACCTCTTCAAAAACAATTTTACCTGGTTGGACCATTTTGGCCTGTAACATAAGAACCTTACCTCCTTTTATTTTTATGTTGAAAATCAAAACGTAATACTCTTTTCTAGTTTAAAGTCACTTTTTTATAAAACTTCTTATTTTAATATCTCTATCTTTTCTCTATCCATGGACAAGGCAGCAAATATAATCATAATACTACCGAATACTATCTGTTGGGCAAAAGCTTCTACGCCAATTACATTCATACCATTTCTAATTAGGGTAATAATAAAGACACCAACAATAGATCTTTTTATACCCCCAAATCCACCTGTTAGGTCAGTACCACCTACAATAACCGAGGCAATTGCCGGTAATAGATATGAAGAACCAACATTTGGATTCCCGGCAGAAAGTCGGCCAAATAATAATATTCCACCAAAAGCTACTAATGTACTATTTAACATGAATGCTAAAGTTCTAATCCGATTCACTTTAATACCAGAAAGAATTGTAGCGCGTTCTCCGTTTCCTATACTATACACATATTTGCCAAAAGTTGTATTATTTAAAATGAACCAGAAAATAATAACAGTTGTAATAGCAATAATAACAATATTAGGTATACCAAATATTTTTCCCGTCATCCAGTTGTTATAATATAGAAACTCTTTTCTTACAGCTATCGGTTTACCATTACAAAGAACATAAGCTATACTCAACCAGATACCACTTGTTCCTAGTGTTACTATAAAAGACGGGACTTTACCTCTTGTAATAACAAGACCATTTACTAAACCCGCTAATGCCCCAACTAATATTACTATTATAAAGGCAAGATAACCTAATTGTGGTAATAATACAGCTATTAATACACTTGCTAGAGATATTAAAGCTCCAATCGATAGATCAATTCCACCTGTTAAAATAATAAATGTAACCCCTGATGATAAAATCATTAATACGGAAGCTTGAATAAATATAGAGGTGAGGTTATAAGTGGAAAAGAAATCTGGATTTATAATGGTTAATAATATTACAAGAACAAATAAGGTAATTATTGGTATCCAGTTTTTCATTTCAATATTTTTAAAATTCATTAAAAATTGCCTCCTTTTAAAAACTATTTGTTAATTACTAATTTTCCTCTCTTAGCACCTAGAAGTAATACTGCAATTAATACAATACCAATAAATCCTTCTTGGAAATAGGGGTTGATTCTAAGCACTATTATCCCGGTTTTAAGAGAACTTATAATTACTGCTCCAATGAGAGTTCTTACTACTCCACCATTTCCCCCTTGTAAAGCAGTTCCTCCCAATAAAACGGAGGCAATACCATTTAAAAGTAAGCCTGAAGATAAATCAGCAGTCCCTGTACCAAGTCTTGCTGCTAAAATCACACCTGCTATTCCATAACAAAAACCTGCAATTGCAAATGAAATGATCTTAAATTTATTAACAGGAATGCCATTTAAACGCGTTAATTTTTCATCTCCACCAATTGCGTCTACATAAGTACCAATAATTGTTTTCTTTTGTAAGAAATACAAAAATAAAAATACGACAAGAGTAATAATCAGGATATTAGGTATATTAAAATTCCAGTTGGTAAAAAAGCCCCTGAAAGCATTATCTGTTATACTTATCGGCTCACCACGATATATTAATATAGCTGCGCCTGTGGCAATAGCTCCTAATCCAAAAGATGAAATAAAAGATGGTATTTTAACCTGAGTATGTATTATTCCATTTAAGGCGCCAATTAAAGTAGTTGCCGCAATTGCTATAATCACTGCCCAAAAGCCAAGATCAAGATTATTAAAATTGTTCTGGAGTAAAAAGCTAACTAACACAGCACTAAACGCAGCTTGACCTTCAATTGATAAATCAATAGAACCCAGCCTGATTACATGGGTTACACCAAAAGCACAAATAATAAGAGGTACAGCTGTAACTAATACACTAAGAATACTTCTTAAATTTAAAAATAAAGGATTAACAGTAAATATAGTAACCCAAATGGCTATTAAAAATACTATTGGTACAATAAATGTAAGATCATATTTTTTAATTTTTTCTATTAAATCATTATTAAAGTTAAACATTATTATTATCTCCCCCAGCTAAATTTTATAATTTTATACCATATAAGACACAATTTGTTCCTGGGTGGGCTTATTATCTTTCGGGGCCATAAATGTCTTGACTATTTCCCCATCTTTCATAACATGAATTCTATTACTTAAACCAATTAATTCTTCTAGAGTATCAGAAGTAAGGATAATACTTATACCTCTTTTAACTACTTCTCTCATTAATTCATATATTTCTTCTTTAGCCCCTACATCTATACCACGAGTAGGATGGTCTAATATTAGTATTTTTATCTCATTAATAGCTAACCATTTCGCTAGGACAACTTTTTGCTGATTACCGCCGCTTAAGCTGGCGGAAGGAGTATAAATGCTAGGAGTTTTTATACCCAATCTATTTACCCATTCTTTAGAAACTTGCTGTGCTTTCTGTTTTTTAATAACTCCATACTTATTTAGATTTCTATAGTTAGGTAGATTTATATTATCATTAACATCAAATCCGAATACTAAACCTTCTAAAGATCTCTCTTTTGGTATATAGGCAATCCCTTGATTTATAGCTTCAGGAGGAAAATCTATTATATCTTTATAAGATTCACATTTTATTTCACCCATAACATTTTCCAATCCAAATAACGCTCTACCAAGCTGTTCTTTGCCAGAACCTTGCACCCCGGCAAAACCTAATATCTCACCTTTATAAAGTTCGAAACAGCAATCGCAAAAGTTTTTATTCTTTTTTTCAGTTAGATCATTGGTTGCCAACACTACTTCACCATTTATATAATCGATCTCTTTTTGGTCTTTTATTTTATAGTATTCTTCCTGCAAACTCCTACCTACCATGAGATTGTGAAGCTCCTTTTGATCAACATGTTCAGTAGGTTTAACAGCGACATTTTTCCCATCTTTTAATATATATACACGATCAGAAATTTCAATAACCTCATCTAAACGATGTGAAACAAATATTACAGCATGTTCTTTCTTCAATTCTCTTATAATTTCAAATAATTTTTGAATCTCCTCATCTTCCAATACAGATGTTGGTTCATCAAATAAAATAATAGAGTTTTCAGTTTGCGCCTCTTCTACTATCCTTAAAGATTTTGCGATTTCAATCATCTGTCTGTCAGAAAACTCTAAATCCCCGGTAAGCATCTTAGGATCTATATTAGCATCAACCATATTTAAAAATTTCTTGGTTTCTTCATACATTCTTGTCTTATCTAATATTCCAAAATTCCTGAATTTATCTTCAGAACCTAAATAAATATTTTCACTCACTGAAATATTCGGTAAAAGGGACTGTTCTTGAAAAACCATACTAATACCGGCTGTTTGGGCTTCAAGTAAAGATTTAAATTTAACTTCATTACCTTCTATCATGTATCGGCCAGAATCAGGAGTTTCAATTCCGGCAATAATTTTAAGCAAAGTCGATTTGCCAGCACCATTTTCTCCCACTAAACCTAAAACTTCATTATAACCCACTTCAATATCCACATTATCGAGAGCCACTACTCCCGGGTATTCTTTTGTAATATTTTCTAGTTCTAAGTAAGGAGTTGTCATAACAAAACCTCCTAAATATTATTTAGAGAAAAGCAGGGGGAAGAATCCCCCTGCATTATTTAACTGCCTGTTTTATTCTTTAACTGCAGGATCTTCTACCCAGTATTGTGTGAAATCATATTCTGGTACATTCTCAACAAAGTTACTTACATATTCATCTACATTATCCTGAGTAACTATTGCAGCATTATATACCCAATTTGCTTTTTCTTGGGATAATTCTTCAGGATTAATTTCGCCTTTTTCAGCTGCGTGAGCTATAGCTAAACCAATACCACCTTGCCAGTGAGCATTATTTACAGCAGTAGCTACCATTTCACCATTCCTGATTGCTTGGAAAGCTTCAGAAATTCCATCAGTACCAGTTACAGGAATTTGTCCAGCTAAACCTTGTTCTCTTAATGCTTCGATTACACCAAGTGCCATGGCATCATTTGCAGCCCAAATACCTTTAACATCTGGATAAGCCAATAATAAGTTTTGGGTGACATTATATGCTTGTGAACGAGACCAATCGGCTGGACGACTTTCTACCAATTCAATATCTGGATATTCTTCTAACGCCTGATTTAAACCTTCAACTCTTTGTTGATTTGCAGTATTAGCAAGCATACCTTCAATTGCTAATATTTTACCTTCGCCTCCAATGGAATCAAATAGTACTTTTGCTGTTTGATATCCACTATTGAAGTTATCATAACCTATATGTGCTACCCAATATTTATAGTCTGTTGGGTTCAATTCTTCTGGTTTATTCCAGTTTGTTACAAAATAAATTTCTTCTTCTTCAAGTAATTCTAAGATAGGCTGTACATTGGGAGCGGTATTAGGGTCAATATTAAATACTACATTACCATTTGAAGATGCAATTAAGGATCTGATATCATCAACCTGTTTTTCATCACTACCTTCACATAATAATGTTCTGTGGTTGTCTAATAGACCAACTTCCTCAGCATAAATCTCGGCGCCTTCTTTCCACTGAGCATGGTAAGGATTATCTAAACTTCTTATAGAAGTTCCAAAATATAAATCCTGAGCACCAGCTCCAATAGTAATACCAAGAACGAGCACAACAACTAAAGCTAAACTTAACTTCTTCATATTAATCCCCCTTAATTTTTACTTTTGTTTTTATAACAAAAGCTATTACAACTTTATTTAATATTAAATTGTGGTTTTAAGCCATCCGCCATCTACATAGTAACTTGAACCTGTCATATAACTAGCTCGTGAGGAACAAAGGAAAACATAAAAATTCGCTACCTCTTCAGGGTCAGCAAATCTTCCGATTGGAGTCTTATCTTCTGCAATATCTTTAAAATACTCGTCAAGTGTGATATCCTTGCCCTCTGTCAGTTTCTTAGCAGTATTTTTCCAATCTGAAGTTAAAATCAAGCCTGGATTAACTGCATTTACTCTAATGTTATCATCTATTAACTCATTCGCTAGACATTTAGAAAGCATCGTTAATGCTGCTTTTGTTGTATTATATATTGGTTCATAATCTAGTGGTTGTTTCGAACAAATCGACGAAGTATTCAAAATCACCCCCTCTTCTTCTGTTTTTTTCATCATAGGTACAATCATTCTGGAAAGTCTAATAGCTGCCATTACATGTAAATCCCAGTAGTACTGCCATTTCTCATCAGATGCATCCATAATATCTTCTTTACTACCAGTTCCGGCATTATTAATTAATATATCAACAGTATCAGTATGTTCTTTTATTATAGAAACTGCATTCTCGAGATCTTCTAATTTAGTTACATCTGCCTTTATATCTACACATTTGATATTTTCTTTTTCTAATTTTTGAGAAGCTTCTTTTAGATCTTTTTCTTTTCTTGCCAGAATAAAAAGATCAACACCTTCTTTAGCTAAACCTTCAGCTACTGCATAACCGATTCCTTTGCTGCCTCCGGTTATTACAGCTGTTTTTCCCTCTAACATTAGATCCATATTTTCTTAAACCCCCTTATATTATTACTTTATAATTAAATTATTTATTTAATTTATCCTTGATAAAATTTAATGAAACAGTTATTCTGTCTTCTAAACTTCTGGATTCTTCATCCATGTTTCTCCACAATCTAGTATCAAATCCAATTTCCCCTCCATAATTAATGAAAGGTTCCATTACAATATCACCTTTATAGTTAATCTCCTTTAAAGCCTTAAAAACTTCATCCCAATCAATAGTATTAGCTTCTCCCGGTGGTTTCCTGTTATTTTCCCCTATATGGAGATGGCCTAACCTTCCCCCCGCTTCTTTAATAGCTTTTCCCATACTATCTTCTTCAATATTCATATGGAAAGTATCAAGCAGAACATTAAGATTAGGGCTATCTATCTCTTCTATGTAATCAAGAGCTTCACGACAGGTATTAATCATAAACTGCTCATATCGATTGACCGGTTCTAGATTATAATTTATATTATATCCCTCTGCAAAATTAACAATTTCTTCCACACTATCAATGCTTCTTTTTAAATATTCTTCTTTATTTTTAGCTTTTTTAAAATCGGGACTCCATTCTCCATAACATACTCCTGAAATGGTGTCACCGCCCATTGAATTAACCATCTTTATGATCTCTTTGACATGTTCTATTCCCCTTTTTCTAACTTTCGGATTTTTAGAGGAAACATCATGTTTACCTTTCATACCAATACAAAAATTCAAACTTAGGTTGTTTTTTTTGATTTTTTTGCTTATTTTATCTCTTTTTTTGCTGGACCGGGTCAGCATAACATCAGAATCAATTTCTATGGCAGTAAATCCAATTTTGCTGATTTTGTCAACTATTTTTAACAAATTACCATCCCAGTCATGAAGCCAGTATCCATAATGTAAGCCTATATTGTTTTGCAAATACATCCCTCCCCGGTAGTAATAAAATCATTTCTAAAAATTTTCGAATTCTATATAATTAAAGATCTGAAAAATCTGCTTTTTATTAGTTGATCATTATATTAGTGTACTGTTAATATTTTTATCAATTCAGGTGGTAAAAAGATATAAATGTAATAATATATTTACCACTTGTTATGTTATTAATTAAAGATTTAAATTAGAATTCCTGCTAAATTAACATAACTTTTTGAATTTTTTAATTATTATCATCCTGGTTTTTATAAATTCTTATCAACTTACTCAATTTTATATTGAAAAATAATTTATAATGATTTTAAAGTATTATATACATTAAAATTATTTTCTCTGAAAATAAGGTTTATAAGAAATTTCATTAAGGACACTCATTGACTTCCAATTTGCAAATTCCATTAATTCATCCGTAAAATCTCCATAAACTGTGGGGAAATGATGGTCCACATGATTTACAATAAGGGTATTGATTAAATCCTTGGTAGAAAGTGTATTTCCATTAATTTGTAAGTTCTTCACCCACCCGCTCGAACCATAAAAACTATCTTTGTCTTCCATAACTACACCTTTCATAATCAATAGATTATCGAAGTTATTATCCATCCTAAATATAGTGATTGGACCTGGTTTAAAGGTTAAATCAGCTACAACTCCTTTACCGTCCCATTCTCCATTATCTTTATATTCACCAATATTAAAATGTTGATCCCAGGTAACACCATTTTTATTTGCCCAACAAGCTGGAGCTACACCGCAGTGCCAGAAGTTAAAACTCTCGTCTTCTTGGTCTATAGAAACTAAATCATTTATTGCTGACTTTCTCCCACTAACTGCATTCAAAATCAGCATATTTATCGTACCCATGATGTCTCCTTCACAGGGGGCAACTATTCCATCTTGATTTAATCTTGACATCGCGCTGCAGACCGCTAGGTCGTAAACTTCCTGGAATTTAGGCCAGCAGCTTATAGCCAAGGCATTATAATCATTTTCGTCAGCAAATTCTTTAAAAGCTAAATATACCCTTGATGATTTTCTTATATCTTCTTCACTAACCCTATCTTTATTACAATTGCCCATTTTAAGAAATTCTTCAAGGTCTTTATCTACTTGAGCCTTACTTATATCCTTAGCCCATGCCACTATATCTTCAACTGTATGCCTTTGCTGAATATATGTACCAAGTTTTTTATCTAATAGTCTCTCATCAAAATTGAAATTTTCAAATCCATCTGCAATATCACCCACTAGACCAATACGAGAATTTTCTAAAACTTTAATGGCTTTCATAGCTCTTAAAGTAATTTCAAATCTTTCCATAAAAATATCTGATTCGGGATAACCATAGAACCATTTGTAAGGTATATCATAATGTTTAAAATAATTTTTCAAAATTGCTGCAAACATGTTGGTTCCACAAAAAGAATTTAACTGCAGTACCCCTGATTTGGTGGGCTCTGGTATAGACCATAATCCTATATAAGAATCTATTTTTGCTAAAGGTAAAAGGACCCTTCCATAACCTAAACTTGCACTAAATATCATGGTGAAATCCACATTATTATCTTCTAGTTTTTCCTTTGCTTTACGTGAGGCCTTTTCAGACTCTAGCACTTCAGGAATAATAACTAGTTCAAAATCCTTGTCATTACTAAGTAATTCCATTTCTTTTATAATTTGTTGATATATTTCCCTATCATTACCCGGCATATTGGGGTGTACTACTCCGGTTAACCCAACTTTTACTTTTTTATTCATATTTGATCATCCTTTAATTACATTAATTTTATTTTTTAACACCCTTTCTTTAACGTTTATTTAGTAGTATATACTGTTAATATGATTATTCTTCCATATCAAATTCTCCAAATTCGGGATCTCTTACCCGCATTGTCTTATCTAACTGCTCAATTCTATTAAATACTTCTTCAGGTAAATCCCAACTGAACAGATCTAAATTTTCTTTCATATGTTCTGTTGAAGTAGATCTAGGTATAACAATAATATCTTTATCGACTAACCATTTTAATATTACCTGAGCTAGACTTTTATCAACTTTTTCAGCTAATTCAATGAGAGGTTTTTTAGTCAATAATTCCGCATTACCCAAAGGACTAAATGCTGTTACCGTAATATCATTTTCCTTACAATAATTTAATAGTTTATTTTGATTTAGATAAGGATGGTATTCAACCTGATTAATTGAAATTGGTGCACTAGAAACTTTTTGGGCTTTCTTTAAATGGGTAGTAGTGAAATTACTGACACCTATATCTTTAACCTTACCATCTCTTTTTAATTTAGCTAATGCTTTAAAAGTGCCTTCCATTGGTATATCGCTATTGGGCCAGTGAATTAGATAGAGGTCTAAATGATCTAAACCTAAATCATCAAGGGTCCCTAAACAAGCTTCAATTACTTCATCATCACGGAGATTATCTTTCCACACCTTGGAAGTAACAAAAAGGTCTTCTCTTGTTAATGATGTTTTTTCCAAGCCTGCTTTTATACCTTGACCAACTTGTTTTTCATTTTCATAAATCTCTGCTGTGTCGATATGTGTATAACCTAGTTCAATTGCTTTTTCAACAGATTCTCGACAAACATCTCCTGTTAATGTAAAAGTTCCAAAACCAACCATCGGCATTTTATTCCCCGAATCAAGTTTTACATATCTCATAAATATTCCTCCTCCCTTAATAAAATCAATTTCCAAAGATTATTATTATTTTTAGCTTTTTTACTTTTAATAGTCTGATATAGTTTTTGCAAATTCATTAATAACGCAGAAGAACTTTTAAATTACTACCCGATTTTGAAGCTTCAAAGGCCTCCTTAATTCTTTCCACAGGAAATTCAGCGGTAACAAATTCTTTATGACTAATTTTCTTTTGCTCAATTAATTTAATCAACGGCTTTTGGGCTGCTGCTTCACGATCCCTGGTAGGCCATTGATGAAATAAAATATTAAAATTATACGGAGCATTTTCCTTTTTTATCTCAACTGTAGTTTTGTCAATAACCCCATATACACAGACCGAGCCGGCCATTTTGATTAAAGATAGGGAGTTATTAATAATATTAGTCTTCCCTACAGCATCTACTACAACATCTAACTTTTCTCCTAAATTTTCATGAATTGATTGTAATATTTCATCATCAGGTTCAAATACTGCATCAGCTCCCATCTTTAATGCTAGTTCTCGTTTATTTTTTAGTGGCTCAACTACTCCAATAAAATTCAAATCTTCATACTGTAAAAATTTTAAGAAGCTCAAGCCTACCGGACCAGCTCCAAATATTAATATGTTTTTTATTTCCTCATTGTTTTTTATCTTAAAGTCTTCTAAACCCGCATATACTTCTCTCCACGTACAAAGTAAAACAGCATCTTCTATTGAAATATCTCCATTTACAGGAAGCATGATTTTATTAACAGGATTCCATCCATGCTCCTCATCTGCTATCCCGTCTTCTTTCATGGCTTTATGATCTTTTATAATTGTATACTCAGAAAAACCTCCCCAACCGCTATTATAATTGGGATCAGTTGAATTCAGCAAAAGTCCACCTATTGCAATATCTCCTTCATTAAAAGTTTTAACCTTCTCTCCTATATCAACCACTTCTCCAGCAGTTTCATGTCCCAATAAAAGTGGATAATCATTTACACCAGGGAAATGTCCTTCAATTAATTTGCGATCTGTTGCATTACATAGAGCAGCCACTTTGTTTTTCACTTTCACTTCATAAGGACCTGGTTTTGGTTCAGGTATCTCTACTATTTCTAAATTATCCGGCCCTTGGACGGCAATAGATAACATAATAATCCTCCCCTTTCTTTGATAAAAAGATTTATAATAATAGCTTCTATCCACTTTTAAGTATTAATGATTTGCTAAAATACTATCAGGAAAGATTGAAAAAAGATAGTGTACGATGATACAAGAATACTTGAGAATTATTTGAAATGAAGTACTATAATAAAATATTTTCAGGTTTATCACCCTCCAACCCTGCAATTAAATTTTTAACTGCATCAACTCCCATTTTTTCTATAGCTTCAACTGTATAAGCGCCCATGTGTGAGGTCATTATTATATTATCTAGTTCTTTTAAGGGAGAATCTTCGGGTGGCTCATTAACAAAAGCATCAAGGGCTGCACCTTTGATTAAATTTTCTTTTAAGGAATAATAGAGATCTTCTTCGTTTACAATTCCCCCGCGAGAAGTATTTACTAAAAATGATGTCTCTTTCATCATTTTTAACTCTCTTTTAGTAATTAGATCTTTTGTTTGAGGTGTTAAGGGGGTATGTATTGAGATAAAATCAGCTTTTTTTAATAAGTCTTCTTTAGACATATATTCTACTCCATACTTTTCTTTGAACTGCTCATCTTCCTCAATATCAAAAACCATTACTTCCATATTAAATCCCTGAGCTCGCTTTACGACCTCTTTTCCGATCTTGCCGAGACCAATTACTCCTAGAACTTTATTATTAACAGCAGAGCCTATTATTTTGCCCCATTCATCATTTTTAGTTCTATGATCAGCCTCAATTATACGTCTGGCTAAAGTTATCATTAAGCCGAAGGCAAGATCAGCAACGGCATTATTATTTGCATTAGGAGTGTTAGTAACCACTATATTATTTTTAGATGCATAATCTAAGTCTATATTATCTGTACCCACTCCATATTTAGAAATTATTTTAAGATCTTTAGCTTCTTTTAACACTTCTTCATCAAGGGGATCGATGCCAATAATAATCCCATCGATATTTTTAATTTTTTCTTTCATTACTTCTTTACTATATGGTTTGCCAGTATCATTATAATCTATATTTGAATATTTCTTTTCAAGTAAATTTTTTGGTTTATCAGATGTAGAACTAAAAGAACGGGGAGTTACCATTATCTTCATGCTATTCACCTCTAATTAAATTATAGTTTATGCAAATCAGAAAATATATCTTCTAAAGAATTATATGACTTTTTAAATATTTCAAATAGTACATCATAAGTTTTAAAATTATCTTCATTAGGCTTAACTCTTTTTTCTATATTCAACATTTCATGAACAAAATCAAAATCTTCATATAAACCTACTCCTACACCTCCGGTAAGTGCTGCTCCCATAGAAGTAGCTTCATCTAAATAATTAGGAATCAAAATTTTCTTTTTGTAGATATCTGCCATAATCTGTCTCCATAATTGGCCTTTAGCACCACCGCCAATCATTATCATTTCATCTAACTTTGCTCCTTGTTCTAAAAATGCTTCCAATATCATCCTTAGAGTAAAAGATACACCTTCCATTACAGCTCTCACTAAATGACTGTGTTGATGTTTAATAGTTAATCCAATAAATCCACCTTTTGCTTGCGGATTCCAGTGGGGAGCTCTTTCACCCATTAGATATGGTAAATAGATTAGGCTGTCTGCCCCAGGTTTTACTTCACTCGCTTTAGCATTCATCATTTCATAGGGGTCTATATCCTCTTTTTGAGCTTTCAACTTTTCAGCTTCACACAAATTATCTCTCGCCCATTGATAAGAAGCCCCTGCCGCCTGCATTGTACCGGTAGGACTATATAAACCCGGCACAACATGAGCCCAGGTAAATGTTCTCATCTTGTCATCAATTAAAGGTTCTTTGGAGGCAATACCTATCCAGGAAGATGAGCCTACATAATTATAGGCTGAATTCTTATCTACTACTCCTGCCCCGGCTGCAGCACAAGAGCCATCTCCTCCTCCGATTACAACAGGAATACCTTCAACTAAATTTAATTCATTAGCTATATTCTTTTTTAACCTTCCTGCAATTTCAGTGGAAGGAACTGCTTTAGGCATTTTTTCTTTTTCTATACCACTTGCTTTAATTAATTCATCTGACCACTCTAATCTATTTAAATCAAATAAATTAGTGCTGGAAGCATCTGAATAATCAGTTACAAAATTACCTGTCATTTTCGCAGCTATGAAGTCCTTGGCATTTAAAAATTTATATGATTTTTTATAAACATCTGGCCTATTCTCTTTCAACCACATCATTTTAGCGGCACCATAAGAGGCACTCGGCCTATGACCAACTATTTCATATATTTCTTTTTTTCCTAATCGATTTATCAACTTCTCTGCTTGTTTAACACCACGCTGATCTGCCCATATTAGGGCATTATATAACGGCTCCGCCTTTTTATCTACAGCTACACCTCCCATCATTTGGCCGCTAAAAGTTAAACAAGCTACTTCTTTTTTGTCTATACTGCTTTTAGCCATTAAATCCTGGGTAGCTTCTTTAACAGCCTTAAACCAATCATTAGGGTCTTGTTCAACTTGGTTTTTACCGGGATAATATGTTTTATATTCACTTAAAGAACTTGCTACTAAGTTTCCTTGCTCATCAAACATAGTAGCTTTATTGCCAGTTGTGCCCAAATCATAAGCAATAATATAACTATTCTTGCCCATAAATAACAGTCTCCTTTTTAATAATATTATTTTTGAAAACTAACTTTTAGTCTACCTATTAATACTATTAATTATCTCAACAAAATTCTTACTTACTTCAGTTATTTTGTTATAATCGCCTTCTTTTGCACCTTTTGTTAAAGTACTACCTACACCCACCGCAAAACTACCTGCTTTCAAATAATCTCTTACATTTTGTAAGTTAATTCCTCCCGTGGGTAGTAAGTTAGCCTGGGGAAGTGGCCCTTTGATAGATTTAATAATTTTAGGACCGAATAATGAAGCAGGAAATACTTTAACAATGTCTGATCCTAATTCCATAGCTCTTTGTACTTCATTAACACTCATAGCTCCTGGCATTACTATCTTATTATATCTATTACATAATTCTATAGTTTCGGCATCTATGGTGGGAGACACGATAAATTCTGCTCCTGCCAGCAAACAGGATCTGGCTGTTTCTGAATCTAATACTGAGCCAGCTCCTATTAATACTTCATCTTCATCAAATTCATTTGATAATTCTTTGATGACTTCTACAGCTCCGGGCACCGTCATTGTAATTTCAATAATACTTAAGCCGCCTTTTTTTATTGCCTCAGTAATTTTTAAGGCTTCTTCACCATTTTCTGCTCTGATGACGGCTACAACACCCGAATCATAAATTTTTTGTAAATGCTGAACCTTTTTAAACATATCAACACCTCTCCTTACTATCTATTTTTAATATCTGCAGCTACTTTATCTAACTTATCAATTAAATCCTGATCGTATTCAATATTGAATACCTCAAAAATAACTTGAGACCAACCGTGAATAAAGTAAATCCACCCATCTTCTATGTATAAGTCTTTTTCTTCTTTTTGAGCAATTGCCTGATGCATAAACTTTCTTTCTCCCCGATAATTAAGTTCCCATACTAAACTATGTTCAGGAAACTCACAATTATCGCTTAAAGGTGAGCCGGGTCTATCCTTACCTAATCCGGTAGCATTAACAATTAAAGAATAAGGTTTCAATTTTTTTAATACATTATCATTTTGCTCATGTTCTGGACTTAAATTATATTCTACATCTACTTCATCATTAATTTCCTCAAATATTCTTTCAAATTTTGTTAAACGTGGTTGACTTCTATTATTGATAATTAATTTGGAAGGCATGTTACCTGCTTTATCTTCAGAGAACAGATAAGAGCTAATAGCTCTAGCACTTCCTCCTGCCCCCATTATAAAAACTTCTCCACCATGTTTTTTCCAATAGTTTTCTGGAATAAAGGCTTCCATGGCTAATCCACTTGAGATAGGGTCTTTCGCATATCCCTCTAATTTTCCCTCGTTTTTTGAAATACAGGATAATTCCTCTTGTGTTTTACAATGAGGATCAAGAAAGTCAAACATATCACGGGCAGCATTAAATAAGTCAATCTTATGAGTAGTAACAAGGGCACCGCGCGCTAAATCCTGCTCTTTTATGAAGTTAACAACTTTTCTATAATCTTCTGGCTCTGCATGAATTTCTAAATTAATACCCACTAATTGAGCATCCAAATTTAGGGCATTAGCCCAGGCCGGGAACACGTCATTTATAGATGATTCGTGGGTAGTAACTCCAATGAAATATAGGGTAGGCATTTCTGGTTCTTGGGGGATTTTTACCATATTTTTCAACTCCTTATATGTTTTTTATAATAAAATTTGTGTTTTTAATTGAAAAATATATTACTTAAAAAGTCTAAATCTTTAAAATATAAATTGGGACCTCAATTATGTATTTAATTTTCAAATATCACTTTACTCAAATAGGGGGGATTGAGTTTAAGTGAACTTTGAATAAAACTTTAACTGACTACTATAATCTTGAATTAAGTACTATATTAATATTAAATCAAATTTTATTTAAATATTTGTACCC
>CAZGMM010000020.1:0-28400 GCA_964526845.1 uncultured Halanaerobiales bacterium | reverse complement strand
GGAGAAAAAATAGTTGGATTAATTAATACAAGCAGTGAGAAAAGTGAAATTAAAATTCAGTTATATAAAGAGGAAGTTGTTGATCTCATAAGTCAAAATTCTTATAGTCTAAAAGGTGGCGAACTGTCAGTTATGGTCGATGGTCATGGCCTATATCTATTTAAATAAAACCAGATTTATATTTAAATTTTTTTTAAAATCAAATAACTGGACAAAGCTATCTATTATTGTTATAATGTAAAAAATGAAAGCAGGAACAAGATTCCCCGATAGCTCAGCTGGTAGAGCAGATGGCTGTTAACCATCGAGCCGCAGGTTCGAGTCCTGCTCGGGGAGCCATTTTTTTGACCGCATGCAATAAAAAACTAAATAATATTTATTAATTAAACTCATGAGGAGAGTGAATTAAATTTATGCATTTCAAAAAAGTATTATCAATAGTGATGATATTAACCCTACTAGTTGCATTTCCAGTTGCAGCACAGGATAATGAAGGAACATCCAATACAGGTGAAGAAAGCAGCAGCCAGCCCGAGGTAGCTGCCGTAGTTAATGGTGAAGACATCACCATGCAGGAGCTTGACCAATTTGCTGGCACCCAAAATCTCGTAATGACTTTATATAGACAAAACCCTGAATTCACCCAGGTACTTTTACAGACTGAAGCTGGACAAAATGTAATTACTGAATTCCAAAAAGTTAAACTTGACCAATTAATCACTCAAAAACTGCTAGCCCAAGAAGCAAAAGAAAGAGAAATCACTTTATCAGAAGAAGAAAAAACAGAGATCTTTAATAAACAGCTTGAAGGAATCAAACAGCAGAATAATATAGATGATGCCCAGTTAGAAGAAGCTTTACAACAGCAGGGCATTGAATCTATTGATGCTTATAGAGAAAGATTCTTCCAGGTAAATCAAGAGAGTCTTCTAATCAATAAATTACAGGAAGATATTCAAAGTCAGGCTGAAGTTACCGAAGAAGAAATGAAAGAGTACTATGATAATAATAAATCTAATTTTGAGTATCAGGAACAGGTAAAAGCAAGCCATATTCTCCTTGAAGATAAGGAAACTGCCGAAGAAGTTATGACTAAATTAGATGAAGGCGGAGACTTTGCTGAATTAGCCAAAGAATATTCAACCGGCCCATCTGCAGAAAAAGGTGGAGACCTAGGCTATATCAGTAAAGATCAAAATATTGCTCAGAAATTTAAAGAGGCAGTATTTGCTTTAGACTCCGGTGAAATGAGTCAGATAGTAGAAACCCAGTACGGCTTCCATATTATCAAAGCAACAGATAGAAGAGAAGCTGGTGTAAGAAGCTTTGAAGAAGTAAAAGATCAGATCAAACAACAATTACAAAATCAAAAAGGACAAGAAATCTGGGATGAATTTGTAAGAAAACTTAGAGATGAAGCTGAAATAGAAAAGAAACTATAAATTAAGATAAAGTAAACTTAAAAACAAAAAGACCGGGAGGTGTCTGGAAAGGCACCTCCTTTTTTTAATGTTTAAAGGTTAAATTTTGCAGGTTTAAAAGTGATATATGTAGAAACTAATTAATATAGGGAAGAAATAAAATAGTTAAATAGATTAGATAATCTTTAAGGTACAATAGGAGCTGAAGGTAATTATGGAAAATTCGAAAAGCAAATTAGAAGAATTAAATATAAAAAGATACCTTATCTATCTGGTTATTTTTATTGTAATTTCAGTTTTAACCTTATATTACATATATAGAATATTTGGCCAGGAAGCCAGCTTTTTAATTTTTAAAGACTTTACAGCCCCCATCATTATAGGACTATTTTCTTTACTTTTAATATATTTTGTTCTGGATGGTTTAAGGCTTTACTTTATTCTTAGGTCCTTAGAGATCAAGATTAGTTATTGGCATATTTTTAAGATCGTTTTTATTAACCTTTTTATTTCCAATATTACTCCCTTTGCCAGCGGGGGAGGGGTAGCACAGGTTTATTTTTTAAATAAGAAGGGTGTCCCCTTGGGTAATGCGACAGCTGCTACCACAATCAGAACAGTATTAGCTTCAGTATTTGTTTTTGTAAGTGGCCCTTTAATACTTTTAACCAGAGAAGGGATATATAACCAGTTTTCAGGTGTCCCCTTCTTTGGTTATCTATTAGCATTTTTTGGACTCTATCTTTTTATTTTTTATGTAGCTATATTTAGAAATCGGTTGATAAAGAAAACAGTATTTGTAACGATGCGCTTTTTGAAAAAGAAAAAGCTACTTTCAAAAAAGAAATATAACAGTACTTTGAAATATTTATTAAAGCATATAGAGATTTTTGGAGAAAAATTAGCATTATTTTTAAAAGGGAAGACTAGATATGTAGTACTCTCCTTTTTATTTACCGCCCTATTTTTGTTGTCTGAATTTACCTTTGCAATACTTTTATTGGAAGGTATGGGTTATCAGTTTAATTATGTAACCATAATTTTAATGCAGATGGTAGTCATATTTTTTATGTACTTTGCCCCTACGCCTGGTGCTACCGGGGTGGCCGAAGGCGGTTTTTCCCTGCTGTTTACCAGAATTGTGGAGAAGGGAGATATCTTACCCCTGATTTTTTCCTGGCGGCTGTTTACCAAGTATATCGGGATTGCAATTGGAATAATAGTATTTTATCTTATGTTATTTAAAGGGGCCAAACCAGATGAAGAATAAAACCAAGGTTTTTTTAATAATCTTAATAACGGCTATAATAATTCTCTTTACCTACAAGATCTATGCCCCGTTTTCTATTCAGGATTTTAACGCTGTTAATTATAATAGTATTAGTCAGGTAAAAAGGGAAGTAAAAGATGATTCTTTTTCCTTTGCAGTGCTGGGCAATATCAAGAATTCGATCAGCATCTTTGATAAAGGTATTCTGCCCAGGTTACGGTCAGATAGACCGGATTTCATCATTTCCACCGGTAATAATGTGGTTGACAGCGGAGAAGGTAAATATAGAGTTTTATATAGGACCTTACAAAGAATGAAGCTACCTTTTATTACCAGTGTGGGAGAAAATGAGATAGAGGAGGAAGGCTATAAGAACTTCTACAAATATTTCGGACCTTTCTATTTTTCTTTTAATCTTGATGATTCTTACTTTATCTTTCTCGATACAACCGGACACAGTTCTGAAAGCTGGCAGCGGGAATGGCTTAATAAGGAGTTAGAAGCTTCTTTAGATTATGAAAACACTTTTATAGTAATGAATAAGCCTCCTTTCAAGATAGAGGCGGAGTACCTTTT
Source organism: uncultured Halanaerobiales bacterium (assembly GCA_964526845.1). Classification (GTDB taxonomy): domain Bacteria; phylum Bacillota; class Halanaerobiia; order Halanaerobiales; family M55B127; genus M55B127. The sequence continues at coordinate 25,133 of CAZGMM010000020.1, read as the reverse complement.
AGAGGAAAAGATTAAATATATTGAAAGTGCCGAGAAAAGAAATTATTATCAGAACTTATTTGCAGAGTATAATGTAGATTCGGTATTCAGTTCAAATTTACAGTTATATAAGAAAGAAAGTATTCAGGGCGTAAATTATATAGTAAGTGGAGGAGCCGGTGGGGAACTTATTGTTGAAAGCCCGGCTAGTTACTACCATTATGTAAGGGTTAATGTGAATTCAGGTAGTATTAATTATAGTGTAGAAAAATTAGAGGGCAGCCCCAATGTCTTTACAAAAGCCTTAGTAAATGTCTGGATAGCCATCCAGTCCTTCTTATTTACCAACTACCTCACTTTAATCATCATTGCCCTGATTGTAACGATGGCAGGGTTTTTATTCTACTGGGAATTAAATAGAGAAGTCAACTACTACCGTGACTTTAAATATCCAGAGCAGTATTTTGAAGATAAGAAATTAAAGATAGCCATGTTTACCAATAACTACTTTCCTGTGATCGGGGGAGTGCCGATTTCGATAGATAGATTAGCCCGTGGTTTAAGAGAATTAGGACATGAGGTCTATATATTTGCACCTGATTATCCCGAGCACCAGGAAGATGATGATAATGTGATAAGGTGCAAATTGCTTTATCACTTCCAAAAAGAGGGAATGGATATGGTTATTCCCAATGTATATAACAGTGAGATAGAAGATAAGTTTAAAGCCCATAATTTTGATGTCGTACATGCTCATCATCCCTTCCTATTGGGAGCGAAAGGGAGGTCCTTGGGAGAAAAATTCGATAAATCGGTCGTTTTTACCTACCATACCAGGTTAGAAAAGTATGCCCATTATTTACCGGGTTTCTTTTTCATCCGCAGACTATTTGAAAACAGGGTTTCTCATTTAATGATAAAAAGGTTTGCTAATAAATGTGAAGGGATCTTTGCTCCGACCGACTCTACCCGGGAATATCTTCGTAATATCGGGGTCCGTAGTAATATCAGGGTATTACCGACCGGGGTTGATCTTAAGCAGTATGAACATGATGAAAAAGAATTAGTTCCTTTAAAAGAAAAATATGTTAGGAAAGAAGAGATAACCTTAATAACTGTTTCAAGATTGTCTAAAGAGAAAAACCTCTATTTCCTATTGGATGGGCTTAAACAGATCAAAGAAAGAACCGATAAGAAATTCAAATGTTTGATTGTGGGAGATGGGTCTGAAAAAGATAATTTAAAAGAATATGTAAAGGAGAAAGAGATAGAAGAAAATGTTGAATTCGTGGGAGCTGTTGATTATCAGGAGATAAACAAGTACTATCTGATAGCAGATCTCTTTATCTTTGCCTCTACTACCGAGACTCAGGGCATGGTCCTTTTAGAGGCTATGGCCGGCTATACACCGGTAGTAGCAGTTAGATCAAGCGGTATTGACGATGTTGTAGAAAATGGTTTTAATGGTTATAAAACAGTCGAAGATATTTCAGCCTGGTCAGATAAAGTGATTAAATTAATAAAGGATAAAGAACTTTATAATAAGACAGCCGGCAATGCCCGCAAAACAGCTGAAAAATATTCCCTTAAAAACATGGCCAAAGAAGCATCAGAAATGTATAGGGAAGTATTAAAAATAAAGCGGAGTAAAAGCGAATGAGTTTCTAAAATAAATCTAAAATAGAACCTTCCTTTCTACTTCCTGCTAGGGAGGTTTAGCTTACTTAAAAAAATAATCAGTTTAGTGAATTTTTAAACAATATAATAATAAATTCAGGAGGAGATGGCCTTTAGATAGAGAATTAATAAACAGGGAAGGAGGTTTTTTGATTGAAGGAAAGAGACCAATTAATAGCTGAAAATTTAAATAAAATACTGGATAATATAAATGAAGGGATACATGTTGTTAATGAAGTTGGTCAGACTATTATTTATAATAAAAAAATGTCGGAATTAGAAGGAATGGATAAAGATATAGTACTTGGCAAAAAAATAGATGAGGTTTTTCCTTCTCTAAATGAAGAAAACAGTACCCTGCTGTTAACCTTAAGAAATAGAGAGGAAATAAAAAATAACCAGCAGGAATATCTAAATAAGTATGGGCATAAAATCATAACGATTAATAGTACGATCCCGCTGTATTTAGAAAATGGTACGGTCTGGGCCTTAGAAATTGCCCGGGATATAACCGAAACCAAGAAACTTTATAATAAGATCGTATCCCTGCAGGAAAAACTATATACAGATGATGGTTTCGAAGAAGAACATAATAAGTTCTTTACCTTTAGTGATATAAAAGGTAACAATAAAAAGCTTAAACAGGTCATTAATTACGCCCGCCAGGCGGCCCGGACAGATTCTTCTATCTTAATAGTAGGTGAAACTGGAACCGGTAAAGAGCTTTTTGCTCAGAGTATTCACAGCGGCAGCCGCCGTCAGAACAAACCATTTATTGCCCAAAACTGTGCCGCCTTACCGGAAAACCTCCTGGAAGGGATTCTCTTTGGAACCAGAAAAGGTGGTTTTACAGGGGCAATTAACCGGAAAGGACTATTTGAACAGGCCAATGGGGGCACACTTCTTTTAGATGAGATCAACTCGATGTCAAAGGCCTTACAGGCCAAACTATTAAGGGTTCTACAGGAAGGTTTAGTACGACCGGTTGGGGGCAAAGAAGATATTGAGGTAGATGTAAGAATTATTGCAACCAGTAATAAGACACCCGTAGAATCGATCAGAGAAGGTAATTTAAGGGAAGATCTATACTACCGCCTGGCAGTAGTTTTATTACAGTTACCTTTACTCTCGGAAAGAAAAGATGATATTTTGCTTTTAGCAAATCATTTTATAGATAGAATAAATCGTAAATTTAATAGAAATATCAGGGGTTTAAGTGATGAAGTCAAGGAAATTTTCTATAACTACAAATGGCCGGGTAATGTAAGGCAGTTAGAACATGTAATAGAAGGTGCTATAAATATATTAAGTGATGGAGACTATATTCAAAAAGAACATGTTGAACCATTTTTAATTGATATTAATAGTACCGATCATGATAAAAAGCAGATGGATGAGAAAAAAACCTTGCCTGAGAAGATGGAGAAATTAGAAAAGGAATATATTATAGAAGCGTTAAAGAAAAATGGTAAAAATATTACCAATACCGCAAAATATCTTGGCATTAAAAGACAGAGTTTACAGTATAGGCTGAATAAATATAATATTGATCTAGATGGACTTTAATTATTAAAAAATGTATAAACTTTAAATTTGTGGTGCTGATAGTCGGTTGTTATCAGTATCACAATTTTTTTATGCCAAAATTGGCTTTCTGGCATAACATATGCATAAATATATAGGTGGAACATAAATATGACAGTTTTATGCAAAATATTTTCTTAGGGGTGTGGTCTTATTGAATAACGGTATTGATCTGATTAATAGAGGTAAAAATATTTTAGAACTTACCGAAGAACTGGTTAATATTGAAAGTGTCAGCAATACTGATGGAGTAATTGAAATTGGTAACTATATTCATGACATGTTGGAGGAATGGCCATATTTTCAAAAAAATCCTGATCATCTATTAAAACTACCGTTAAGAAATGATAAGATGAATAGATTTAATCTGGCGGCTCTAGTAAAGGGAGATAATTCGTCGGAGAAAACGGTCGTATATATCGGACATATGGATACGGTAGACATAGGTGAATATAGGGAGTTAAAGGATCTGGCTACAAAACCGTATGAACTGATGGACAAGTTAAAGAAAAGAGATTTGGACCAAGAAGTGCAAGAAGATTTAAACTCGGGTGAATGGTTATTTGGACGCGGAACAGCTGATATGAAATCCGGTGTTGCAGTTGAGCTGGAACTTCTCAAAGAATTTTCTGAAAATACTGAAGATTTAGACGGTAATGTACTTGTAATTATTACTGTTAATGAAGAAGCAGATTCACTCGGCATGTTAAATATTGCCAAACCATTAGTCGAATTAGCAAAAAAAGAGAACTTACAATATATTGGCGGACTTAATACGGACTATACTACCGATGAAATTGGCACTAATCCCGAAAATAGGTATATCTATATGGGTACTCTGGGCAAGATTGTACCGGCCCTCTATGTGATCGGGAAGGGCTCACATGTAGGAGATGTATTTGGCGGCTTTGATGTTAATTTATTGATGTCAGAGTTAACTTCTAGAATTGATAATAATATGGAGTTGGCCGATAAGTATAATGGTCGGATAACCAACCCCCCGGTATCCTTAAAACAGGAAGATCAGAAATTAGAATATAACGGCCAACTCCCCTATGAAGGTTTTGCCTATTATAATTTCCTCAACTTCAATCGGGGAGTAACCGAAGTGATGGAAGCATTTAAAGAAGAGGTTAAGGATAGTATAAGATCTTCCCTGGACTGGGTAGAAGGTAACTTTCGGGTCTTTAAAAGTTACCACCCCGAACAGGATATGAACCTGGATTTAGATATCAACTGTTATACCTATCAGGAACTTTTAGATATTGTGAAAGAAAAATATATTGAAGAAAAAGTAGAAGCAGAGATTGAAAATGTCCTATCAAAGGTAGAGGAAGAAGGGATTAAAGATCTTAGAGTTCATTCTCTTAGAATTATAAAAAGAATGTGGGAACTGGCCGAATTAGAAGGCCCGGCCGTTATTGTCTTTTTAGTACCACCATTTTATCCTCCCCAAAATCCCAATGTTGAGGATGAAAAGTTTAAAAAATTCAATTCTATTGCACGCGAGACAATTAATAACCACGGTATCAATGGTGACTATAATTACAATATGATTATAAAAGACTTTTTCCCGTTTTTATCTGATGCCAGTTATGCGGCCTTTCAAGGTGATAAAAAAGATGAAGAGACCTTAAAAAGTAATATGCCGTACTGGAATAAAGGCTGGCGAATCGATATTGAAGCTGTAAGAGAGCTAAATTTACCGGTAGTAGATGTAGGTGTATATGGAAAAGGTGCCCATAAATATTTAGAAAGAGTCCATATACCCTATACCATGAAAGTTCTACCGGAACTAATAAAGACCATAACCAAGAAAGCACTGCAAAATTATTAACCAAATGAAAACAAATTTTGCGGTGAGTAGGGGGTGATTATGGGAAAGGAGACCTAATTAGAGAAGCTGAGTAGAGAAATTAGGCAAATTTAAAAAAGGGGGAAATAATAAATAATGTTGAAAAGTAAAAAGTTAATCGTTCTATCCTTAGTTCTGTCTTTTCTATTGATTTTTGGTGGTATTGTTGGTGCTCAAAAGTATGAAATGGTAATTTCCAGTTATAGTATTGGAGATACAAGTGTTAGTGGATCAGCAGCAGCTTTTGAATATTTTAAAGAAATGGTTGAGACTAGAACTGATGGAGACATTGAAGTAAAAACTTTTTATAACAGTTCATTAGGTGGAGTGACCGAAGTAACACGTCAGACAATGCAAGGGAAAACTGTTCAATCTTCTATAGCTTATGGGGGAGTTTTTGCGTCTTTCTTTGAAAAATATCAATTACTTTATACTCCCTATCTATTTGAAAACTATAGAACTGCCTGGAATTTCTTGGATAGTGACTATTTTGCTAACTTCATAAGCGAAGCTGAAGACACAACCGGTTTGAAAGTACTTGGTGTAATGGATGATGGTGGTGGATTTGTAGCTTTTACAAATAATAAACGACTAATAAAAACTCCAGAAGATTTGAAAGGATTAAGAATCAGAATTGAAAAAGGAAATGCCGCACAAGAAGCAATTATTGAAGGATTAGGAGCAAAATCTGTTCCACTTCCCTGGGGAGATGTAACAACTGCTTTAGCTAGTGGTGTAGCTGATGGTCAGTTTAATGCTCCTTATGTAAACTCTTTCTCCAAGTTCTGGGAAGTTAATGACTATACATCCTGGATTAAATTTATCTACAATAGTGCTGTATGGTCTGTAAGTAATGATTGGTTTGAAAGCCTTCCAGAAGAATATCAAGAAATTATTGTTAATACAGCTGACGAAGCAATGGTCATTTCTCGTGGTGTTAATACACAACAGTGTATGATCGCATGGGAAGAAGCAAAAGAGGAATTTGATGATACTTATATGCCTACTCCAGAAGTGATGGAGCAGTGGAAAGAAAAAGCTAGACCCATTTATCGTGAATGGATTATTGAAGACTATGGATTAAGTGAAGAATTAGTTACAGAATTTTGGAATGCAGCGGAAAGAATAGAAAAAGAATCAAGTAATTAAAAAGCTTAAATATATAATATTAGTTAAATCAATAGTTGAACTTTAGCCTTATGTATGGGAAATCCCTCGGTTAAAAGCGAGGGGTTTCCTAATTAATAAAAGTTAAAGTAGTAGATGGGAGGGATTTAAGTGATAGAGAATATTAAAAAATTTAGTGACTGGCTGGATAATGTGACTGTAAAATTAGCATCAATCATGGTAGCTTTAATTTTGATGTTGACAATAATAGGTGCTATTTCAAGATATATATTTAAAAGTCCATTATCATGGCCGCTTGCTGTTGATCAAATTTTGATGATTTGGGCAGCTTTATTCGGTATACCAGCTGCTTTAAAAAGAGGCGAACATATGGGGGTAGAAGCTTTATTTAATATTTTGCCTGGAAAGGCTGAAACATTATTGAGGTATTTAGATTATTTATTAATAACATTATTTACCTTAATATTATTTTGGTATGGTTGGTTAGAATTTCAAAATATTGGAGACACTTATATGATAACAAGAAGTGTTAAGATAAGTTCTAAATGGCTAGTGGCCGCAATACCTGTAAGTGCATTAATTCAGATTATACATTTAATGACCATGCCATATCTGATAGAGTTAGAGAAGAAAAGGCAGGAAAATTATGAAGAATTCATTGAAAAAACAATTGAATAAATTAGTCTTTATATAAATAGTGGCAGTTAATTAAGATACTTAATGAAGAGAGGAGAGATAAAGTGGCTTTAGTATTTATTATTTTCTTTATAATGATAATACTGGGAATACCCGTTGCTTTTGCGATTGGTCTTTCAGGAGCTTTTGGCCTATTCTCAGCGGGAGGAGCAAATTTTCTTAGCATAGTTCCCACCCGCTTGTTAAATGCTGTTTCTGATTTTATTTTGATTGCTATTCCCTTATTTATTTTAGCATCTGAATTACTTAATAGAAGTGGAATGACAGATAAGATTATTGACTTTTCAATGAGCCTAATGGGTAGATTTCGTGGTGGACTATCTCATGTTAATGTAGGAGCAAGTATGCTTTTTGCTGGTTTAACCGGGACTGCAGTTACTGATACAACAGCAATTGGAAACATCTTAATCCCGGCAATGAAAAGAAAAGGATATGGCGGGGGGTATAGTGCGGCTGTTACCGCTGCTACTTCTGTTGTAGGACCAATTATTCCTCCCAGTCTTGTAATGATATATTATTCTAGTATGTTTGAAGAGGTTTCAGTTGTTTCAATGTTTGCAGCAGGTATAGTGCCAGGAATAATTGTAGGGTTTTCACTGTTGGGTGTTAGTATAGTAATGAGTATAAGAAGGGGTTATCCCAAAGAAAAAGCATATAATTTTAAAGAAATATTAAAATCTTTTAAAGGAGCCATATTAGCTATTATTACCCCAATAATAATATTAGTAGCTATTTTAACGGGGATGACTACAATAACTGAAGCAGGTGGTATTGCAGCTTTTTATGCTCTGATTATAGGTTTGTTTGTCTATAAATCTTTAAGCTGGCACGATTTAAAAAGAGCTCTAGAAAGGACCGTTGTTTTATCTGGTATTGTATTTTTCCTAATTGGTTCAGCCTATATTTTAGGTTGGGTTATCACTTATTCAGGTATTACGACTACTCTTGCTAATGCAATGATGAATATCACAACCAATTCTATCCTGCAGTTAGCAATGGTAAATGTATTATTTTTAATAGTAGGTATGTTTTTGGATATTGGGCCTTCGGTGGTATTATTAGCACCAATTATAACACCGGTTATGATAGAACTTGGTTTTGATCCACTTCATTTTGCTATAGTAATGATGGTTAATGTTAATATTGGTAATGCTACACCTCCTATGGGGATGACGCTAATGGTAGGTTCCCAAATAGCTGAAGTTCCCTATGAAAAAGCAATCAAAGAAATATTCCCATTTCTTGGAGCGGAAATATTTGCATTAATATTAGTTTCCTATTGGCCTGCATTAACTTTATGGGTTCCAAGAATTTTAGGTTTAAGTTGGGGATAAAATATAGTAAAATAGTAACTGTTGGCATAATTATTGCATATATATTTATATGTGAATAAAATGTTAAAATTATCAAGTTAAAAAATTAAAAGGAGTTGATTTATGTGATTATTGGTGTACCCAAAGAAATTAAGTCTAATGAAAATCGTGTTGCAATCACAGCAGCAGGAGTAAAGGCATTTGTTAACGATGGGCACAAGGTTGTAATTGAGAAAAATGCAGGTGAAGGCAGCGGTATTAGTGATGAACAGTATGTCAGCGCGGGAGCAGAAATGCTAGATACTCCAAAAGAAGTATTCGCTGAAGCTGATATGATTATGAAGGTTAAAGAACCGCTAAAAGAAGAGTATGATTACTTTAAAGAAGGTCAAATTCTCTTTACATATCTGCACTTGGCAGCAGAGAAGAAGTTGACTAAAGCTCTCATGGAAAAAAATGTTGTTTCTATTGCTTATGAAACCATTCAATTAGAAGATGGTTCCTTACCACTTCTTACACCGATGAGTGAAGTGGCCGGCCGTTTAGCTACTCAGGAAGGTGCTAGGTTTTTAGAAAAACCACAGGGCGGTAAAGGTGTACTTTTAGGCGGTATTCCGGGCGTAACCCCAGCTAAAGTAGTTATTATCGGTGGCGGAATCGTTGGTATGAACTCAGCTAAGATGGCTGTAGGCTTAGGCGCAGATGTAACAATTTTAGATATTGATCCTGCCCAAATGAGATATATTGATGATGTATTTAACGGCAGAGTAAAAACATTGATGTCCAATCAGCATAATATCAGATATGCAATTCAGGATGCAGACCTAGTAATCGGGGCTGTATTAATTCCGGGTGCTAAAGCACCTGACTTAGTAACTGAAGATATGATCAAAGATATGCCAGAGGGCTCAGTATTAGTCGATGTTGCAATTGACCAGGGTGGCTGTATTGAAACTACTTATCCAACTACTCATGCAGATCCCGTCTTTACCAAACACGGAGTAGTTCATTATTCGGTTGCCAATATGCCGGGTGCGGTTGCTAGAACCTCTACCTTCGGTTTAACTAACTGTACATTACCATATGCCTTGAAATTGGCCAACAAAGGCTACAAACAGGCTATGATAGATGATCCCGCTCTTGCCAAAGGGCTTAACGTATATGAAGGCGATATAACATATAAAGCAGTGGCTGAAGCATTTGATATGGAATATACACCATTGGAAGATGTAATCAAGAAATTCTAAAAATTAATTAACCAGGAGGAGATTTAAAATGGAAAATATTAAGGTTGTCCTATGGGGCATGGGCTCTATGGGAAGTGGAATGGGTAAATACCTAGTTGACAAAAAAGGAATCGAAATTGTAGGCGCTATCGCCCACAGAGAGTCAAAAGCCGGTAAAGATGTAAGTGAGTTTTTTGGCTTAGATAAAGAAGTGGGGGTTAAAGTAACTAATGACCCGATGAGTGTAATTACTGAAGATGTAGATGTAGTACTTCAGGCTACTTCCTCTTTTGTTAAAGATGTTTATCCTCAAGTTGAACAAATTGTTAAAAAGAAAGTTAATGTTATCTCTATTGCAGAAGAGATGGCTTATCCCTCAGTTCAGGAAAAAGAACTAAGTGAGAAGATAGATAAATTAGCGAAAGAATATGGTGTTTCTGTTCTTGGTACAGGTATTAACCCCGGCTTTGTCTTAGACTTAATGATTATTGCCTTAAGTGGAGCCTGTGCAAAAGTTGACAAGATCGAAGCCGCTAGAATTAATGACCTTTCACCCTTTGGACCGACCGTTATGAGAACCCAGGGTGTAGGAACAACCGTAGAAGAGTTTGAAAAAGGAGTTAAAGACGGTTCTATCGTAGGGCATATTGGTTTCTTAGAATCAATCCATATGATCGCTGACCGTTTGGGAATCGACTTAGATAAAGTTGAACAGACCAGAGAACCTATCGTTTCTGAAACACATCGAGAAACCGAACATGTTAAAGTAGAACCCGGTATGGTAGCCGGCTGTAGACATATTGCAAGAGGTTACAGCGATGGTGAAGAAGTCATCTTATTAGAACACCCACAGCAGATTCATCCTGAAAAAGAAGGTACAGAAACCGGTGACTATATTAATATTAAAGGTATACCCGATGTTAATATGTCAATTCAGCCAGAAATTCCCGGTGGAATCGGTACAATGGCAGTAGCAATTAACATGATCCCTGTTATCGTAGAAGCTGAAGCAGGCTTAGTTACCATGAAAGATCTACCAGTACCTGCTGCAATGATCGGTGATGCACGCAAATTAATGGAATAAAAATAATATAAATTTTGGAGGTATTTATATGGGAGAAGTTATAAAAGCTGGAAGTTGGGTACAAATCTATCAAGTTGTTCTTCCTGCTGGAGAGAGAGCTCCCCAGGTACCTGAAGATACACAGAAAGTTCCTTTAGAATTAAAGGTAAAAGGGTTCTTACAAGAAGACGCAGAGCTTGGTGATGAAGTAGAAATCAAAACAGTAATCGGTAGAACTCATAAGGGAGAATTAATTGAGGTCAACCCACCCTATGAACATAAATTTGGGAAGATGATTCCCGAACTTTTACAGGTGGGGCCTCAAATTAGAAAAATATTAAGAGACGAGGAGGTGTAGAGATTGGCAGCAGATGACTATAATTCAGTAATGGCCAGAAAAAATGAGATTATGAAAAAAGCGGTTGGTATTGATTATGAAAGATTCTCAACCGGTGATATTGGCTTTGACTATGAAAGAATGATGTCAGAAGTCGGCTACAAACTAGATGAGATAATCAAGATTCAAAGAGAAACCGCAGTCGGGCAGACCCCATTTATTGAACTAAAAAATATTACAGAGTTAGCCAGAAAGTTAGCTCCGGCCGGTAAAGGAGCTAGGATATTTCTAAAAGACGAAGCTGCTAATCCCTCTGGTAGTTATAAAGCCAGGCGAGCCTCCATCTCTGTATATCATGCTGAAAAGGAAGGTTACCCCGGTGTAGTTGCTGCAACTAGTGGTAACTACGGGGCAGCCGTTGCTTCTCAGGCTGTAATGCGTAATCTGGAATCAATAATAGTACAGGAGGTTTTTGACAGTCGGGGTGTCGGACAACCGGAAATCCTTGAAAAAGGCCGAAAATGTGAAGCTTACGGTTCGGAAGTCCTGCAGTTAAGTGTAGGGCCAGAACTTTTCTATACTTTCCTTAGAGTATTAGAAGACACCGGCTATTTCAATGCATCTCTTTATACACCCTTTGGTATTGCAGGTGTTGAACCTTTAGGTTATGAGATAGTCCAGGAGTTACAGGAAAGAGAAGGTAAAAACCCCGAGGCAGTCATCATAACTCATGCCGGCGGCGGTAACTTAACAGGTACTTCCCGCGGCTTAATCAAGGCAGGAGCCGATGAAACTAAGATCGTGGCGGCCAGTGTTGACTTAAGCGGTCTACACATGGCAAGCGATCATGACTTTAATAGAAAATCATTTACAACCGGTCATACCGGTTTTGGAGTTCCTTTTGCAACCTGGCCGGATAGAGCGGATGTTCCACGCAATGCGGCCCGTGCTTTAAGATATATGGATGAATATGTAACCGTTAAACAGGGAGAAGTCTTCTATATCACTGAAGCACTAGCTCAAATTGAAGGTATGGAAAGAGGGCCAGCCGGAAATACTTCCCTGGCAGCCGCCTTTGATTTAGCGCAAAAGATGGATGAAGACGAAATAATTGTAGTTCAGGAGACTGAATATACGGGAGCCGGTAAACATCCTATGGCCCAGCTTAATTTTGCTAAGGAAAATGGAATTGATGTTAGAAACGGAGATCCGGATGAGGAAGAGGCCGGCAAGTCGGTTATCATTCCTGAACATCCTTCACAAATCAAAGCTAGAGATGTTGACTTAGAGAAACTTAAGAGATCCTATTTAAGAAAAGTAATCGAAGATACCAATGTAAAAGAAATTGAAGATATTGATCTTGAGTTTTTAGCTGATGAGATTAAGAAGTCAAAAGCAGAGACCAAAGAAATATTAGAAGAGGAATTTGATTTGACCGTACATGGAGGTTAAAAGATGAAAGTAGATCTATTAATAGCTGAAATAGGCAGTACTACTACCTTAGTAAATGCTTTTGATAATATAGATAGTGCGAACCCTGATTTTATCGGTCAGGGTTTTGCACCAACCTCTGTTTTAGAGGGTGATGTAACGGTAGGATTAAAAGGTGCCATTTCAGATTTAGAAAAGAAAAAGGGGATACCAAAATTAGATTGGGAAGAGTTTATGGCTACAAGCAGTGCAGCCGGTGGACTTAAAATGACCGTCCACGGCCTTGTAAAAGATATGACTGTCAAGGCCGCTGAAGAAGCAGCTTTAGGGGCTGGAGCAGTTATAAAACAGGTCACTGCTGGTAAGTTGAGAGACTCACAATTAGAAGAGTTAAGACAAATTCAACCTAATATAATATTATTGGCCGGTGGAGTAGATTATGGTGAAGAAGAAGTAATACTAGATAATGCCGAAAAGTTGAGTTCGCTTGATATCGATGTACCCTATATTTATGCGGGAAATAAGGTTTTACAAAATGAAGTTAAAGAACTTTTTGAAAAAAAGGGTAAACATATAATCATCGCAGACAACGTTTATCCCGAGATTGATACCTTAAATATTGAAGAAACCAGAAATATAATACATGATGTTTTTGCTGAGCATATTGTAAGGGCCCCGGGTATGTCTAAGATTAAACCGATGTTATCGATAGATATGATGCCCACCCCCGGAGCTGTGATGAAAGCCTCCCAACTGCTTAAAGATGATATTGGTAATTTAGTAACCATCGATGTGGGAGGAGCTACAACCGATGTTCATTCGGTCACCGAAGATTCTTTAAATGTGAGAGAACTTTTAATTAGCCCTGAACCAGAAGCAAAAAGAACTGTGGAAGGTGATCTGGGTGTTTATCTAAACGCCCCTCATGTATATAACTTACTTGATGATAGAATAGATTTAGAAAAAAGAGTAGACCTTGCCCCTGTTCCGCGCGATAAGGAAGAAGAAAGATATATCTTCCATTTAGCAAAACAGGCTGCCCTAACCGCAATTGAAAGACATTCCGGTAAGTACCGCGACCTATATGGTCCGAGCGGCCGTTCGACCGTAGCAGAAGGCAAGGATCTTACTGCTGTAAAATGGATTATTGGAACCGGTGGTGCGCTCACAAGGCTTACCGATAGTAAGCAGATACTGGAAAGTTTAAAAGATTTTAATAAAAGAGCTTTACTGCCTCCTAAATCGGCAGAAGCCCTGATCGACCGTGATTATATCATGGCATCAATGGGTTTGATGAGCAAAAAATATCCAAAAACAGCTTTAGCTTTACTCAAAGCAAGTCTAGATTTTAAAAATTAGAGCATTTTTTAAGGAAAGGAAGTGATCTGATGCCGATTAAAAGAGAAGATGACTTTGAAGAAAGACGCAGTCATCTTGAGAGTTTATCGGATGAAGAATTAAAAGAAAGATTTTGGGAACTAGCAGAACAAATAGTTGATCCTTTAATTGATTTAGCAGATACACATACTTCTGCTTCTATCGAAAGATCAGTCCTACTGAGAATGGGTTTTAACAGTGTAGACGCGAAAGCAATTGTTAACCAGGTAGTAAAGGCGGATCTTTTAAGCAAGGGAGCAGGTCACGTTGTATATAAGTTGGCACAAAAAGAAGATAGACCAGTGAAGGAAGTCGGTTTAGATATTAGAGATGAAAAATATGAGAAAGAAGAACTACAGGCTTTATTTAATGGGGGTGAGAAGTAATGGATTTAAAACCAGATAAAAAACTTGATATAAAGGAAATACTTAAAGATATAGAAAATTACCGCCCCCGTCGTAAAGGCTGGACCTGGCGTAATAAGGTGGAAGACCAGGAGATAGGTCCCTTTGAATATAAGGAGACTTCTGAAAGGTTGGATAATAGTGTTCCACTTCCGGCCGCCAGAAGTTTTGGTAATATCGATCCCCAACCAGAACCAGTCATTACAACCGAAATTGCCTCAGGCCGTTTTGAAGATGATATTAGAAGAATGAGAATGGCCGCCTGGCACGGAGCAGACCATATTATGGTCATTAGAACTGCCGGTCAAAGCCACTTTGACGGTCTAATTGAAGGAACCCCGGAAGGTGTTGGTGGAATTCCAATTACCAGAAAACAGATTAGGGCCACCCGTAAAGCCCTTGACTATATTGAAGATGAAGTTGGCCGCCCTATTAACTTCCACTCTTATGTAAGTGGAGTAGCCGGGGCAGAGATCGCCGTATTATTTGCAGAAGAAGGTGTAAACGGGGCTCACCAGGATCCTCAATATAATGTACTTTATAGAGATGTCAATATGTATAGATCCTTTGTAGATGCTGCCGTTGCCAAAAAGATAATGTCTTCTACCGGTATGCTGCAGATTGATGGAGCCCATAATGCGAACGCGACCGCCAGACAGGCCTGGAAAGTCATGCCTGAACTTTTTGTCCAGCATGCGATCAACTCCATGTTCTCTGTCAAAGCTGGTATGCCCAAAGATAAGATTTCCTTATCGACAGTTCCACCTGTCGCACCACCAGCCCCAGATTTAAGATTGAATCTACCATATGCGATCGCCTTAAGAGAACTATTTGATGAATATAAGTTTAGAGCACAGCAAAATACCAAGTATATGGAATCTTCTATTAGAGAAGCGACCGTAACCCATACTTTAAACCTATTATTATCAGAACTAACCTCAGCTGATCTACAAAGTACCATTACTCCTGATGAAGGTAGAAATGTACCCTGGCATTACTTTAATGTGCAGGCCGTAGATACAGCCAAACAGGCTTTTGCCGGTATGGACGGCCTAAAAGAATTAGTTGAACTAAAAACCGAAGAAGGTTACCTAAAAGATAAGTCCAGGGAATTAAAAGAAAGAGCCGTACTCTTTATGGAAGAGATTCTCGAGGTCGGCGGTTACTTCAAAGCCGTATCAGAAGGATTCTTTGTAGACTCCGGTGAGTATCCGGAAAGAAATGGAGACGGAATTGTAAGACAGCTAGATGGTGGAGTTGCAGCCAATTCAATAGTTCCACGTGATGATGATTACATGGCTCCCGTCTGTGACCATTTTGGCTATAATAATCTGCCAGATGGCTTAGATAAGCCCTGTGATTTAATCGGTGGCTGTACATTACACACACCTGAAAAGATAGACTTCATAGATGAATTAGACCCAGAAGATAATGTAGAAAAAAGGTTAGAAAACACAAAAGACTTCCGGGAAAATGATAAGATCAGACCAGAAGTTCAGTGGCTGGGCGACGGCTGGGTAAATGTAACGATGTTTATTCCAGAAGAAGAAACCATTGCAGAATATGCAGCTTTAGAGATAGCCAAGAAGATGAACTTAAATAAACCGGAAGTAATCCATAAAGAAGTCATGCAGCCGGCTGAAGGTACCTTATGTGAAGTTAAAGGTCAGGTAGACTTCTCAGTCGATAAAAATGAATTAGAAATTCCTGAAAAAGAAGAGACCTTACCATATGATGAAATTAGAGGTTTCGTTGATGAAAACCCAATCAGTGTTGTAGCTGCAACCGTAGGTAAAGATGAACACTCTGTTGGTATGAGAGAGATCATTGATATCAAGCACGGTGGAATTGAAAAATATGGTATAGATGTAACTTATCTCGGAACTTCTGTACCAATTTCTAAAGTTGTAGATGCAGCTATAGAAACAAATGCTGACGCGATTTTAATCAGTACAATCATCAGTCACAATGAAGTTCATAGAACTAACATGAAGAAGCTAAATGACCTCTGTGTAGAAAAAGGGATCAGAGATGATGTAATCTTAGTTGCCGGTGGTACCCAGGTTAATAACGATATGGCTATAAAAGCCGGTCTCGATGCCGGTTATGGGCGCGGTACTCACGGTGATGATGTTGCCACATTCTTAGTAAAAACATTAAGAGGGGACTATGATGAAAAAGAGTAAACTTACTAGACCCGTTTGGGTAGAAGTAAACTTAGATAATATCAAGTTTAATCTTAATCAGGTTAAAAAGAATGTACCTGAAGAGACCCTGATAATGGCAGTTGTTAAAGCTGATGCCTATGGACATGGTGTCCTACCGGTTGCAGAGGCAGCTGTTGAGGCAGGCGCTGACAGATTGGCAGTTGCCCTGCCGGAAGAAGGTAGGGAACTTAGAGAAGCTGATTATGAACTCCCTATTCAAATTTTAGGGGAAGTTTTACCAGAGCAGGTTTCTATCTTAGTTGAGAATGATTTGATACCTACTATTTCAAAATTAGAAACAGTTGAATTACTAAATGAGCTAGCTGGAAAAAAGGATGTTATAAAAAAAGTACATGTAAAAGTGGATACAGGTATGGGAAGGATTGGTGTCTTTCCCGATAATGCAGTAGATTTTATAAAAGAGGTAATGAGCTTTAAAAATATTGAAGTTGAAGGGCTCATGACTCACTTTGCAAAAGCAGATGAAGAAGACAAAGACTATACTTATAATCAGTGGGATCAATTCCAGATGGTTATAGACCGATTAGCAGAAGAAAATATTGAAATACCTATTAAACAGGCAGCCAATAGTGCTACAATCATTGATCTACCTCATATGTCCCTCAATATGGTTAGACCCGGGATCATGATGTACGGTTTACGCCCTTCACATGAGGTAGATCAAGACTTTAAATTAAAGCCGGCCTTAAGCTGGAAAGCTAAAATAGTGTATCTAAAAGAAGTTCCGCCTGGAACTGGAATTAGTTATGGTGCAACCTATATTACAGAAAAAAATGCAAAAATAGCTACGATACCGATGGGATATGCCGATGGTTATTCGAGACTTCTTTCCAACAAAGGGGAAGTTTTAATTAAAGGCCAGCGGGCGCCCATTCGAGGTAGAGTATGTATGGACCAGTTTATGGTTGATGTAACAGATATTGATGATGTTGAAATAGGAGATGAAGCCGTTTTAATAGGGAAACAAGGAGATGAAGAATTTTCTGCGACAGAGATGGCTGATATAATCGGAACAATAAATTATGAAATCACCTGTGACATAACAAAAAGAGTACCCAGGATATACAAGTAAATATACTATTAACCACTCCCCCTTTTTTAGGGGGAGTTTTTAAATAGCTTGCTTTTTAATATAATTAAGGTATAATTTAATTATTCATAATATTAAAAAAGGAGAAATAAAAGTGGCCGGACTTAAAAAGATAACTAATTTAATTAATGATATCTTAGAAGTAACGAAAGTCATTTATAATATTGATATTGTTATCATGGATGAAAAAAAGAACCTGATTGCCTCTAATTGCAAACCAGTGAATAGGGGGCAAATAGAGGATAGGGGTAAATATGAATGTCACCCCATAAATATTAAAGATAGGAAGCTTGGTTTTATTTTTATAGAGAATACAGCAGAAATAAAAAAAGAGTTCAATATAGAGAAGTTTATTAACAAATTAAAAGAATTTATTACTGATAAATATATTGAAAAGATGATGGCAGTTGAAACAGAGAACTTATTAGAACAATTAAATCTTGTTTTAGATTCTATTAAACCGGGAATTTTGGTGGCGGATTCTCAGGGCTTAATTACCTTTGTAAATCAGGAGTTTGAAAATATTACTGGAATTAAAAAGAGTTCGGTTATCGGACAACATTTAAATTTACTTTTTTCTGATAGTAAAATATTGAAAGTATTAAAGTTGGGAGAGGAAATTAGAAATAAAGAAATAAAGTTAGAAAATGATAATATCTCTAAACGGGTTATTATTGATGCCAACCCTATTAAGAAGAATAATAAAAACAGTGGGATAGTAATTTCACTGAGAGGGATTAAGGATATTCAAAAAATAATAAATGACTTTTACATAGATATAAAAAGTCCTAGTTTTGATAATATTATTGGAGATAGCCAATCTATTAAAGAAGCTAAAAATATTGCTAAAAAGGTTGTACACAGTAGTTCCTCAGTCTTAATTAGAGGAGAAAGTGGGACCGGTAAAGAACTATTCGCCCGGGCAATTCACGCGGAGAGTAAAAGAAGCAAAGAGAACTTTGTTTCTATTAACTGTGCTGCAATACCGTCTGAATTACTGGAAAGCGAGTTGTTTGGTTATGAAGCTGGTTCCTTTACGGGGGCAAAAAAAGAAGGCAAACCAGGTAAATTTGAAGTAGCTGATAAGGGAACAATCTTTTTAGATGAAATTGGTGATATGACTTTGACTCTCCAGGCTAAAATATTAAAATTTATACAGGACCGCCAGTTTTATAGAGTAGGTGGGGTAAATAAAATTGATGTGGACGTTAGGATTATATCGGCTACTAACCGAGATTTAGAGAAACTAATTGAAGATAAAAGATTTAGAGAAGATCTCTACTATCGTTTAAATGTTATCCCACTTAATATTCCCCCCTTAAGAAAACGTGGGGCGGACATCCTTTTATTAGTTGATTATTTTATTAAAAAATTTAACCATAAGTTGAATAAAAATATTCAAGGAATAACTGAACAGGTAAAAGAGAAACTAATTAATTATGACTGGCCGGGAAATGTGCGAGAACTAGAGAATGTAATAGAGTATGCTATTAATATGGAGAGTGATGATAAATTAAAGATCGACAATTTGCCCCAGAGGATTTTTCGGGATTATTCATATAATGAAATAAATTTAGAAAACAGGCTAAATGATGTAGAGAGAGATTTAATTATTAAAGCACTGGATAAGCACGGCAGAGATACTGCCGGCAAGCTAAAGGCAGCTGAAGAATTAGGTATTGGAAAGACCACTTTATATAAAAAGATAAACAAATACAAGATTAATTAGAATTCCCGCAAGGCGGAAAAATTTCCGCTTAACGGGAATTTTTTTATTAATTAATTATCAAAACCATATTATCTACTACTATCGACTTTGCTTAATCCCTTATACTGCAAGAATCATAAAAAAATTTAGAATATTATAAAATAATGGCACATTAAATGCAATTATATAAAAGCGAAGGGGAACTGATATATTCAATCTTTTACAGTTCTAATAAAATAATAACGGAGGTAGAGTAGATGAGTAAAAAAATTGTAGTCTTTTCATTATTGGTGGTATTTATTTTTTCAACGGCTTTTATAGTTAATGCAGAAACTGTTATTAAGTTGGCTCATGAAGAACCTGGGAACGCTGAAGTATCGAGTATTCATACGGCAGCCTTAGTTTTTAAAAACATAGTTGAGACCCAATCAAATGGAGAAATGGTCGTAAAGATTTATCCGGCCAGCGGTATGGGTGAACAAAGAGAGAGAATGGAATTAACTAAAGCAAATGTAATACAGGTTAATATTGCTTCGATTGGTGGGTTGGCACAGTTTTATCCGGCCATCAGTGCCATAGACCTTCCCTTTGCCATTCCTAACCACGCAGTTGCTAACGAAGTCTTTAATGGTGAGTTTGGTGATAAGTTAAGAGAAGATATTTTAGATAAGACCGGTTTCCGTTTTCTAACTACTAGTGGTGGAAGTTTTTATATCTTAAGTAATAATGTAAGGCCTATTAAAACTCCTGAAGATATGGAAGGAATAAAATTTAGAACTATGTCAGTACCCAGCCATATTTCAATGATGAAATCTCTCGGTGGAGCCGCTACACCGGTAGCTTGGTCTGAATTATATACTTCTTTACAAACCGGGGTAGTAGAAGGTCAGCATAATCCAATTCCTATAATGGCTATTGGTGGACTGCAAGAGGTTCAGGATTATGCTACTTTAACAAATCATCTATATGGGGCAGACTGGTGGATTACAAGCCAGAAGTTTTATGATTCATTAACTGCTGAACAAAAAAGAATATTTAAAAATGGATATACCAATGCGGCTTTAGCCGGCCAAGGCAAAAAATTGATGCTATCGGCAACTGAATATGGAGTAGGATTTTTAGAAGAAGCCGGTGTTGAAGTTTATTCACCTTCCAGCGAGGAATTAAAACAGTTTAAAGAATTAGCAGTACCTGCAGTATTAGAAGCAATTGAAAAAGAATTAGGAGAAGAAGGTGTACAGTTAGCTAATGATCTTTTGGAGGCAGTAAAACAAGCTGAAGCAAAGTTATATGAGTAAGTTTTCAATAACTGGGGATGGATTAAAAATCCATCTCCGGTTGTTAAAAATATGGGGTGATTAGTTTGAAAACTAATATATGGGCTAGAAAGATCAGTAATATTTTAGAAAAAATAACAGCAATTCCTCTTATGATAGTGGGAGGGGTAATGGTTTTAGTGGTTTTGGTAGGAACTATATCAAGATATGCATTTAATAGCCCTTTACTATGGACTGAAGAAGCGGCCAGATATTTGATGATCTGGATGGCTTTAGTGGGGGCCAGTATAACTTTAAAAAGAAGAGAGCATGTGGGAATAGAGATTGTAATTAATAAATTTAGACCTGAAATTAGAGTTATAATTAAACTGATTAGAGATCTTTTTATTTTATATTTTTTATATATCCTGGTTAAAGAGGGTTCAATAATGGCGATAGAAGCTAAAGAACAACTTTCACCAGCCCTACGGATCTCCATGTTCTGGCCTTTATTATCAGTACCAGTAATGGGAGTTTTTACTGGGTTACAACTTATTTTGCAAATGGTTATAGATGTTACAGAAAAAGGTGATAAATTATGGTAACCTTTATGGTAGCTGTTTTTTTCTTGTTATTATTGGCAGGAACTCCTATTGCTTTTTCATTGGGTATTACTGCAGTTTTGACATTTATAAAAATGGATGCACCGGTTTTAATGATGCTTGTCCCACAGCGATTTTATTCAGGCATTAATATGTTTGCCTTAATGGCAATGCCTTTTTTTATGCTGGCTGGTGATATTATGAACAGAATTCAAATTACACATCGATTAGTGAAATTAGCTAATGTACTTGTGGGTCATATTCGAGGTGGGTTGGCCCATGTAAATATTTTGGTAAGTATTTTCTTTGCCGGCCTGACCGGGGCAGCTGTTTCAGATACAGCCGCTTTAGGTACGATGTTAATACCGGCTATGGTTGAAGATGGATATGATAAGGATTTTTCAGCTGCGATTACGGCTGCTTCTTCAATTATTGGCCCTATTATCCCTCCGAGTATTATCATGGTTATTTATGGTTCTTTAATGAATGTTTCAATTGCTGGTTTATTTGCAGCTGGAATTGTTCCAGGTGTGTTGGTAGGAGTTTCTTTGATGTTGGCAGCTGGTTTTATATCTAAAAAAAGAGATTATCCTATAGGTGAAAGTAAACCAACCATAAAAGAAGTAGCTGTAAGTTTTAAAGAAGCTATTATTCCACTGCTGATGCCGGTAATAATTTTGGGAGGTATTCTATCAGGAATCTTTACTCCTACAGAAGCAGCGGCAATTGCAGTTTTATATGCTTTAATTGTAGGGTTTTTCATATTTAAAAATTTGAAACTAAAAGATATTCCCGAATTACTTTTTGAAATGGTAAGAAATAGTGGATCTGTTTTTATCATATTATCAGCCGCTTCTATTTTGGGATGGATTTTAGCAAATGAGCAGATTCCAGAAATGATAGGTTCTCTGATATTGAATGTAAGCCAAAACAAATATATAGTATTATTGATAATTAATGCGATTTTAATAGTTTTGGGTATGTTTATGGATATGACTGCGGCTTTGATTATCTTAGGTCCAATCTTACATCCTTTAGCAGTCAGTGTCGGGGTACATCCTCTTCATTTTGGAATTATTATGGTGGTAAACTTAAATATTGCTTTAATGACTCCACCCTTAGGGGCCTGCTTATTTGTAGCCTGTGGTATATCAAAACTGAAATTAGAAGAAATATCAAAAGAAATTTGGCCCTTTATTTTGATAGAGGTTTCAGTTTTATTAGTTATTACTTATATACCTGAGATCTCGATGTTTATTCCTAAACTACTAGGCTTTTATTAATACAGATTTGTTTAAGGAGGAAGATTAACAATGTCCAGAGAGCAAGTGCTAGAAAAGATATTAAATGATTATAATGAAGAAGAAGTAGTTGAACTTTTAGCTGACTTAATAAAAATTCCCAGCCATAAGAATGTGAACTGGCAGGAAAGCAAGGTGGCTGATTATATTAAGGAATTTTTATCAAAAGAAGATATAAAAGACGTTGAAATAGAATATATTCAGGAAAACAGGCCTAACTTAACTGCTGTCATTAAAGGCAGCAAAAAAGGAGAAAGCTTAATGCTGAATGGGCATTTAGATACTGTACCTCCTTATAATATGGTAATTCCGGCCTTTGAGCCGATAATAAGCAACGGTAAAATTTCAGGTAGGGGAGCTGTTGACATGAAGGGTTCGCTGGCCGCGATGCTTTTAGCAATGGCTTTAATAAAAAGGGCTGAGATTAAATTGAAGGGTGATCTAATATTTACAGGTGTGATTGACCAGGAACAGAGGTCTTTTGGATCCGTAGGTTTAGTAGATAAAAATTTAAAAGTGGATTATGCAGTGGTGGGTGAACCTACCAACCTTAAAATTTGTAATGCACATAAGGGAATGGAATGGATAAAAATCATTGTAAAGGGTAAATCTGCGCACGGTAGTACACCTGAAAAAGGCATTAATCCCATTTATCATGCCTGCCGGATTTCAAATGAAATAGAACTATTAAATAAAGAGTTAGAAATGAGAAAAAATGATATAATGGGTAATCCTACTGTTAATGTAGGTGTAATATCAGGTGGGAATGACCCTAATATTATCCCGAGTGTAAGCTATATTGAAGTAGATAGAAGGTATACTGATGAAGAAAGTCAGGAAGGTATTTATGAAGAGTTAAAAAGGATATTAATTAGATTAAATGCTGCTTATCCGGGTTATCATACAGAAATTGTAAGTATGGATGATCGGATATGTCCCCTGAAAAATATTCCCCTGGCAGTTCCTAGGGAAAGTAGGATTGTTAAGGCCTTAGAAAAAAGCGTAAAAAAAATTGATAAGGCCAAGCCTGAAATAACTTCTTTTAGAGGTTGGAGTGATGCTGCCTTATTCAAATCAGAACTAGACATACCTTCTATTGTATTTGGACCTGGTTTACCTGAACAGTGCCATGCAGCCGATGAAAGTCTAAGTATAGAAGAATTAAAAAAAGCAGTCAAAATATATTTAAATTTGATATTAGAAATATGCTATTAAACGAATAACGAAAGAAGGTCTTTATATGTATGATATTTTAATCAAAAATGGTAGTATCATTGATGGCAGTGGTAGTAAACCATATATTTCTGATATTGCTATTATAGATAAAAAAATAGTTAAAATAGATAAAAATATTAAAGAAAGTACAAAAAAGGTAATTGATGCTCAAGATAAAAAGGTTGTTCCCGGCTTTATAGATATGCACAGTCATGATGAAATAGAGATTTTTAATACCTCTACCGTAGAACCTAAAGTTAAACAAGGTGTTACAACAGTAGTTAATGGCAACTGTGGGATCGGTTTTATACCAGTAAATGAAGAAAAGATAGATGACCTCTATGATTTTGCTTCCAAATTATTTAACATAGAAAATATAGATATTGATTGGAAAAATTATGAGATGTATAAGGAAAAGTTCAAAGAAGATAAATTAGGAATTAATATAGTAAATCTAATACCACACGGCGCATTAAGGATTGCAGTAATGGGTTACAAAGATAAAAAAGCAAATGAAAATGAACTAAAAGACATGGGAAATCTACTAGATGAATATATAAAAGATGGAGCATACGGTATGTCAACAGGCCTACTTTACCCCCCGTGTTCATATGCCGACTTAGATGAGCTAATTTACTTAAGTAAGGTTTTATCCGAATATAATAAGATATTTACAATTCATATGCGAAATGAATCAGATCAAATCATGAAATCAGTTAAGGATGCCGTTGAAATTGCTAAACAGTCAGGAGTTTCAGTAGAAATATCTCACTTAAATATCTCAGGTAAAGATAATTGGGGTAAATCTAAAGAGGTTTTAAAGTTCATTAAAAAGGCAAGAAAAAAGGGATACAGTATTAACTGTGACCAATACCCTTATAAAGCCGGGAGCACTTTCTTAAGTGCATTACTCCCCCAGTGGTCCTTAGATGGGGGAACAAATAGATTGATAGAGAGATTAAAAGAAAATAAAGATAATATAAAGAAAAGAATAAAAAAAGATATTGAAAATGGTCTAGAAGGATGGGATAATATAATAAAGTCCTGTGGATGGGACAATATTATAATAAACTCTGTAAAAAGTGAAAACAAAAAAAACATTGTGGGCAAAAGTTTAAAAGAGATCTCTCGAGAAAACAATATAGATAAATACGAACTACTATATAAATTAATAGTGGAAGAAAATGGTGAAGTGACAGTATTAATATTTAGTGTGGACGAGAAAGACCTTCATCGAATCTTTAAGACAGATTATGTAATGGTTGGTAGTGATGGGATAAAATTAGAGGGGAAGCCTCATCCACGCTTATATGGGACCTATTTTAAAATCTTAGATGAATTCGTTAAACAAAAATGTCTAGTTAGTTTAGAAGAAGCAATTAAAAAGATGACTTTCTTACCAGCCAAAAAGTTAAATTTAGAAAAGAGAGGCTTAATTAAAGAAGATTATTTTGCAGACCTAGTTATTTTTGATTATGATAAGATAAAAGATGTTGCTACTTATGAGAATCCAGAAGTAACAGGGGATGGAATAGAGTATGTAATTATTAATGGGAGTATTAATGTTATAGGTAAAGAGCTAGTTGCTAAAAAAGGTGGAAAAGTGCTTTAAAAATATGAAAGGAGGTGGAATATTCCACCTCCATAACCAATTTTATTTATC
>CAZGMM010000019.1:0-28869 GCA_964526845.1 uncultured Halanaerobiales bacterium | reverse complement strand
ATCTGCTAATTATATATTCAAAACCTTCCCTAACTTGAAGAAAACTAATTTTTGGAGGAGTGGTTTGTAAAGCAGAGGATATTATGTTGGTACAGCTGGTAGTATATCTTCTGAAACTATCCAAAAGTATATTCAAAATCAACAGAATAATTAATTTCAAGGTATCGAACCTTAAAATTAAAAAACTCATTCATCTCCTAAGACAAGCACAAGGGGTTTTCTGAGCCTCACCTTATAAAATTATTAATATGTAACCAATAATATAAACCGAGGTTAGGTAAATAAATTTCTTAGGGGCAAGTTCTCCTTCCGAATAATTATATTTTCTCAAAAATATAATTTTTATTAGATCACCCGCTAACATGATCATCGCAAAGGAATATAAGAATCTTGCTTCTACACCTTTAAATATACCGTATATTAAACCCCAATGTCCCCAGTTATTGAATAATACAAAAACCATTGATATGATATCTTTGTTCTGATAGCGATTATAGATAGCAGCAACTAGGCCTAAGGATAAAATAATTAAAATGATAAGTTGGATAAAAGGTACATTATCAACCGGTAAAAAATTAGGCTCCTTTACTCCCAGAAAAAATACATAAATACCAATAATAATAGCTGCCGTTTTAATGACTGTCTCCAACCAACCCAATAAATGCCAGTTTTTTAGATGCCAACCCTGTTTATCCATCTTTATCCTCTCCTATCTGCCTTGCGCTAATCTTAACGAAAACTCTTCTGGTAAATCTGTCTTAGCAAATTTATCCTGTACTTCTTTAATATTATATTCATATCTATGAAAAGTTAATAAATTATTATCGGGATTAAAGATCACAAAACTTAAGCGGGGGTCCCTATCACGGGGCTGTCCCACACTACCAACATTTACTATATAATTATATCCCGGATTTATTTTAATCTCATCTTTTTCGATTTGCTGCCAGCCGTCTCCCTTATTACAAAAACAAAAAGGGATATGGGTGTGACCTATAAAAAGTATATTAGTATCCATAATTAAGGGTTCAATCGCTTTAATATCATAACGGTTAAATATATAGGAAAAAGGTGAATTTTCATCGGGACTCCCATGAGCTAAGATAATTTTACGTCCGTTAATAGTAAGGTCTTGCCGGGTATTAAGAGATTTCAAGTAAGATTTGCTGTTTTCACTTAAATGATCTCTTGTCCAGGTAATTGATTTTTTTACAGTCTGTCTAAACCACTGGATATCCAGCTCGCCGACCATCGCTTTATCATGGTTACCGGCGATAACCTTGCTGCAGACTTCTCTTATTTTATTAACACATTTTTCTGGTTCAGGATTATATCCGACCAGGTCTCCTAAACACATTATATCATTAATCTGTTCATCATACATCTCAATCTTCTTTAAAACATTTTCCAAAGCAGTATAATTTCCGTGAATGTCTGAAATAATGGCAATAGAATTTAGCTCTTCCATAATAAAACCCCTCATATATTAATTATATTATAACTACCAGTCAAAAAACTAATTCCTAGCCTTATTAAGATTTTCTGTAAAAGGAGGCTCTATTACTCCTTTTTCAGTGATAATAGCGGTAATGTTTTCAGCCGGTGTGACATCAAAGGCAGGATTATAGACATCTACCCCAACCGGGGCAATCCTAACACTTCTGATGTCGGTTACTTCTTTATCTTCTCTGATCTCTATTTCTATATCATCTCCACTATCTATCTCAAAATCAACGGTAGAAATCGGAGCAGCTATGTAAAAGGGAACATCATATTCTTTAGCCAAGACCGATAACATAAAGGTCCCTATCTTATTGGCTGTATCTCCATTTTTAGCAATTCGATCTGCCCCGACCACGACCTTATCAATAACTCCTTTTTTCATTAAGGTAGCGGCCGTACTATCAACAATTAAAGTAGCCGGGATATCTTCTTCTAACATCTCAAAGGCAGTCAGGCTGGCCCCCTGTAAACGGGGACGGGTTTCATCCATATATACCTTGATGTTTTTACCTTCTGCATGGGCAGCCCTTATTACCCCTAAGGCCGTACCGTAACCAACTGTAGCTAAGGCACCCGCATTACAATGAGTTAATATATTGTCTCCTTTTTTTATCAGCTGATTACCAAACCGGCCGAGTCTTCTATTGGTTTTAATATCTTCTTCCGCAATTTTATTTGCTTCTTGCAAAAGGCTTTCTTCTATTTCGTCCTCATTATAATCTTTAGCAAGACATTCTTTTAAAACTTTCTCCATCCGCTTGATTCCCCAGCTTAAATTTACGGCCGTGGGACGGGTAGCTAAAAGCTCCTCTTTTGCCTTTTCAATCTCATCTAAGAATATTACATTGTCCGCAGAGATATACTCTCTTACCGCCAGATAATATCCATATGCTCCGGTAGCTCCAATAGCAGGGGCTCCCCTTACTACCATTTTTTTGATGGCTTCACAGACTTCCCTGTAATCAGAGGCCTTGTAATACTGTGTCTCCAGGGGTAAAATCCTTTGGTCTATTAACTTTAATACACCGTCTTCAAAATATAAGGTTTTATGTTCCATAAATAAACACTCCCATGATTTATAATTTTCAAAAAATTATATCTATAATTATTTTTGTTTAAGAGATTCTAATTAATCGTTATTATCTTTATGATCTTTAGCTTCATATATCCTTGATTTTATGGAAGGATGAGAAGCTTTATATAATTTCTCCCACCACCTATAATCCAAACGGGAGAGACTGTCATCAGCCAGTTTGGCAAAAGCTTTCCCTAAATTCATAGGGTCACCGATGACCTCAAAAGCAAATTTATCGGCCCGTCTTTCATATTTTCTACTTAGGTAAAGCTGAAGGGGTGTAAAGATTGAATATAAAATACCCCAGTATAATAAAAGCAGTGGTAAACTGATAATTAAATTTTGATTTACATATCCAAACCAGTTCACCAAGGTAGGCCAGGTTAGATGAACTATAAAAGCTGTTATAACTATCATAAAAGGCTGCAATAAAAGATTTTTATAAATATCATTATTAACATGATGCCCTATTTCATGACACAAAACAGCCTCTATTTCCTCGGCACTAAACCGGTCGGCCAGATTATCACTTAAAAGAATCTTTCGGGTTTTGCCCATCCCAATCACAGCTGCATTGGCAGAAGTCATTTTGGAACTAAGATTTATCTCATAAATATCTTCAATTTCAATATCCAGCTTATCAAAGGTAGACATTAGCCTATCTTTTAGATCGCCGTCCGGATAAGATTTTAAAGTATAAAACAGTGGTAAAATTAGGACGGGCAGTAGATAATTTAATAATACAACAAAAACAGATAGGATTATAGACATAATAAGCCACCAGGCTTGCGGATAATTATTGGTTAAAAATAAAAATAGCAGGGAAAATAGATATGTTAGAACAAGAGTCAACAAAAAAGATTTTACCCTGTCATTTAACCATTCCTTGCTACTTTGAGCCGATAAGTTATATTCTTTTCTTAAATCATAAATAGTAAAAAACTCAATAAAAGTGTTCAAACTATTGTATATAAGCATTATTATCAAGATATAGAAGAACAATTGAATTGAGAAATGCAAATTTTGATTAACAAGATTAAATAATTTGAGTTCAAAGTTGTAATAAAAAAACAAAAAAACCGCTGCTAACCTGATTAAGTTATTGAATAAAATTAGCTTATTCTTCTTATTGTGGTAATTATAGGCCTTTTCTCTTCTTTTTTTATTAAATAGTCTCTCGAATTCTTTGGCTTCCATCAATTATTTCTCCTTAATATAATAGATACTTTTAAATAATTAAATTTAATTATCTGTATAATAAAATATCCAATACTTGACAAAATATTCCTGTTATATAATAATTACTGTTTTTATTTAAACTTATTTGATGTTATCATAATCTATTAACTTTTTTAATCTATTAACAATATTTTTATTGATAAATTTATCGGAGTCTTCCAATATTTTTTGGATAACATCTAAGAGCTTCTTTTCGCCCGGCCAATTATCTTTTATTATATCCGGATTCATCTCGTTAAAAAAGTCATTTAAAACATAGGCTGTTAAAGCAACATCATCTACATAGGCCACCAGACCCATCAATGCCTCTGGTAGAAAATCAAAAGGGGTTATAAAATAGGCGATAACAACTCCTACTTTTATCTTTTTAGAGCGCGGAACTTCCGGGTCCTGCATTAATTTTATCAAAAGATAAAATAGATCCGGGGCTAATAGTAAATATTCCGGTAAGTCTTCATTTTTACTGATCTTATTAACTCCGTTTTTTATCTTATCTCTCAGTTTATAATAGTAATTGTATTCTTCTTTCATCATATTATCTCCTATAAGTTCCTTTCTACTTGCTTAATTTTAAAAGCATTAAATATATCTGTCCTAGTAATTATTCCGACCAGTTCATCGCCTTCCATAACCATAAGTCTACCAATATCCTCTTCTAAGAGAATTTGAAGAGCTTTATTCACATCATCATCAGGAGAGATTTTTTTAATATCTTCAGACATGATATCCCTAACCGTTACATCTGCATGCTTATCAGATTTAATATCTCTGATATCTTCCATTGTCACACAACCAACTAATTTACCATCTTCTATGATCGGATAACCGCTGTGGCTTTTTTGCAGCATCTTGTGTAATAATTCTTTAACGGTCAAGTCACCCGATATATACTTTACATCCCTACTCATTAAATCTCTAACCCGCAGGTCTGAGAGGGTATCTTTTATCATACTGTATTGGAATTCCTGGTTAGCTCTCATATAAATAAAGAACGCGATTAAAATTAAAATAAAGTTGCCGTACAGAAAACCAATAATACCAAACATAAACACTATAAACTTACTTACTGTTACGGCTATTTTAGTTGCTGATAGAAAATCTTTTTTGCGGGCGATTAAAGCCCTTAAAACCCGACCACCGTCATTGGGAAAGGCGGGTATTAGATTGAAAATAGCTAAAAATACATTTAATTCACCTAGATATAAGATAAGGAAAACTAAATCCGGTATAAATATATTAGAAGTCAAAGTGGCAATTAAAATCATAGTGAGGCCAATTGCCAGACTAACCATGGGACCGATTATGGAAACTCTCAGTTCATCACCGGGCTCTTCTGACATTTCTTTAATCTCGGCCATCCCACCCAACAGCATCAAGGTAATACTGTTGATCTCGTGGCCCCGCGACCTGGCCACAAAAGAATGGCCCAATTCATGTAAGGCTACACTAACAAATAAGAAAATGGTTATAATCAAACCCAAAACATAGTTCGGGATCACCATCTCCTGATAAGAAATATTCATTATACCGGCCATCATCTCAATATTGGTGGAAACTAACCAGGCAATAAAAGGTAAGGCGATTATAAAACTGATATGCAGCTTAATGGGAATATCAGATATTTTACCTATTTCAAATGAATTTTTAAACATATAAATCCCACCTTTTTTAGAATTCCAACTCCAATTTCTTTTCAAAATCAAAAGACTGCCTGTGGCTGGGACTAAATCCTTTTTCCTTTACAACGGCTCTGTGTTTTTCTGTGATATAACCGTGGTTTTCTTCAAAGTTATAAGCGGGGTATTTTTTACTTAATTCTTCCATCTTATTTTCTCTATTTACTTTGGCTGCAATTGAAGCACAGGCTAATGAAAATAATTTTTTATTGGTACTTTTGATAATCTTACTGTTCTTCTTATCTAAACCATACTTGTAAAAGATATAATAAATTTTCTCCTGATCTACTTCCGAAGTTAAATCAATTTGCCCTTCTAATATATTATAACCCTTTTTAATTGACTCCTTTAAACCTATTTTATCAATTATAGAAGCATTAATATGTTCAATTTTTAACACTTCTGCCTTATTTACAATTGTTTTTAAAAGTTCTATTCTCTGCTTGGCAGTTAACTGGTTGGAATACTTAATCCCCTTAATTTCTGTAAATCTATTCATTTTTATCAAACAGCACGTTAAGGGACCAGCCGCAGCTGGTAGGCCTGTCACATAAAAACCATAAATACTTTCATATCCCTTATTATATATTTGATTTTCTATATTTTTATATTCCGATAGCTTTTCTTTTAAAATTTGATTCTCTCGATACATCTTCTCGCACTTTACCGCTATTTTAGAGGTGGTCTTTCTTTTATCGGCATACAAAGAATCTATCAAATCCCTATCAATTTCAACCTCATTTATAAGTTTTCTGATTTCAGGAATAGTTTTATCCCCTATATTATATTTATCTTCAAACTGTAATTTTGGTTGATACTTCATGGGGTTCACCCTCGATTAAAAGATATAGTTTCTTAATTATATAATTAATCATAAAAGACTAAATTCCTCTTAATCTGCTTATATAAAAAAGAAAAACCCCGACTATAAAAGCCGGGGGATTCTTTCGAAGAACTATAATTTATTTAAAGTTTTACAACATTTTCTGCTTGAGGTCCGCGTTCAGCTTCAACGATTTCAAATTCGACCTCTTCGCCTTCTTCTAAAGACTTATATCCTTCTTCTTGAATAGCAGAAAAGTGTACAAAAACGTCCTCTTCAGAATCTTCTCTTTCAATAAAGCCAAAACCTTTCTTAGAATCAAACCATTTTACTTTGCCTGTGTAAATCATGTAAAATATTCCTCCTGTGTATAAATAGTTTTTATTAGTGGTGCCGGGGATCGGGCTCGAACCGATACGGGAAAATAATTCCCACCGGATTTTAAGTCCGATGCGTCTGCCAATTCCGCCACCCCGGCGGGCTGCAACCATTGTTGCAACATTAAAGATTATAATATAAATGATAGGTCATGTCAAGGGGTTAGAAAATTTCGGTTCCTCTTCTTCCGGCTCTTTTATTTCTCCTGACTTAAATAAGGCGTATTCTGTAGCGGCAGATCCCGAGATTTCAGTAAAGAGGCTTGTAAATAATATGATATTAAAGATGATTACCGCCACATCTACTTCAGTATTTTGAAGATGGGCAAAATCTCTCTGTACAACATATGCCAAATCTAAAGCAACACCGATCTGGGGCATCAGCCCAAATCCGATATATTTTTGTACACTTTGAGGTGCATTAGCTAATCTTGCTCCTAAAGTTGCACCACCGATCTTGCCAGTAAGTCGGGCAACTGTATAAATAATAGCAATTATCATAAAGGAACTGGTAAATATATTGGTAATTTGTATCTTAGTACCAGCCAATATGAAAAATATGGCATATAAGGGCATTGTCAGGGTATCAATTAAATCTGCTACTCCGATATGTTTCTTCGCAAAGTTACAAAAAGCAAAACCCACAAACAGATTATAGATTAAGGGAGATAAGTGCAGTGCGATAGAAAGCGCTGACCCCCCCACAATGGTTAATAAGATTAAAAATACCTTTTGTTTTTTTGAATGATCAAAACATATGTAACGCTGGGTTAAATAACCAAAAAGAAGCCCCAAACCAGTTGCTGAGAGTATTTCAACTGTAGGTATAATAAACCCGTTTAAAACATTTAAAGTCTGATCGGGGTCAATTGATATCAAAGAAATTGGTTCAACAAAACTAAAAATCACCAAAGCTAAGGCCTCATCTAAAGCCAATACAATCATTAATGTAGCCGAAAATTCTCCCTGCACTCCATATTCCCTTAAGATCAAGACGGTCGCTGCCGGAGCAGTTGCAGTAGCAAAGGCCCCCAATAAAATAGCTAAATAGAGGGGTTTACCAATATATAACATGCTCATCGTAACTAACACAAAGGCACCGATTGACTCAAGTAAAATAATCAAGGTGAATTCGGACTCAAGTTTTTTAAGTACCTTTAAAGAAAGTGAGGTTCCGATCGTAAAGGAAATAAAAGAAACAGCTAAAATTGTCACAAAGTTAAAGGAATTGATCAGATATGTATACCACTCTACAAATTCAGTACTAAAAAAGGGAATATGTTCAACTACACTGGCACTAAATACGGCCCCTATTATTACATAACCGGCTACACTGGGCAACCGGTACTTTTCAGTAAAGGTATGAATTAAGAAAACGAAAAGTAATAATAGGCCGATAATAAATATTACTTTGTAGCTTTTATGATGGACCATCA
Source organism: uncultured Halanaerobiales bacterium (assembly GCA_964526845.1). Lineage (GTDB taxonomy): Bacteria > Bacillota > Halanaerobiia > Halanaerobiales > M55B127 > M55B127. The sequence continues at coordinate 20,740 of CAZGMM010000019.1, read as the reverse complement.
TCCAATGTTGAATTTCAAGCAAGTCGTGTGTATAATCCATTTAAAACATCCTTTTTAAGTATTTTCTTCTAATATCCATAAGTAATCATAGGATTTTAACTGATAATCCTCAAAACGGTTCTCTTCTTCAGTTAGATTATTAACAATTGTTAATTTTTTATCTTTGCTCTGTCTCTTTGAAATAATTAAATTACCTTCAGTCTCATATTCTACTTCAGATTTAAAGAGTTTAAGGTTCTCATTTTTTAGTCTTATCATTTCTTTTAGGCCCCGGTAAATAAGTCCGGGGTCGCTTTCGGGCTGCTTTAAAGCAGTAATTTTTTTCTCTTCATTAAAAGGCCCTCTGTTTAAATAACGGCTGTCTTTATATCCATACTTTTCATTCATCTTATTATAGAAATCTAAGTCATTTTCCATGCCTATTTCATCCCCAAAGTAGATAATAGGGGTGCCTTTAATAGAAAACAGGATTGAATAGGCTAAAAGGACCTTGCTGACATCTTTATCAAGAAGGTCATATAGGCGCCCTGAGATACCCTCCCCGTCCCGAAAGGTCCATTTTTCATCTTTTAAATAGTGGTCATTCATCAATTCTCTTTCTTTGGCAGTCACAAATTCCAAGGTTAATTCATCATGACATCTCAAGAAAGTAAACCAGGCGGTCTCGGGTGGTTCCTCCAAATTATCAATAATCTCAAGCTGCTTTTCTAAATAGTCACTTTCTTGTTCTGCGATTGAAAGAAAAATTCTGGGCATTATCGGAAAATTATATACTACATGACATTCATCACCTTCACCTAGATACTCTATTACATCGGACGGCATCTGGTTGGCTTCCGCTATCATGACAGTGCCCTTTGCTATATAATCAAAGGCGGCTCTAAATATTTTTAATATCTTATGGGTCTCCTCTAAATTCTCACAGTCCGTGCCCTCTTTTTTCCATAAAAAGGGAGCTGCGTCCATGCGAAAACCATCTACCCCCTTGGCTCTCCAAAAGGTAAAGGCCTTTAACATCTCATAAAGTACGGCTGGATTTTTGTAATTTAAATCGGGCTGGATATCATAAAATCTATGGAAGTAATAATCGTCAGTTGCTTCATTGTAAGTCCAATTACTATTAGAGATCCCTTTTAAAAGCAGGCGTGTTTCTGTGTATTTTTGTTTGTCTTCATTCCAGATATAGAAGTCGCGGTAACGAGCCTCTTTTGATTGTCGGGCATCTTTAAACCATGCATGTTGGTCGGAAGAATGATTAACCGCTATATCAAATACTATTTTTATATTTTTAGCATGGGCTTTTTCTAAGAAATCAAAAAACTGCTGGTTGGTTCCGAGTTCATCTCTAATCTGATAGTAATCAGAAATATCAAAACCCTGATCTACCATTGGGGATTCCAAAATTGGCAGAAGCCAGAGGGTATTTACCCCTAATTCATCTAAATAGTCTAAATTATCAATTAAACCTTGAAAATCATCAGCAAAGAGATCTACATAAAGTGAGTAAACTATCCCTTCCTGATGCCAATTTTCATTGTTCGGCTGATAGTCCACTTCATCTTTACGTTTATCTAACAGTTCTTTTAATTTATTTAAATATTCTTTTTCTTCCCCATAAAGTTGCTGCCATAATTTTTCTATCTTTGTTAACATTTCTTCCACCTCAATTAAGACTCTATTATTAGCCCGTGTAATATATCATAATCACTTACCCTTAATTTAAGGGTTCTAAGAGTTTTCATGATCTCATTTAAGATTACGATTCCCGCGATTATAATATCAGCCCGGTCTGGATTCAGTCCTTTGACTTTTTTTCTTTTTTCTAAATCAAGTTTTCTCAACCTATCTAATACTTTATTAATATCGGGATAATTTAAAATATAATCATGAATGGCTTGCTGATCATATTGTTCTAATTTTAACAAAATAGCTGCCAGAGTTGTGATTGTACCGCCAACTCCTATTAAATTTTGCACTCCCGGCAAAATATCCAGCTCTTTTTCTAACTCTTGCTCAACATATTCGGCTATATTTTTTATATCACTTCTGCCCCACTCCTGATGGGGGTTATCAATAAATCTTTCTGTTAATCTGACAGCCCCTATATTTAGACTATCCATTTTTATTTTATTATCTTCTTCACTTTTCCAGATAAATTCAGTACTTCCTCCCCCAATATCTATAATTAAATAATCTGAAAAATCATATCCATAGGTCACACCTTTGAGAATAAGTTCAGCTTCTTTATGACCGGAAATAATTTCTAACTCATAACCGATCTTTTTTTCAACTAATTTTTGAAACTTGTCAGCATTATTTACATCCCTTAAGGCGCTTGTACCGACTAGCTTAACAGAAGATACCTCATATTGGTCTATTTCCCATTGTAAGGTTTTAAGGGCTTTCAGACCCCTTTTAATCGCATTTTCATTTAAGGTCTTATTTCTATCTACACCTTCACCTAACCGGGTTGTAATTAAATCCTTTTTAAGTTCTTTTATCTTCTGGTCTTGCAGCTCGGCAATTAACAGCCGGGTCGTATTTGTTCCCATCTCGATGACTGCTTTACTCATCTTTTTTAAACTCCTCACAAATTTTGCATTTGTCCGGCCAACCTGTTTTTTCAAATACTATCTTACCAACCGGATTCTCTTTATTAACCAAATAATCGGCTGTATGGGTATGTAAGCATTTTATGCCTTTTTTCTCCTTGATACCGCCCACACCGGAATGTTTTAAGGTATATATTATATCTTCCGATATTTCTTTAATTTGATCAATTTCCTCTTGACTCAACATCGCCATCCTTATTTGAGCATAATTCTCATGTGTTTTAGCTAATTTTTTTATTAAAGCATTATCATTATTTACTTTATCTTGTATTTTTTCTATCCAGCTTTGGTCTTCAAGCTTAGATATTGCTTTGTTTAAATAGGGACAGGTCAACCAGTATGTAGTAGGAAAAACCCTCTTATTAAAAAAAGGGTACACTTTGACTACAGCCGGGTACCCAAAGGGGCAGTTTATAGATACCTCAACTAGGCCGGCTGGTTCTCTTTCAATCTGTTTTTTTATTATATGATAAGTTTCACTTTTCTTTAAAGCCATAAATACCTACCCTATTTTATATATTTTCACTTTGGATTATACCATAATTTCATAAAAACGCAAAATATACAAAGAAAAAACCCCACAAATTTGTGGGGTATTGATTGCTTTAAGTTATGACAAAAATAAAAACACCCCCACATGGGGATGTTCAATTACAAACTATATATATAAAAATTAAATTAATTAATTTCGGCCGCTATCACTTCGCTTCTCGACTCTCTTTTTTAAATCGCTTTGCCGTTCACTGCTTTGTTGTAAAAACTCATCCATTTTTTCTTCAAAAGACTTGTTAGGAGCATGGTCGATTCTATCAGAAGGATCCTTTAACTGTTTGATTGAAAGACCAATTTTACCATCATCGTCAATGTTGATAACCTTAACTTTCACTTCTTCGCCTTCTTCAAGAAAATTGCCAATATCCTTCACATAGGTATTTGCTATTTCAGAGATATGAACTAGACCTGTTTCACCATCTGGTAATTCAATAAAAGCTCCAAAATTTGTAATACCTGTTACTTCACCTTTAACTGTACTTCCAACTTCAACGGACATATTTAAAAAAATTCCTCCTTGATATTTAATGTAAACTAATTATATTACAGATACATAGCCGTGTCAAATGATATTACGACAAAACTATAGCTTTCTAGACAAAGAAATACGTTTTCTTTTCTCATCTATATCAATGATTTTAACCCTTACGGTATCACCCACTGAAATTACATTCAATGGATGATCTACATATTTATAGCTTAGTTCTGAAATATGGATAAGTCCATCCTGTTTAACCCCGATATCTATAAAGGCACCAAAGTCTACCACATTTCTGACTGTCCCTTTCAAAACCATGCCCACTTCTAGATCTTCAAACTTTAAAACTTCATTTTTAAAAATGGGCTCCGGCAATTCATCTCTAGGGTCTAAGCCCGGTTTTTTAAGGTTTTTAATTATATCGTCTAAAGTAAATTCACCTATTTCACTTTGACTGATCACTTCTTTTTTATTTAGATCATTTATATCTTCCCTCAGTTGTTTTAATTTCTCTTCCGCGAGAATATCAGCCGGTTGGTACCCTAATTTTTCTAAAATCAATTCAGCCTCTTCATAACTCTCGGGGTGGATAAAGGTATAGGCAAAAGGGTCTTTTTTACTAAAAAACTGTAAGAACCCGGAAGCCTGTTCAAATGTCTTGGCTCCTACACCATATACGTCTTTGATTTCTTTTCTCTTTTTAAATTCCCCATTCTCCTGCCTATAGTTAACAATTTTATCTGCTACAGAACTGTTTATCCCCGAAACATACTGTAAGAGGGAGGCAGAAGCCGTATTTAAATTTACCCCCACCTGATTAACGACCGATTCAACTACCTGGTCTAAGGATTCCTTTAATTCGGTTTGGTTTACATCGTGCTGATACTGTCCAACTCCGATGGAACGGGGATCAATTTTCACCAGTTCTGAAAGCGGGTCCTGTAGTCTTCTGGCAATAGATATTGCTCCTCTTACACTCACATCCAGATCTGGAAACTCCTTAATCGCTTCTTCAGAAGCAGAATAGACAGAAGCGCCAGCTTCATTTACAATGATATATTTGAAATCTATATCTACTCCCATTTCGGTCACAAACATTTCTGTTTCGCGCGAAGCTGTACCGTTACCGATCGCAATCGTGTCTATATCATATTCATTTAATAGATCTTTAATCTTTTGAGCTGCTTTTTCCTTTTGGTTTTGGGGCGGGTGAGGGAAAATCGTTTTATATTCTAAAAAGTTGCCCATTTCATCTATCGCAGCTGCTTTACAACCCGTGCGGAAACCAGGATCAATACCTAAGATTTTATGACCCTTATAGGGAGGTGTCAGCAGGAGAGATCTTAAGTTGTCTTTGAAAACCTCAATTGCCCCGGCCTGGGCCCGCTCGGTTAAAAGATTTCTAAGTTCCCTGTTTAAAGAAGGTTCGATTAGTCTTTTAAAAGAGTCTTTGATTGTATCATTTAGTATTTCAGATTCAACTGCCATATCTTCTGATAAGATCGTATCCTTAATTATCTCTAACATCTTTTCTTCATCATGTTCAATACTTACCTTTAAGACTTCATCACTTTCTCCCCGATCAATCGCTAACACTCTATGATCAGGTATCTTGGCAATTTTTTCTTTATAGTCATAATATAGTTCATATTTATTTTTTTCATCTTCAATATCTTCATCTTTTTGAGATACGATTAAACTTCTTTCTTTCATCTCTTCTCTCAAATTTTTCCGCACCACATTATTATTCGATATCATGTCGGCGATAATATCCGAGGCGCCCTGAATAGCATCTTCAACATTTTCTACTTCTTTTTCTTCATCGATAAATTCTTCTGCCTTCTGATTAAGTTTAGTTTTTTCATAACCGGCTAAGATATATTCTGCTAATGGTTTTAAACCGCGGTCAATGGCTTTAGTAGCCCTGGTCTCTCTTTTTTCTTTAAAGGGCCTATAGATATCCTCAACTTCCTGAAGGGTTGACGCCTGCTTTAATTTTTCTTCAATCTCTTCCGTTAATTTTTCTTTTTTAGATAAAGTATTTTTTATTTCTTCTTTACGTTTAAATAAGTGGGTTAAATATTCATATTCCTCATTGACATCTCTAATCTGGGTTTCATCCAGACCACCGGTCTGTTCTTTTCTATATCTCGCTATAAAGGGAATTGTATTACCATCTTCAATTAAGTTTATCACTGATTTAACCGACTTTTGTTTTATCTTTAATTTATCTGATATTATTTTTGCAATTTTACCCATCAATTATCATCCTGTTCTTCTGAGTTTTGTTGTTGTTTGTTTTCGTCTTGATTATTATCTTGTTCTTCCTCAACAGGTATTAAAAGAATTTCACCCGGTTTAACCAAGCCCAGTTCTTCCCGGGCAACCTTTTCAACATATTCAGGGCTTTTAACCCTCTCTATTTCTTCTTTTAACTCCTTGTTTTCTTCTATTTGGTTTTGTACCTGCTGCTGTAAGCTATTTAATCTATCTTCCATCCGGTTTACCTTGCGGATATTCATCATCAGTTTAAAGGCAAAGATTACAATCACAATGATTAAAAGATAGACCATAGCTTTTTTAAAAAAAGTTTCAAAACTCATTTTATCTGCTCCTTAATTTATCTATCAAAATATATATTTTTACCGGAAGCGGAAATGGGGATACCGGCCACTATCTCTCCTTCAATTAGTCCCATCTTTTTAGCAGCTACCCCGATTCTATACATAATCCTATTATCTACATTTAATAGGCTGGCTGTTTTAACGGCAGATCCTAAGGCAATTCCTAAGTCCATTAATCGCCAGGCACAGATCGGACCGTCGAACTCTGGTCCTGATTTTAACTTTAGTTCTTCACATTTATCAAAACCACAAGCCCCACAATCAAGACCTATAACATCCGCCTCAATAAGGGAAAGTAGAAGTACCTGTTCACTATTTCTTACATTTTCGCCATCTCTATCAAAGTTTCCTTTTCCACTCTCCTTACCATAGTTTATCATTTCATCTGCAAGTTTTTCAATCTTATCTCCGCCAATTACCTTAATTTCTACATAATCCTGTCCAGCTGTTTTAGGTGCGGTTCTCGCTGAAACCGCCATTAATTCAGCGGCAGTTTCCATTATATCCATTAATTTATACCCCCTCATAATGATTAAAGCAGCCGGTTTTACCCGGCTGCGAGTAATTTTTAAGATGTTTGTTTTCTAAAACAGAGCTTCTTCAGTTTCATTATCAAAGATATGCATCTTCTTAGTATATACACCTAATTTGATTTTATCGCCAACTTCAGCATCGCTTTCTGCATCTACTCTAGCAATCATTTCATGCTCATCAACTGCGAGATAGAGATATATTTCAGAACCCATCGGCTCTACAACCTCTACTTCAGCTTCAAATGAATTTTCAGGTGTTATATCTAAATCATGTGTAATTCTGGCATCTGTTAAATCTTCCGGTCTAATTCCAAAAACAACTCTTTTGCCATCATAATCTTTGATTCTATCTGTAAATTGTTCTGGAACCTTAATTCTAAAGGCACCAAAGCCATCTGCAAAGTAATCGTCACCATCTTTTTCTATTTTAGCATCCATGAAGTTCATAGCTGGACTGCCGATAAAGCCGGCTACAAACATATTATTGGGATGGTTATATAGTTCTAATGGTGAATCTACCTGCTGGATATAGCCGTCTTTAAGGACAACGATTCTATCACCCATTGTCATCGCTTCAGTTTGATCGTGAGTTACATAAATAACAGTAGTTTTTAGTCTATCATGTAACTTACTTAACTCTGTCCTCATCTGTACACGTAACTTAGCATCTAAGTTAGAAAGTGGCTCATCCATCAAGAAGACCTTGGGTTCTCTTACAATAGCTCTACCTAAAGCAACACGCTGTCTCTGACCACCGGATAACTGCTTAGGCTTACGGTCTAAGAGAGGCTCAATACTTAAAATTTCAGCTGCTTCTTGGACTCTTCTCTCTATCTCATCTTTAGGAAACTTTCTTAACTTCAATCCAAAAGCCATATTATCATATACATCCATATGGGGATAAAGAGCATAATTTTGGAACACCATAGCGATATCTCTATCCTTAGGTGGAATGTCATTTACTACGGTATCTCCTATTTTAATCTTACCTTCTGTAATTTCTTCTAATCCGGCAATCATTCTTAAGTCAGTGGATTTACCACAACCGGAGGGACCAACCAGAACTAAAAACTCCTTATCTTTAACTTCTAAGTCCTGATTCTTAGCCGCAACAACATCACCAAATCTCTTTGTAACATTTTCAAAAGTAACACTAGCCATTAATTAATTCCTCCCTTTATTAATTTTTGTGGATTCGCATTTCTTTAATTCGGGTTTTAAAACTTTAATCTCTTCTTCGGCCTCTTCATTATTTATTAAATTTATTAATACCTCTGCAGCCATACGGCCGGCCTGACTGAGAGGTTCTTTAACTCGTGTCAATTCCGGTTCTACTATCGAATTAATAATAGTGTCTCCATAAGAAACGACCGGATAATCCTGGGGGATAAAATAGCCGCCCATTTTTATAGCTTCTACTAAACCGACTGAAAGTAAATCATCAGTTACAAAAAAACTATCCGGCGGGGTCTGTAAATCAACCAGGTTTAAAAAGGCTTGATAGCCTGCCTCTCTGGTTCCGTCCGTCTCAATTATTAAATTGGAATTAAAATCCAAGCCGTGGTCTACAAGGGCATTTTTATAACCTTTTATCTTTTCACTTTCAATATAGTCATTACTCTTACCTGTAATCAGGGCTATCTTTTCATATCCTAAATCTAATAGGTGGTTTGTAGCAAGATAGGCCCCCTGGCTTGAATCTATAAGAATAGTAGGAATTAAAATCTCCTCACATAGTCTATTAACGAGTACGATATTATCATGGCCCCTCAACTTAGTATTAACTATGTGTTGATCGGCAATTTCGCCTCCCAAAATGATTGCTCCATCTACCCTTTTTTCTTCTAATAAATCTAAATATGATTTTTCCTTTTCTAGATCATTATCAGTATTACATAAGATTATTTGATAACCAGCTGTTTCTGCTACCGATTCTATATTTTCAATAATCTGAGAATAATTACCCTGAGAAAGGCCCGGTAGTAATAAGGCCAGGATATGGGTTTCTTGTTTGGCCAATCCCTGAGCTAATTTATTGGGTTTAAAGTTATATTCTCTGGCAATTTTTAAAATCTCTTTTCTTGTTTTTTCTCCTACGCCCGGTTTACCATTAATAGCTCTCGAAACCGTTGACTCGGCCACTCCAACCATTTCTGCTATATCCTTTAAGGTCAACGGCAAAGTTAAAACCTCCTTTTTACGCAAGGGCTTGCGCAACTCTATATAATTATTTCAACATAAAAAGCAAAAATCCTTCTTGATTTTCAAAAAATTATTTAGAAATGTACCAATTAAGGTTGCGAGAAACTTCTTTTATGGAGAGATTGTCAAAAATGGAGTCGAATTGATTTAAGCCGTTTTCTATATAGTTAAAATAACCGCCGCCTTCTAATTTTTCAATTATATCGACGTAAAATTTGCGTTGAAACTTATAATCCTGGATTAAAACTACATTTTTAGCTATTCTTTTGGTTTCTTTAAAAAATTTTTGGCGGGTCTTTTCATCAAGTCCATGTGCTACCATGGCCGAAATTACCATGTCAAAGGAATTATCTGAATAAGAAAGGCCCTCATTGATATCACCTTTTTCACAGTAAAGATCATTATTTATGCCCCTTTTTACCATTTCAGGGGCCACATCTATACCCGTTACAGAATAACCCCTCTCCTGAAATACATAGCCAAAGGCTCCGGTTCCACATCCTATATCCAAAACGGTATCTACTTTTTCATCTTTTAGTAGATGAATATATTCATCTACTATCTTACCGTAGGACCATACCTGGTATTTAAAGAAAAGTTGGTAATAAGGGGCTATATTATTAAACAACCTACCATGCTCATCCATAATGTAACCACCTATTCTTTTTAAGAACCTATTATCTCATCTAAGTCTACATCTTTCACACTGTCAAAGCGATAATGGGCATGTCCTACCCGAGAGTCGGGTCCAATTCCCACTGCAGTCATGTTTGCTGCTAACGCGGCATCTATACCGGCCTCGGCATCTTCAAATACTACACATTCGGCCGGCTTTAAATCCATCTTTTCGGCAGTATGAAGGAAAAGATCGGGGGCCGGTTTCGAATTTTTAACACTATAGCCATCAGAAATCGTATCAAACATATCTTTGATATCTAACTTATTAACTACTATCTTTGTATTTTTACTGGCGGAGGCAATCGCCATCTTATAGCCCTCTGTTTTGACTCTTTTTAATATCTCTTCGATACCTTCTAATAAATTATCTTCAGAGATACTTTTTAAATACTCTCTATAGTAATTATTTTTTCTTTCGGCCAGTTCTTTTCTTTCTTCGGGAGTTACCTTTCTATCATTGGCCTCAAGTAATAAGTCGAGGCATTCCATACGGGAAACACCTCTAAATTTTTCATTAAATTCGCGGTCAAAGGCTAAGCCCTCTTCCTCGGCTAACTTCTTCCAGCCTAAATAATGGTATTCGGCCGTATCGGTGATGACTCCGTCTAAATCAAATATAAATCCTTTTATTTCAGCCATTATTGTCTGCCTCCCTATAATTGGAATTGTTTTAAGCACTTGAGATCTTCGTCTAAGGTTGGTCTCCAAATTTCTATCACTTCAGCCTTACATTCTCTCGGTGTATTGATACCCTCAAATCTGTAACACAGATTCTGAAAGGCTTGATCAAAGTTCTGTCTTTCTTCAGTAAAGACAGTACTAGCTAAGGAAATATGAAATTTCCAGTCCTCATAATTTTCTATTGTTGAAATATCTTTTTTGGCCAATTTGTCATGTAGCTCATTACTAAACTGGACCAACTGCTTATTTTCTTCCACATTCAATACTAAAAAATTATTATCCTTAAAAGAATAACAGTCGAAGTTTTTAACCAATATATCTATCTTTGCATACTTTAAGGTGAGAGAATTAATAATCTCAATAGCTTCTTCTAATTTATGCTTTCGAATCCTATCAAGGGTAATATGAATTTCAGGATAGACATTATCAGGATAGAGATTAAACTCTGAATGCAGTTTTTCCTGTAAATGTTGAGCCAAATCCAAAACTTCTCCCTCTGGTTTTAATATAACAAAATATTCGTCTTTAAAAGAAGAATTTTTAATCATATAAAATCTCCTCATATTTTGAATTAATGAAATTACAGAGTTCTTTATTGCTGTATATTTCATTAACATTATTATTTTCCTTAATTTCCTCATATAATTCAGTAAACTTACCTTCTGTAAAGTCCCGTTTTTGTAAATCGTTGTTCATCATAAATAAAATATCTTTATCATTGAAATCTGCTAGCACCTTTATATTATCCAAATTACCCCAACCAAATGGAGTATCAGAAATGATAATCAGGTCTGCCTCCTGCATCTTTTCTTTATTTTCTTTAACTGCTATTTCATCTATCGGGGCAAAGGGCGGTATTTCAACTACTTCAAAATTAAATCTTTTTGCTGATTCCCAATCAGAGTCCCCACGGTTTAAAACTCCTGTACTGACACCAATATTGAGGTCATTTAAAATATTCATGATATCGTTGCCGGTTCCACCCCCACAGATTAGATGTGCTTTAAAATCATGGGCTCGCATCTGCTGACTCCCTTTTTGACGGGGAATTATGATTACATAGGGCCTCTCTGTAATAGGATTATATTTAATATCGACATCAGTTTTGTATACCTCACTGATATTTTCCTTAGTAATTACTTCTTCTACTTCTCCCATACTGTGAATCTTGCCATTATGTAAGAGAATTAACCTCTCACAGTACTGGCTGATCAAATTCAAATCATGGGAGACTGCTAAAACGGCCATCTCTAATTCTTCATTTAAATCAGAGATTAAATCAAAGATATTTCTCTGGTAATTTATATCCAAACTGGCGGTTGGTTCATCTAAAAGTAAAAGTTCCGGCTCCTGGACAATTGCTCGGGCAATGATTACCCGCTGTCTTTCCCCACCACTTAAGTTCTTAATAGATTTATCCTTAAACCTAGCTGTATCGGTTAATTTTAAAGCTTCCTCAACTTTCGTTTTGTCTTCTTTACTTACCCGCCCCCAGCGGTCCTGATAGGGATTTCTACCCATCATGACGAGATCATAGACAGTAAAATTAAAACTAACATTTGTATCCTGAGGGACCACTGCCATCTTCTTGGCCAGTTCTTGATATGAATAATCATTTAAAAGATTTTTATCGAGATAAATATAGCCTTTATCAGGGTCCAATAACTTACTAATATTTTTAAGTAATGTAGACTTACCAGAACCATTTGGCCCGATAATACCAATAAACTCATGTTCTTTTAAATGAAAATTAATTTCATGCAGTATTTTCTGTTTTGCATAGGAAAAATTAATATTTTCTAGCTTTAGCAATCTTCATCACCATATTTCTTTTTTCTGTTTTCTTAGTAAATATATAAAGTAAGGACCCCCGGTAAGGGCTGTAATTATCCCGACCGGTATCTCCATGGGAGCTAATAAGATGCGGGCTAAATCATCACTTACAATTAAGAATATCCCGCCTAATATGGCAGCTGTTGGAAACAGCTTTTTATGGTCAGGTCCGACCAGCATTCTGGCAATATGAGGTACAATTAAACCAATAAAACCAATACTACCACTTACTGAAACAACAGAAGCAGTAACCAAGGAAGCACCAATTATCAGATATCTTTTGCTTTTCTCAACATTTACACCTAAGTGCTGGGCATCCCTTTCTCCTAATAATATCAAATTTAGATCTTTTAAAAAGAAAATTATTATGAAATTGCCGACTACAAAATAAGGTAACATTAACCTTATATCATGCCAGCTGGCGGTTGATAAACTACCCAATAACCAGTAAACAATCTTGCTTAAATCCCTGGTCCCTATTACCATAAAAAAAGACATGACCGCATTTAGGACAAAACCGACCGCTACCCCGGCCAAAAGAAAAGTAACAACCGGTACCTTATCTTTGGTTTTCGCTAAATTATAAACAATATAAACAGTAATAAGGGAACCAAAAAAGGCCATCAACGGTATTGTATTAAAGAAAAGAAAACTTATCTGTAAATTTAAAACGATAGCCAGAGTGACACCTGTACCGGCCCCGGCCGAAATACCAACGATATAGGGGTCAACCATCGGGTTCCTAATAACACCCTGAAAGACTACTCCGGCAATAGAAAGACCGGCCCCAACTAAAAAACTCAATATAATTCTCGGTAATCTAATCTGTTTTATTATTACATTTAAGGACTGTTTTACATCTTCACCGAAAAAGATTACTTTTAAAACTTTAAAAGGGGAAATATTAATTGAGCCAAAACTTAATGAAATTATCCCTACTACAAATAGTAAGGCAATTATTGCCAATATTATGTATAAATAATTTGTCTTTTTCTCCATAAAGTATGCCTCCACTATTAATACTTAACATATACTATAACACAAATTTGTCATTATATCCACATTTTAGACAGTACAAAAGGACATCCTAAAGGATGCCCTTTATATGTAGATTAATATTTGATTTTTTGAGAATCTTCTATCTCATATACTTGATTATTAACCTGTATTGGTATTATTTCCTTAATATTGATAGCTTCAATTTTAATATTTTCTCGGGTAATAGAAACCTTGTATTTATTCTGTTTTATATTAATATTAAAACTAACCATATTCCATCTATCTGGTAAGTGAGGATCGATTTGAAGAACATCTTCTTTTAATCTAAGTCCAGCAAATCCAAATACAACAGACTGCCATAATGCACCGAGAGAAGCGGCATGTAAACCGGCGTCACTACTTGCCATGTTGCTGCCTAGATCAATTCGGGCAGCCCTCTGGAAAAGATTATATGCCTTATCAATTTCACCTAATTTAGCGGCAACTGTAGTGTGAATACCTGGACTTAAAGAAGAATCATGCAGGGTAAGCGGTTCATAATAATCAAAGTTGGCTTTAATGGTCTCCTCATTAAATACTTCTTCTAAAAGATAGGTTAACATAACTACATCGGCCTGTTTAGAAACTTTTGACTCAGTTATCTCTTCCCAACCTAAGTCATCAAATATTTCTCCTACGTTTCCCTGCTTATACTCTGTTAAGTCTATTTCTTTTAAAGCCTGGAAACCTTCAAACTGGGGTATAATGTTATTGTCATCGGGTTGGGGAAGAAAAATATTATCTCGTTTATTAGCCCAGTCATTTATTTCCTCTTCTTTTAAGTTAAGCTTGTCTTTTATTTGCTTGAGATAAGTTTCCTCTTCTTTTTTGAGATATTTAATGTATGCAAGAGCCTTTTCAAACTGCCAGTGGACCATATAATTGATAAAAGCATTATTATCAATGTGTTCTTTGTATTCATCCGGCCCCATCACATTATTGATTTCATATCTATCTTGGTCTTGATTGTATTCCAGGCGGGAAGCCCAAAACCGACTACTCGCAAGGAAAACTTCAAAACCATATTCTTTCATGAATTCAATATCTCCGGTGGCCTGGAAATATTGATCAAAAGCATATTGAATATCAACAGTGATATGCTGTTCAATTTCTCCACACCAAATTCTAATTTCTTCTCCCGTTAGAATATCTACCGCTCCATATTTGGGAGTGGTTTCCTGACCGGTTGCAGCACTTTCCCAGGCAAACATAGCACCTTGATAACCGTTATTTTGTGCTTTTTGACGAGCTCCATCAAGAGTATGATATCTATATTTTAATAGATTTCTGGCTATTTCCGGATAGGTGTAAATGAAAAAAGGTAATATAAATACTTCAGTATCCCAAAAAACATGGCCCTTATATCCTTCCCCACTTAAACCTTTAGCGGCAATACTTATCCTGTCATCATGGGCAGGGGTCATCTGGATTAAATGAAATATAGCAAAACGTAGGGCTAATTGATCAAAATCACTACCTGAAATTTTAAGGTCGCTTTCCTCCCAGACTGAACGCCATTTCTGTATATGGTCATCCTTTAATTTTTTATAAGCTGTATCCCTAATATCTATTAGATTATCTATCATTTTATCTTCTAAATTTTCATCTTTTCGAACATCTTTATCCTTATTAGTAAAAGCGCTTAATCTTTTAATTATGGTGGCTTTTTCTTTTTGTTTTAAGTTAAATTCATATACCTTTTTGATTCTTCTGCGCTCTGCTTTAAAGTCTTTTTGGGGCTCAATTTTCTCCTGATTTTTATAAAAATCATGGTGTAAACCAAAGCTCAGCTTAATTGCAGACTGCTGGGTTTCAGGCTGATATACGATATAATCTTCAATTAATCTTTTTTCACCTTCTTTTAGGTGTTGAGTTCCACTATTGCTAACCCGAGCGTCAAAACCTGAGATAAGTTTAATCTGCCCAGAAAAGTTTAACGGTTTTATCTCTATCTTAGAAACACCAGTGTGTAGATTATTTAACGAAATAAATCTCTCAAAGGAAAATTCGATCATCTCACCCCTTGGACTTTCCCAATGGAAATCTCGGGTAAGCAAACCGTCCTTTAAATTTAGTTTGCGACTATATTCAAATATTTTCCCTTTATCTAATTTAAATAGTTCCCCATTAATGTGGATTTCAGTTCTTATCCAGTCCGGCAAATTCGGCATTTCCGTTACTTCACCGGGAAACTCATCAAATATACCGGCAATATAGAAACCACGTCTTTCATTAGGATAAGTTTCTTCTGCACTAGCTCTAAGTCCCATATATCCATTTCCTAAACTAAAAATAGTTTCAAATTTTGCTTGATTTTCTTTTTTAAAGGCTGTTTCTTCAATAATCCAGTTTTTATATTTATCAGTTCCTCTTTTATATTCTATTACCAAATATAACCCTCCTTAACCTTTCATTCCACTGAAGCTTATACCTTCAACAAAGTATCTCTGAAATACCACAAACAAGATAATGATAGGAATTGCTGAGATTATAGCACCAGATAGAATTGGCCCCCAGTCAAATCCGCCTGCTCCGTAGGTCTGTTTGAAACTTAAAAGGCCTACAGTTAAAGGAAACTTATCCATTGGAGAAGTTATATAGACTAGAGGCCTAAAGAAATCGTTCCAGGCTCCCTGGAATGTAAGTACTGTAAGTGCCCCTAAAGCTGGTTTTGCTAAGGGCAGCATGATCCTAAAAAATATTACAAAGGTATTTGCACCATCAATTCGAGCTGATTCTTCTAATGATTTTGGTAAACCTTCAAAAAATTGTTTCATGATAAAGACGGCACTACCAGCCACCATACTGGAAACTACCAGTCCGGTAAATGTATTCAGTAAAGTGTTTATTCCAAATATCTTTGTTAACCCAAATATTCCATCTTTTAATACCAGATAATTCGAAATAAAGGTAACCTGGATGGGAATCATCATTGAAAATAAAACCAGGAAAAATATAAACTTTCTACCTTTAAATTTTAATCTTGCTAATGCATAACCTGCCATGGAGGCAAAGGCTATTGTAGTAATAACCTTTGCAATAGAAATTATAAATGAATTTATTATCCAAGTCAAAAATAAACTTCTACCAGTAGTTCGACTGTAGTTTTCAGTAAATACCCTGTTATAATTATGGAAAATATAGGGTATTACACCGGCAGATATGTTATTCCAACTCTGGACCATACCTAGTCTTTCTTCCCTATTGGGTTCTAAAGTTCCTTCTACAAACTCAACTTTATAAGGTACCTGGACATTTAAAGGTACTTCATCAAAATCATACTGACTGGGATTTGAAATGGTAATACTATAGGTCGCTTTGGTTCCATTTTCTACCTTTGTTCGGCTCACTTCCTCTATTTTACTAATTTCCATATAATTAGTGGCAAATTTTCGGTTTAAATCTAAGGCACCCCGCCCAGAACCAGCAATATTTTTGGGAATTGAAGCTTGTGGGGGCTGTACTTCTTTTCCTTCTGGAAATAGATAAGTAACTTTCATGGTAGAACTCCTACCACTTTCAAACTTTCCAAATAATCCAGTATCTCCAGCACTTTCGGCTAACTTATAAGCTCCTATCCAGTTTTCTAATTCCAACTGGTCTGCTGACAAGGAGGGTGGCCATTCTGTTGGATTATCTTTAAGAGATGAAATCATCCCAAATACGAAAGGGCCGATAAAAAGTATGGAAAACATCAGTAAAATTACATAAATGGCAATAACATTTCGCCAGCGTTTTCTTCTAATTTGCTTATTAATTTCTTCAGCTTTTTTGGCCATTAGTTTCTCACCTCACCGGTGAATTTTTTCTGGATATATACAACTATCAGTGTTATTACTGCTAATACTAATGCAGCAGCACTGGCAAAGCCGATTTGAGGATTGGCAGAGCTGGGGAACATATTTCGGTATATATAATAGGCTAAAGTAACTGTTGATTCAATAGGTGCTTGATCACCAATTATAGCTACCTGGTCAAACATCTGCAAGGTTCCTATAAGCCCCATTGTTACTACCAAAAAAGTAATGTGTCTCAATTGAGGAACAATAATATAAAAGAATTTTTGTATACCAGAAGCTCCATCTACTTCTGCAGCTTCATATAAAGATTCTGGTATATCCTGTAAACCAGCCAGATATAATAACATGAAAGTTGGTACCGTTGTCCAAATATTTAAAAGCATTACAGCTCCTAAAGGACGCGGAAAGGCCAAAGGACCAGCCCAATCTGGGACCATTGCTCTAGTATTAAGCCAAATTGTATCAACGTCCTTGACTTCCATGGGAGTTAATACCCCTGTAATTCTAAAGAAATATATAATTGCAAATGAGAGCATAAATGATAATAATATATAACTAGGTTCGAAAATTTTTACCGGCCTATTTCTTAATTTTTCTTTTACAACTAATAAAGTTTGTAAAATTGCCATGAGAAGAATGAAATATCCGATGATATGGTAATTGGCTTTAAATAAGGTTAATAAATAATTAATTACACCCTGTCTTTGAAATAACCACATAAAAATTAAAGTAATAACTACACTGGAAGTGACACTAGGCATATAATAAGCTGCCCTAAAAATTTTAATCCCCCTAATTTTTCTATTTAAAATAACTGCTAAAATTAAAGCAAAAATGGTCTGAAATGTTGTCACTATAATTGCAAATGTAAGTGAGTTCTTTAAAGCACGGGCAAACAAATACTCTTTGAATAAATTAATATAATTGGCAAAACCCACGAACTCGGGTTTGGAAAACAGATCATAATTAGTAAAACTAAAATAAAGTACTCTTACAAAGGCATAACCAAAAAATATTACAATCCAAAATAGAAAAGGCAAGAGTAAAATATAAGGAGCAATTTTATCAGTGGAGAAATTAAATTTATCTTTCAAGGTCGTTCCTCCTTTAAAATTATAACCAAGTGGGAAGATAAATCCCACTTGGTCTTATTTAAACTCTATTCCATAATATCCTGTTCCAATCTTTCTTGAGCCTGTTGTAGCGTTTCTTCAACAGTCGCTTGACCGCTCATTACTTCATTTAAAGCAGTATTGATTGGTTCCATCCAGGCTCCACCATAATCTCTGAAGTTATAAGGCTTAACGATGCCAGCTGAGGCACCTTCAAATACTATTTTATTAGCCTGTGCCTCTGCAGTATCTTTTTCAAAGTAAGGGTTATTAGCTAAACTTTTCCTGCTTGGAATGGCTAAGCCTCTTTCTAATACCCACTGTTGTGCTTCTTTTGAAGTTAATAGTTCTAATACTCTAAATGCTTCCTCTTTATTTTCAGATTCTTTATTCATACCCCAGGCCACTGTAAATATAAAGTTTCCTCTTTCATTGGTAATAGGGCTTTTGGGTAATAAGGTTGCTCCATATTGCAAATTAGGTGCCTGATCTCTTAAGAAACCTAATATCCAAGCTCCTTCTATACAAGTTGCAACTTTGCCGGTAGCGAAAGCTCCTCCGCCCCAGCCTTTACCGATATCAGCAGGCATAGTACCTAAACCTTTTTTCTTTAAACCTGTATACCAGGAAAAGGCATTTTTAAACCTCTCATCTAAAAGGTTAGTATTTCCTTCAGCATCAAATTTATCCCATCTATTGGCATAGGCAAATGCCCCCATTCTAGCAAATTCAGGCTGTAATGCCATACCAACAAATTCTTCATCTACTTCTGTTACTTTTCTAAGTTTTTCTTCTAAAGTTTTCCAGGTGTCATCCCGATTAGGATACTCAACACCTGCTATATCGAATAAGTCCTTATTATAAAAAAGAGCTAGTGAATTGAAGTCTTTAGGAATACCGTATAATTTACCATCATAAGTAAACCCTTCAACTAATGTATCAACTATGTCATCCTTGGCTATCATATCAGATTCTTTGATATAACTATCTAGAGGTTCAACTAATCCCTTTGAAATTACATTTTGAGCCCAAAATATATCCATGTAAAATAGGTCGGCTGCTGTACCTGCAGATAAAGAATTTAATAATACAGTCTGATAATTATCTGCAATGGGTTCATACTTAACTGTAATACCTTCATCTTCTAACTCAGGTTTAACAAATTTTGCTATTAATTCTTCCACTATGTTCTGATCAATACCACCAAATCCAGAAATTCTTACTTCTGTTTGTGCAAATGCTAAAGATGAAGCTGATACTAATAAAAACACAGTTAACACTAAAATAGTTAATTTTTTCATGATTTCCCTCCTGTTTTTTTATTATACTTAAACGTTTAAGTAAACAAAAATTTTTCTTTTACCACCCCTCATTTAGTTTTTTGACAGGACTGCCTTTTTATCAATTCAGGTTTTAAATATATTTTGTTTTTGTCTCTTAAAGATTCATCTAAAATCCATTCTACGGCTTTTTCACCCATGTCTATTGCATTCTGACTTACAGTTGTTAAAGACGGCCTGATATATTCTCCTGTAAAGATATTATCAAAACCAATTACTGAAATTTCTTCAGGCACTTTGATATCAGCATCTTTTAAAGCCTTGATTATACCGATTGCCATTAAATCACTGGCAGCAAAAATGGCTGTAGGCCGCATATTTTTATCTAAATTTATAATCTCTTGAGCACACCTATAACCACTATCCATTGTAAAATCCCCTGTAAAAACCAAGTCTGAATTAAAATTATTTTTATTTTCCAAATAGTTTTGAAAATGTTTGAATCTTATCTGTGAGATTTGAGCTTCCTCATGACCATTAACCATTGCAATCTTTCTATGGCCCAAATCCCATAGATAATCTAAAGCTTGATATACACCATCTTTGTTATCTGTGGTAATACAACCTACATTTTCTCCCCCTAAAAAGGTATCAATAATTGATATTGGTATCTCAGAATTTTTTATTTCTTCTATATGGGGATCATCCAATCTTAAACCAGTAAAAACAGCCCCTTCTACTTTTCGCTCCCTACATAGTTTGAGATAAGATTTCTCTTTCAGCAAGTCACTATTTGTTGAAAATAATAAGATATCATATCCCATCCGATTAGAAGCTTCCAGAATACCGGTGAGAAATTTAAAACCGAAGTTCTCTTCTTCTCTCACCTTTTCTTCAGGCTGCCTACTGAGCACAAAGACCCCAATTGTATTGCTTTTCTTATTAACTAACCTTTGGGCAATAGTATTTGGGGAATAATTTAATTTATCTGCCACTTCTCTTACTTTAACTTTTAATTCCTCACTAATATCATCTCTATCATTTAAAGCTTTTGATACAGCAGTGACAGATACTCCTAGTTCATTTGCTATATCTTTTATTGTAACACTCATTATATTTCACCTTACTTTAACGTTTTAGTAATTATAATTATAAATAAAATTTTCTGACAATTCAACATCAAAATATAAAACTATAACATTTCACAATAAATAACCCGTTTTCTGGTTAATTTTTTGAAATATTCACACAATTTTTGACATAAAAATGGAGCGGAAAACGGGACTCGAACCCGCGACCTTCTCGTTGGCAACGAGA
>CAZGMM010000018.1:0-29934 GCA_964526845.1 uncultured Halanaerobiales bacterium | reverse complement strand
AATTAAAAATAGTAAATTGACAATAATACTCATGAATGCTATAATCAATTTTAACAGTAATAATTATTGATAAACTTTAATCACTTAAAGGGGGAATATATAAAATGGTAAAAAATGATATGACTGCTCAGAATCTCAGATCTGCCTATGGTGGAGAAAGTCAAGCTTATCAGAGATATATGGTATGGGGTGACAAGGCAGAAGAAGATGGATTTCCAAATGTTGGTTTGCTTTTTAAAGCGATTGCTCATGCTGAACAGGTTCATGCCAGTAATCACTTTGAAGCTTTAGACAACTGTATGGGAGATTTCTTAGTTGCTTCTGGCGCAGTATTTGGACTTGCTTCAACTGCAGAAAACTTAGAAGGAGCTAAAGCCGGTGAAGACTTTGAAATCGATCAAATGTATCCTACATACAATCTGGTAGCCAAAGAGCAGCAGGAAAATGAGGCAGTTCGTTCTTTTCACTATGCCTTAGAAGCCGAAAAGATTCACTCCAGATTATTTGGAGAAGCCCGTGAAGCTGTATTAGATGGTCAGGATTATGAATTGGAATCAGTTAGTATCTGTGAAGTATGCGGCCACACAGTAGTTGACGGTACTCCGGATGAATGTCCAATTTGTGGTGCCCCTAAAGAAGAATTTAAAGTATTTGAAAAATAATTGGTAATAACATATAATTAAAGCAGAATCAAAAAACAAGGAGGAGTTTTTAATGTCCAAATATGATGTTAAGACCTTAAATGACCCTAATGATAAGACTGTTTTGGAAAAGAAACATGTTCCTTTCATTACTGCTCCAGATAGCGTTGAAAAGGGTGAGGTTTTTGAAGTAACTGTGAAAATGGGTAAAGAGATAGACCACCCCATGGAAGAAGGACATTTCATTGAGTTCTTCGATGTTTATGCTGGTGACATGAAGGTTGCCAATGTGACATTTACTCCTGAATGTGAAGCAGAAGCTACACTGAAACTTAAATTAGATGAATCTGTAACATTAACCGTAGAAGAGTACTGCAACCTACACGGTTATTGGAAAAACGAAAAAGAAATTGTAGTTAAATAAATATAAATAAAAGTTTTCAAAGTATATCCCCTCTTCGGAACGTACGAAGGAGGGGATATTTTTATATGTGAGGTGATTGTAAAGTGGAAGAAGTGCCTGATCATCTAAAGAAGGGCTTAAAAATTATCTTTATAGGATTCAATCCCGGTATAAAATCATCTGAGACCGGTCATCATTATGCCCATCCCACTAACCGCTTTTATAAGTTGCTCTATGAAGCCGGCCTTACTGACCGCCTCTATGAGCCATCCGAAGACTACAAACTGCTTAAGTTAGGATATGGTTTAACAAATATTGTCCAGAGACCGACCAAATCCGCGGATGGTATTAAAAATGAAGAATATGAGAAGGGTAGAAAAGAACTATTAGAAAAGTTAAAAAAATATCGCCCGGAGGTGGCCTGCTTTACAGGGATTGGAGTATATAAAGAATTTTCGCAAAAAAGTAATGTGAAGAGAGGACTGCAGCCGGAAAGTCATGTAAAAGGTGTCAAAGAATTTGTCATATCTTCACCCAGTGGTCTAAATAGAACACCTTATGAAAAGCAGCTTGCGATGTATAAAAAGTTAAAAGAGCTGATTGATTAAAAAGATATACTTGAAAAACAGATATTAAATGGTATACTTTAATTAAATCTGACATTAAAAAGGAGGCCTTCCTATGGTTGAGAGATATAAAGATCCGGAGTGGCAGAATAAGATGAGAGTAAAAGTAGATGTAAACAATATGTTTAAAGAATATATCGGTGCAGAACACGGTATTAAATCAGAACATGTGGACAGTATGGAAGAAAAGGTAGTAACTGCCCATCAAAGTATTGAAAAGCAGTATAAAGAGGGTAAGTTGGGTTTTATGGAACTACCTGAACAACAAGAAGAAGTAATAGATGAAATAGAGCAGTTCGCCAATAATAATAGAGATAAATTTGATAACTTCGTTATTTTGGGAATTGGTGGTTCTGCCTTAGGCAGTATTGCCTTACAAACTGCCTTAAAGAGTCCTTATCATAATTTAAAAGAAGAGGATGGACTTAATATATATGTGCCTGACAATGTCGATCCTGAAAGATTCAAGAGTCTTCTAGATACTTTAGAGCTAGAAAAAACTGTTTTTAACGTGATTTCAAAATCGGGTAGTACGGCTGAAACAATGAGCCTATTTTTGATTGCCCGCCGAGCTGTAGAAGAAGCGGTCGGCCAAGATGATATAAGCGAACACTTTATTGCAACTACCAGTAAGGATTCCGGCTATTTACGGGTGATCGCTCAAAGAGAAGGATTTAAAATGTTTTATATCCCCGATAATGTAGGGGGAAGATTTTCAGTTCTTACCCCGGTCGGACTAGTCTATGCAGCCTTTGCTGGTATCGATATCAGAGAACTTCTGGCCGGAGCAGCCTATATGAAAAGAATCTGTTCAACTCCCGACATTTGGGAAAACCCGGCCTATTTAAGCGGCCTTTTACAGTATCTCGCTTACCAGCAGGGTAAGGTGATGTCTGTGATGATGCCTTATGCCCATTCCTTAAAAGATGTGGCAGACTGGTACAGACAGCTCTGGGCGGAATCGTTGGGTAAGGAAAAAGACAG
This sequence comes from uncultured Halanaerobiales bacterium, assembly GCA_964526845.1. Classification (GTDB taxonomy): domain Bacteria; phylum Bacillota; class Halanaerobiia; order Halanaerobiales; family M55B127; genus M55B127. The sequence goes on along the minus strand of CAZGMM010000018.1, from coordinate 27,280 downwards.
AGAAGGAGAAACGGTTCATGTAGGTCCTACTCCTATTAAGGCCCTGGGGGCAACTGACCAGCATTCACAGGCGCAACTATATATGGAGGGCCCTTATGATAAAGTGGTTAACTTTATAGAGGTTAAAGAGTTTCATCAAGATATTGAGATCCCGGATTTATATGAAGATATTAAAGGAGTTTCATATTTAAGAGGTAAAAGCTTGGCTGAGCTTTTAAATACAGAGAAGAAGGCAACTGAACTTGCCTTAACCAGGAGACAGCGTTTGAATAATACGGTTATTGTGCCCAAAGTTAATGAATTTACGATGGGACAGATGATTTACCTCTTTGAATTAGAGACCGCTTTCGTGGGAGAACTTTTTAATATCAATGCATATAATCAACCGGGAGTAGAACTAGGTAAACATTACACTTACGGTGTTTTTGGCCGAGAAGGTTATGAAGATAAAAAGGAAGAATATTACGATAGACCAAAAAAGAAAGATAAATATATTGTCTAAAAGGAGTAAGAGATTACTTTATGGAAAAGGAATATATTAAATACGAAAAAGATAATAAGGAATATGCAGCTGAATCCATATTTGTGAGCAAAAAACCGCGTTCCCGGGTTATGTTATCAACCGTAAAAGATGTAAAACCCGAAATTAATAAACACACTTTTAAAAATGAAGATATTATTGATTATCAGTCGGTTGAAAAGATAGAGGGGGATTACTATTTAATCAGTCAGGAAGATAGATATTATCCTCCTTTAATTGACCGGATAAAAGAAGAGGATATTAACTTAAAAGAAGCGGTAAGGTGGACAAAACAGATAATTGAAATCTGGGATTCTGTGGAACAGGCTAATTCGTTTGGCCATGAGATCAAAGCTAATTACTTTAGGCTGACGGAACAGGGTAACATTAAACTTATCAATCCCTTTATTAATAAGAAGATTGAACAGTATAAATATCCCGATTTAGATAATGAATTTGATGAAATATACCGCCCCCCTGAAATTATTAATAGGGAAGAGTGGGATGAAAAGGCCCGCATATATAATTTTGGTGTAATCTTTTATCTGCTGACCACCGGTAAATTTCCTTTTCAGGGTGAGGATAAGCAGGAAATGTATGATAAGAAAATGACGGGTTCTTTAATCGCACCCCGATTTGTAAATCCAGATATATCTGAAACCTTAAGTAATTTAATTGTAGATATGTTAGCTCAAAATAAACAGAACCGCCCTGATTCCTTAACTCGGGTCCGGGAAAGAATCGATAAGTTAATAAAAGAAGATTCCTATCAATCCAGCCGTGAAGAGAGAAAAAATAATTTAAATAAAAGCGGCAGCCAGCATACCAAAAATAGATTGAAGGAAAAAGTCACCTTCTATTTCAGACATCACTGGGGCAAGACCCTCTTTTTTGGCATATTAATCGGATTGATTATTGGTTTAGGTATGATGGGGGGGAGTCCACCTGTGGTAACAGAGAATACTACACCGGATGAAGTGGTTAAGTATTTCTATAGTTCAATAGATGAAAAGGACCCCGTAGTAATTGGTCAGACCACTACCACTGACCTCGGAGATTTAGAAACCATGGTCTCGGAAGGCCATGTAATGGAGACGATGCGGACCGCTTATGGTAATTTACCAGCAGAGGAAAAGGAAGGTACGAATAAGATCTTTGGAATAAGAAATTTAAATATTAGCAAAACCCAAAAAGATGATTACTATATTTATAAAACAAACTATATTTTCTTCTATCCACGCGAGGAAGAGATGCGAGAAAAAGAGATGCAGGACACCTTAACAGTTAAAAAGGTTGAAAACAAGTGGCAGATCACTGAAATTGAAGGTAGTATAATACCGTTGATCGAAGGAAAATTTGAGGGTTAGGTGATAAAATTGAAACTAGATTATGAACATGTCGAAAAATCACTGATAGAATGGCTAAAGGGTAAAGTAAAAGATGCCCAAGCAGAGGGAGTAGTCCTGGGATTAAGTGGAGGTATAGATTCAACTGTATCTGGTATACTTGCTAAGAAGGCCTTTCCCAATAATACGCTGGGCCTTGTAATGCCCTGTTATAGTAATAATCAGGATAAGGTTGATGCGATTAAGGTCGCCAAGAAGTTTAACATTGACTATGAAGTAAAAAACCTTGATAACCTTTTCGATTCTTTTAAGGATTTGGTGGGGGCAGAAGAACAAGAAAGTCAGGCCAATCTTGCTTTAGCAAATGCTAAACCCAGACTCCGTATGGTGACCCTTTATTATTATGCTGCTCAAAATAATTACCTGGTTTTAGGTACCGATAACTGGAGTGAACTAAAAGTGGGTTACTTTACTAAATACGGTGACGGTGGAATTGATTTAACCATCCTCGGCCGTTTAGTGAAAACAGAGGTTAGAGAGTTAGCAGAACACCTGGGAGTCCCCCAGGAGATTATTGATAAAAAGCCTTCAGCCGGACTCTGGCAAGACCAGACCGATGAAGATGAAATGGGCCTTACCTATGAAGAGTTAGATAGATATATCTTAACCGGTGAGGCAGAACCCGAGGTTAGGGAAAAAATAGAAAATTTATCTTCTAAAAACAGCCATAAACTTGAACCAATTCCGGTCCCGGCCAGAGAAATTTTGTTAACTTAGCAGGAGAATTTATAAAAGTATAGTATTATATTAATAAGAGAACAATTTAATATTGTTGTAAATAGGTGCTTTCAGTCACTACTGGAAGAGAATAGGGAATCAGGTGCAAATCCTGAGCGGGCCCGCCACTGTGAGCAGCTAGTCGCCCAAATAACCACTTGTTTTTAACAGGGAAGGTTGGGTTAGACGTTAAGCTGTGAGTCAGGAGACCTGCCTATTTATACTCTACATTCTTCGGTTTCAAGATCAGTAGATGCAAGGGATATCACCAGATCTTTAGCTTTAAGCGGAGGTCTGGTTTTTTTATTTGTCAAAAAGGGGTGAAAAAATTGAGTCAGTCATTTTTAATTCTAGGAGGAGCGCGCAGCGGTAAAAGTTCTTTTGCGGAAAAGATCGCTGAAAACCTGGGGAAAAAAGTGGTTGTCTATCTTGCCACCGCCCAGGCTTTAGATCAGGAGATGGAAGAGAGAATCAAACACCATCAAAACCAGAGACCTAAAGATTGGAAAACGGTGGAAGAACCGATTGAAGTTAACAAGGTATTGGAAAGTATAGAGAAAGGTAAAACTGTTTTAATGGACTGTCTTACCTTATATATTTCCAATATGATATTGAAAAAGGAAGAACTAAATGATGATGAAAATAATTTACAGCAGAAAGTCGATATTGAAAAAGAGATCATAGAGGAAATTAAAAAAATTATTACCACTGCTCAATCCAAGGACCTGAACTTAATTATAGTTTCCAACGAAGTTGGTCAGGGTGTTGTTCCCAATAATGAACTGGGACGGTTATTTAGAGATATTGCCGGCCGGGCTAATCAGTTTACGGCCGATAAAGTTGATAAGGTGTTTTTAACAGTAGCCGGTTTTCCCCTTGATATAAAAGATATTAGCTTAAAAAATAAATCAGATTTCTTAGAAAATTTAAAGGAAGATTAAGATGAAAAAGTCTATTATGTTTCAGGGTACAGCTTCAGGTGTTGGTAAGAGTTTAATGGCAGCTGCTTTATGCCGTCTTTTATACCAGAAAGGTTATAAGGTGGCGCCTTTTAAATCATGGAATATGGCTTTGAATTCCTATGTTACTAAAGAAGGAGGAGAAGTAGGAAGAGCCCAGGCTCTCCAGGCAGAAGCCTGTAATGTAGATGTTGAAGTTGATATGCAGCCCTTTTTGGTCAAACCAAAAGGTAACGGCCAGGCCCAGGTCATCAAACGGGGTAAACCCCTGGGTGATTTTGCCGGACAATACAAGAATGATGAGTATGTAAAGGAAGCTTTAAAAACCATAAAAAATTCTATCAATAACTTATACAAAAAATATGAGGTCCTTGTTATGGAAGGGGCTGGCAGTCCAGCTGAAATTAATATTCAAAAGCGAGACCTGGCCAATATGAAAGTAGCCAACCTAAATGATACCCCGGTCATTTTAGTAGCAGATATTGATAAAGGGGGAGTATTTGCTTCCTTGGTAGGTACCATGGAACTGTTAGGAGAAGACCGCCGACGTGTTAAGGGTATAATTATTAATAAATTCAGGGGTGATAAAGATAGTCTCCAGTCAGGACTAGAGTTTATTGAAAACAAGACCGGTGTGCCGGTATTGGGAGTCATGCCCTATTTAAAGGAGATCAACCTGCCGGAAGAGGATTCAGTAACTGTGAAAGAATATTTAAAAGAACAGGCTGAGATAAAGATCGGGATAATTAATTTACCACATTTATCTAACTTTACTGATTTTGATGTTTTGGGATTAGAACCAGCCGTTGAACTAACTTATTTAGAGTACGGGCAAGAAATATCTAAGGATTATGATGTTTTAATAATTCCGGGTACCAAAAATACCACAGAAGATTTAAAGTATTTAAAAGAAAAAGGCTTAGCTAAGAAAATAATTAATGTTGCCAAAGAAGGAACAGAAGTGATTGGGATCTGTGGTGGTTACCAGATGCTGGGCAAAGAACTAATCGATCCCGATTTAACAGAAGGCAGCCGCAAAGCTATAAGAGGGTTGTCCCTTTTAGATATAAAAACAAGGTTTAGTTCCGGTAAAGACACATACCAGATAGAGGCTGAGTTAACTGAAGAGAACGACAAATTTAAGGAATTAGGCAATAATAAAGTTAAGGGTTATGAAATTCATATGGGACAGACAGTTTTAGGTGATAAAGCAGCCTCGTTATTTAAGATTATAAAAAGATCTAATAAGGAATGTCTGATAAAAGATGGTGCTTATGCGACTGATCTGGATGTCTGGGGCACCTATATCCATGGGATATTTGATAATGATACTTTTAGAAAAAACTTTATCAATTATCTCCTGAATAAAAAGGGCAAGGAAGCCAAGCAAGATTATCTTAATTTCCAGGAGAAAAGGGAAAAAGCCCTTGATAAATTAGCTAAAACCTTTCAAGAGAATATTCAGATGGAAACAGTATTTAAGATAATGGACTTATAGGCAGGGAGGTCCAGATGTATATATTATTAACAGCTATTCTACTAGATTTATTAATAGGGGATCCCAATTTTTACCCTCATCCTGTGGTTTTGATTGGCCAGGTAATTTCTTATTTAGAAAACAAGTTGCGAAAGACAGAAGACAGCTTGCAAGTTCAAAGAATGAAAGGCATTTTGTTAGTGGTTTTAATATTAATTATAACTTTTGGCTTCAGTTGGTTTATATTAATGTTAATGGTTAATATTAACTATTATTTGGCCTTAACATTTCAAATAATACTCTTTTATACCACTATAGCTATTCGTGGCTTACATAAAGCAGGCATGGAAATTTACTATCAATTAAAAAAGGGAGAATTAAAGCAAGCCCGTCAGAGCCTTGACCTAATTGTGGGGAGAGATACGGAGGGACTGAGGGAAAGTGAAATTATCCGGGCAGTTGTGGAAACCGTAGCGGAAAATACGAGTGACGGTATAATAGCCCCCCTATTTTACTTCCTGATCGGGGGTCCTATCTTGGCCCTGCTTTATAAGGCGGTTAATACCATGGATTCAATGCTGGGCTATAAAAATAAGAAGTATAAACATTTCGGTTGGGCAGCTGCTAAACTGGATGATCTTGTCAACTATCTACCGGCTAGAATTACAGGGATGATTTTCGTTATATCTGCATTTTTTTATAAAAATGATTATAAGAATGCTCTTAAAATATTAAAAAGGGATGCCAAAAAGCATGATAGTCCCAATGCCGGCTACCCGGAAGCAGCGGTAGCAGGTGCTTTAAAGGTTCAGTTAGGTGGAGTAAATAAATATTTTGGAGAGACCAGCAAGAAACCGTTATTGGGAGATAGACTAGAAGATTTTAAAGTTGGTCATATTAAAGAAGTTACCTATCTCATGCATACTGCAACTTTAATTTTTATTATATTTTCAATAATCTTTATTTACATCTCATAAGTTAGGAGTGGTGGGTTATTAAATTATTAAAAGAGACAACAAAAGATATTGGCAGTTTGGATAAAGATATGATGGAAAAGGCCAAAGAAAGATTAGATAATCTTACTAAACCGCCCGGCAGTCTGGGCTATTTAGAGGAATTAGCAATCAAAATGGCCGGTATTACAAAAGATGTCTTTCCCGATATAGCTCAAAAAGAACATGTAATAATGGTGGGGGACCACGGGGTTGTCAAAGAAGGAGTCAGCGCCTTTCCCCAAACAATTACAAAAGCAATGGTAGAAAACTTTCTCAACGGCGGGGCAGCTGTTAACGTTCTAGCACGCCAGCAGGGAGTCAATATTACTATTGTAGATATAGGTATGGTAAATCAAGTTAGTAAAGAAGGAATCCTGCAGGCTAATATTAAAAGAGGTACTGATAATTTATTAGAAGGACCAGCCATGACTGAGAGCGAAGCGGTAGCAAGCATTGAAACCGGAATTGAGATCACCAATAAGTTAATTGAACAAGGAGCAAAAGTAATTGGAACCGGTGAGATGGGAATCGGTAATACTACTCCCAGCAGTGCAATAATCAAAGCTGCTACCGACATGAATATAGATGAGGTTGTGGGTTATGGTACAGGCCTTGATGAGGAAGGCCTCGCCCATAAAAAAGAGATAATAAAAAGGGCTATTTCAGTAAATAAACCGAAAAGAGATGATGGAATTGATATCTTAAGTAAAGTGGGAGGTTTAGAGATCGGTGGTATGGTCGGAGTAATGTTAGCAGGGTCTAAAGCCAGAAAACCGGTGTTAATTGATGGTTTAATTTCTGCTGCAGCCGCCCTGATTGCCTATTTAATTGAACCGAAAGTAGTTAACTTTTTAATCCCATCCCATAAATCGGTAGAACCCGGCCATCATAAACTATATCAATTCCTGGATATGAGACCGATGTTTGATTTAGATATGAGGCTGGGTGAAGGCACAGGTGCAATTTTAGGAATGGGTATAGTTGAATCTGCCAACCGGATAATTAAAGAAATGGCTACCTTTGATACACTTGATTTTTAGAGGAGGTATAAGATGAACTCATTTTTAATTGCTTTACAGTTCATTACCATCATCCCGGTAAAAAAGGAACTTGATTATAGGGAGAAAAACATAGCGAAATCTATGCTTTACTATCCCCTGATTGGGACGATTATTGGTTTACTTTTAGTACTGGTTAATATAATAGGTACTATTTTTCTACCCGATCTTGTCCGGGATAGTTTCCTTTTAATATTTTTCGTCTTATTAACCGGGGGTATCCATTTTGATGGCTTGGCCGATACCTTTGATGGACTTTTTGGCGGCAGTAACAAAAAAAGAATTTTAGAAATTATGGGAGACAGTAGTATCGGGGTCTATGGGATCCTGGCGGTTACCTTAGTATTAATACTTAAATTAAGTTTACTGGCTGAATTACCGATGAGTGTAAGGAATCTGGCCTTGGTTACTGCACCTACGATCAGCCGCTGTGCTATGGTTTGGGCAGTCTATCTATTTCCCTATGCCAAAAAAGAAGGATTCGGTAAAGCATTTAAACTATATCTAACAAGAAATGAAGCCTGGCTTACCGCAGTCTATACTGTAATAGTCACTTTAGCTTTATTTTTCTTCAAGGGAATTATAATTTTAATCATATCTGCTTTAGGGCTCTGGTTTTTTGCAACTTTTATTGTTAGAAAATTAGAAGGTTTAACGGGAGATAATTATGGAGCACTCAATGAATTAATGGAAGTTTTGGTTCTGTTTTTAATAATATTAATGTATTAATTAAGGAGCAAATTTATGAGTTATACAGTAAAAGTACCGGGCAGTTGTGGAGAGATGGCCCAGGGCTATCTGAACAACAGTAATTTTTTAATAAGCTGTCCTATTGATATCTATAGTAAGGTTATTGTTGAGATAAATAAAGAAAATGATGAAATCATCATAGAAGAAAGTAAAAACAAAACGAAAGAAGCCCTAAACATCTTAAGGGATTATTATGATCTAAAGAATATAGGCTTACAAGTTAAGGTAATTTCAAAATTACCCCGCTCTAAGGGACTGGGTAGTTCCACTGCTGACATGAGTGCTGCCTTAATAGCAGCCGTGAAAGTATTAGATTTAGAGTTAGATTTGAATCAAATAAAAGATATTTTATTAAAAGTAGAACCATCTGATGCTACTTTTTTAGAGGGTATAAACTTATTTGACCATATTGAAGGTTCAATGATTCGCTTTTTAGGAAATATCGAGCCAATACCTTTATTGGTATTTGATTATGGAGGGAAAGTTGATACCCTGGCTTTTAATACGAGAGTGGATCTGGATAATTTAAATCGAGGTAAGAGTAAACAAATTGAAAAAGCATATAATTTAATAAGTAAAGGTGTTAAAAATAATAATAAAGAGATGATCGGTAAAGGGGCTACTATAAGCAGTTTAGCCAACCAGATTATCTTAAAGAAGACAGGTTTGGAAAGGTTAGTCAAGGGTCTAGAACAAAAAGAGGGATTTTTAGGAGTTAATATAGCACACAGTGGTACGGTCCTTGGAATTATGGTGAAGGACCCCTTATATTTTGATGATATTATAAATTTTGTAGGATCAAGAGCACCCCAGCTAAAATTATTATTTGAAACCAAGATAGTAAACGGTGGTTACAAAACTATTAAAAATGAGGATTAAAGATATGGAACAAGCACACGGTGGCAATCTCAAAGAAGCAGCTGAAAAATTTAATATTAGTGAAAGTGAAATAATAGACTTTAGTGCCAATATAAACTTTGTAGGTCCCCCACCTGATATCTATAGCAAGATCAGAAAGGAAATAGAAGCTATTACGCGTTATCCCGAATCGGATTCTACTTCCTTAAAAAAACTTTTAGCCGAAAAATATGGGGGGGAGGCAGATAATTATGTATTGGGAAATGGGGCAGTTGAACTAATTTATATCTTAACCAGGATATTAGATTTAAATAAAGGTCTAGTTTTAGCGCCCACCTTTTCTGAATATGAAAAAGCATTAAAAGCAGAGGAGATAGAAGTTAATTATCATTACCTTTCAACTGACCATAGTTTTAAATTAGATATAAATCGTTTAAAAGAAGATCTAACTGAAGGTATTGATATCTTCTTTTTATGTAATCCTAATAACCCTACCGGTAAATTTATTACCGGGGATAAAATAAAAGAACTATTATTACACAATGAAAAGCAAGAGATTTTTACTGTTATTGATGAAGCCTTTGTTGATTTTCTTGAACAGAAGATAACTTCCTTAAGTTTTTTAAAAGATTTTGAGAAACTCTTTATTTTAAGGTCTTTAACCAAGTTTTATGCGGTGCCAGGCTTAAGATTAGGTTTTGGAATAGGCAATAAGGAAGTTATCAAAAAGATCAATAAAGCTAAAGACCCCTGGAATGTAAATATCCTGGCCCAAAAAGCCGGGGAACTAATATTAGAACAAAAACAGTATGATAAGTTAACAAAAAAAGCAATTTATAGAGAAAAGATATTTCTCTATCAGGAACTTAAAAAAATTGAAAATTTAAGGGTATTCTATCCTAATGCCAATTATATCTTTATGGACTTAACAGATAGTAATTATAGTGGGACCGAACTTTACAGTCAGTTAGCAGAGAGATCTATTTTGATCCGTAACTGCAGTAATTATAAAGGATTAGATGATAACTATATTAGAGTGGCAGTAAAAAGTAGAGAGGAAAACAAAAGATTATTAAACACTTTAAAAAGCTTTTTGTAAGGCAATAATATAAGAGGAGGAATAAAATGAGGTTCAAAAGAAATATCAATCTAATCACATTATTTTTAATTCTAAGTTTACTTATCATTAGTGGAGGGGCCATAGCCCAGGAATTTCCGGTTACTATTACAGACGGACTGGGTGAAAAAGTAGTGATAGAAGAAAAACCTGAAAAAATTATATCAATTTCACCTCAGACTACCGAAAATCTCTTTGCTGTTGGGGCGGGAGAGCAGGTTATAGGAGTTACTACTTATGCCGATTACCCGGAAGAAGCGACCAAAGTAGATAAAATTGGTACCATTACAGAACCCAACATTGAGAAAATAGTTGCCATGGAACCTGATCTTGTAATAGCTGCCTCTGTCAATAAGATCGAAACTATTGAGAGATTAAAAGAACTAAATATTAAGGTAGCGGGTTTTAAAGCTGATAGTGTCAATATTGCTCTCGAAAATATTAAAAAGATCGGTAAGATTACAGGTAATCAGGATATTGCGGAGCAAGTTACAGCTGAAATGTATATAAAGATTTCCAAGATGAAAAATTTAATTGATAAAAAATTGGCTAATAATGATAGACCGAAAGTTTTTTATGAATTGTGGAGTGATCCCCTATACACTGCTGGTGTAGACAACTTTATTGATGACCTTATCCATATGGCCGGTGGATTTAATATTGGTCGTCTGGCTGAAACTCAATGGCCGCAGTTTAGTTTAGAAAAACTGCTGGTAGAAGACCCAGAAGTATATATTTCAACTCCACACAGTGCCGAGATGCGGGTTTCAAAAGAAAGTATAAAAAATAGAGAAAGATTTAAAAATATAACAGCCATTAAAAATGACAGGGTTCATATTATAGATCAAAATATTATAAACCGAGCTTCACCAAGGTTATTAATTGGATTATCTCAGTTAACTAAAGCAATTTGGCCTGGTTTAGAAGATGAAGTAAATGAGATTATGGGAAAATAAATTAAAGTATAGATATTAGAGCCATTAACCCTCACAATGATATGTGGGGGTTTTTAAATTATCTTATATTTTAAATAATTAAAATACTACTTTAATTGATATAGAATTGATTTTCAATTATAATGAAAAAAGAATACAAGGATAAGAAGGTGTTATGATGACAACCAAAATAGTACTGGTTAGACATGGAGAAACTGAATGGAATAAGACTTCCCGCTACCAGGGGGTTAAGGATGTGGAGTTAAATGAAAAAGGGAAAAAACAAGCAAAAAAATTATTTGATTATTTAAAAGACGAAAAATTTGATACCATATACAGCAGTACCTTGAAAAGGGCTCAGGAAACGATTCAAGGGATTGCAGATTATCAAAATAAGGAAATTATTACTATTTCTGAATTGATGGAAATAGATTTCGGTCAGTGGGAAGGGTTAACTTTTTCTGAGATAGAAAAAGATTACCCTGATTTGGCAAAAAAATGGGCAAAGGATCCCACCTGTTGTAAACCACCAGATGGTGAGCATATAAGAGAGGTAGAAGAAAGGGTAGGAGAAACAATTGATAAAATTGTTGATGATAATCCTGATAAGAAAATCTTAATTGCTACTCATGGAGGTATTATCAGAATCATATTTGCTTATTTATTAGGATTACCTCTAAGTAGAATCTTTAGTATAGAGGTTGAAAATGTATCTATATCCCGTATTAATTTTTACGAGCATTACCCAGTCGTTAAGTTATTAAACAGCACTCACCACTTATAATAATAGAGGATGATTTTTGTGATTGATATTGTTCTTACTACCAACAGCCCTGGAGAAGTTTCATCATGGGTAAAACCGGTAGTAAAGAAACTAAATGAATTAAATATTGATAAAAACATTCATGTTTTTACCCCACCATGTGTTTTTTCAAGCGGGAATGAAGGGAGGGTTTTATCTGAATTAGAAGGTGTAACAGCTGTCTTTAACAGTAGGCAATATTTAAAATATATACTTTTTAATATTAAGCCTAATAATTTTAATCCTTCAAATCAGGGTTTTGTCCTGTTCCTAGGGGGAGATTTTATGCATGCTGTGTTTTTAGGAAAGAAATTAAATTATCCGGTTTATTCATATACCGAAAGAGACTTCGGTTTCAAAAACAGGGTTAGGAGATTTTATTTGTCTGATGATACATTGTATAATAAATTAAAAAGCAAAGGTGTAGATACTAGAAAATTAAAAGTGGTAGGAAATTTAATGTATGACTCAATAGATCCTGATTTGTCAAAAAAAGAGACCAAGAAATTATTGAATAAAAAGGAAAATGAATTTATTCTAAACTTATTACCAGGCAGCCGACCTAAGGAATTTAATTATATATTGCCTTTGTTTTTAAATTTTGTTAATAAAATTCCAAAACAGGATAAAAAATTTAAATTTATTATTAGTAAAGCTCCATTTATTGATGATAAAGATATTGATAAAATAATAAGGGACCCCAGAATAAATATTGAAGTTAAGTATAATAGTAAAGATAAAATTATTTCTACAAACGATGTAACTATTAAAATATATGAACAACACCTGCAGAGTATTATGAGAGATTCTAATCTTGCTATAACTATTCCGGGCACTAATAATTTGGAATTAGCAGTATTAAAGACTCCCATGCTTGTTGTTTTGCCTTTAAATAGACCAGAATTAATCCCGCTGCCTGGTTTAGCAGGAATTATTGGAGAGATACCGCTGCTTGGAAAAATCTTAAAAAGAATAATTATACCAAAAATAGCCCAAAAAAGGGAGTTCATTTCTTTAGTTAATTTGTTAGAAAACAGAAAAATCGTCCCTGAATTAAAGGGAAATATTGATGATGATAAACTAGTTGAAGAAGTAAATAATATTATAAAAAAGGGTCAATTAGAAGAAATAAAAGAAAAATATAATCAGCTTTTGATTGAAAAGGGTGCAGTTGATATAATAGTTGAAGATATAATAAATGATTTAACTAATAATTTTTATCAAAACTTTGAGGAGAAATAAAAATGTTGAAAATGTTTTCGATTATAACTATTATATTATTTCTTTTATTATTTTTAATTGTTTTAGTTGTTTATCTATTTTATATGAAAAGAGCTGATAGAATTGAAACTAAAGTACAGAATTGGGATTTAAATTATGATAAGAGGTTTGAAAATTTTACTATAAAAAACCCATATAAAGTTGCCGGTGAATATTATAAAGGTCAACTTCATACTCATACCACAGCAAGTGATGGTAAAATAGAAACTACGGATTTGATAGAAAAGTATAAAAATAAAGGTTATAATTTTTTGGCAATTACTGATCATAATAAAATAACTATAAATAAAGAATATGATGATGAAAGCTTTATCACAATTCAAGGAGAAGAATTAACTATTGTCAATCCTTTTTGGCCCTTAGGAAGACATTTAAATAGATTATTTATAAGTGATAAGATAGAAAAAAATAAATTGGAAAATGTTGATGAAATTTTAAATTTTGATGGAATCAATGTAATAAACCATCCTGCTACTATAAGCGGGTTGGGTACCCAGCGTTGGGATATAGATTTTTTATTGAAGCTAGATAACATTAAATTCATTGAAATTGCGAATCATTTTTCGGATGAAAGTTCAAATATAAAATATTGGCATATTTTAATGAATAATTATGGCAAAAGCAGACCAATATGGGCTTTTGCTGTTGATGATTCCCATCGACTAGAAGATGTTGATAAGAATTGGATTAAAGTAAAAGCAGATGAAATATCAGTTAAGGCCCTTAAAAAGGCTTTAAAAAGAGGTAGTTTTTATTGCACTCAAGGACCGGATGCTGATTTTTTTGTTCATAATAATTTAATAACTGTAAAGCTAGAAAATAAATATAAAATAAAATTTATAGATGCTGAAAATAAGGTAGTAAAAAAAGGCTTATCTAAAGAAGAAAGTTATAAAGTGCAAGGCGATGAAGGCTTTATAAGAATTGAAATAATAGATAAAGAAAAACAAAAAAAAATGTGGTCACAACCTTTTTGGTTGGTAGGAAAAGATGAGGTGCAAGGATGTTAAATATAAAACAGTGGAAGAATTGGCAGATAATATTCATTATTATAATTGTTCTACTACCCATTTATGTAGTTAATTTAGGAGCAAATACTCTCTGGGATCTTGATGAAGGTGTTTATTCCGAAATGTCGAGGGAAATGCTTTTAAGAGATGATTTTATTAATACTTATTTTAATTACAATCCTCGTTTTGATAAACCTCCTTTAGTATTATGGGTTACTGCATTTTTTTATAGTATATTCGGAATTAGTGAATTAACAACAAGAATAGGGTTAGTTCTTTTTAGCTTTTTAAATATAACTGTTCTATATTACTTCACAAACCTCTTATTTAATAAAAGGACAGCAATTTTTGCAAGTATTATATTAGGAACCAGTTTTCAATATGTAATACAGTCTCGGATTTTATATATGGATGTACCTCTCACTCTTTTTATCACCATAAGTTTATTATTGTTTTATTTGGGATTTAATAAGGATAGAAAATTTTATATATTTATGGGAATTTCATTAGCACTAGGTACTTTAGTTAAGGGGCCAATAGCAATTGGTTTACCTGGCTTAATTGTCTTATTTTATATAGGACCTATTAATTTATATAAAGAGTTTAAATATTTTAAAACTTGGATTGCTGCTTTAACTTACCTCCTAGTGGCTTTACCTTGGCATATTTTAGTCTATATAAATCACGGGAATCAATTTTTATCAGACTATTTCGGTTACCATATGTTAACCCGTTTTTCTACCGCTATAGAAACCCATGGAGGCCCCTGGTATTATTACATATTGATATTATTTTTAGGAATATTTCCTTGGAGTGCATTTATTCCCTGGTTAATCCCTATGATAAAAAAAAGATGGTCAAGTTATAAAGACAAGTATAAATTATTAATTAGTTGGATTTTAGTAATTTTTGTATTTTTTAGTATTGCTAGTACTAAACTACCAGGATACATTTTGCCAACATATCCTGCTTTTGCGATCTTAATTGCGACTTGGTGGGATAAGTTAATTGAAACTAGTAAGGGAATAAAAAAGTTTTTTATATCTAATTCAATAATTCTATTAATTGGATTAATTATGCTGCTTGGTATTAATTATATTAGACCAATGGTTGAAAATGAGCTTAGTGAATATATAAAAGTTTTAGATATTTTAATATATTTTCCAATTATATTTATAGTAGGAGGTTTAATAAGTTTTTCAGTGTATTTTTGGAAGGGGAAAACATACAGAGCTCTTTTGACATATATTTTTATAGCATATATCTCTTTAATTTTAATAATTACTATGGTCCTTCCCCTAACAGAGGAATTTAAACCTGCTAAAACATTAGCAAATGCGATACCTGATAATTTAGGTAGTAATTATAAAGTTGTTAGTTCGCTTGCAATGGAACCTGCAAGTTTGGTATTTTATTCTAAAACACAAGTTAAATATATTAGAGATATAAAGAAACTGGAAAAGTATTTAAAAACTAATTCTTTTGTATATGCCTATTTAGATGAAGCAGACTATCAAAATATCAAAGATGAAATTGAGTATCTTAAAATAATTAAAGAATATAAAAATATGATGGTTATTAAAAATTTTAAAGGAGATAAATAATTATGAGTAAAGATATTTCGGTGGTAGTTCCCATATATTATGAAGAAGAAAATATTTTTTCTTTATATGATAGACTCACAAATGTAATATCAGATAAGATGAACCTTAATTATGAGATTATATTTGTTAATGATGGCAGTGATGATAATTCTGTAAAATATATAAAAAAATTAATAAATAGGGATAGTAATATAAAATTATTGGATTTTTCTAGGAATTTTGGACATCAGGTTGCTGTTACTGCGGGTCTTGAATATACTGTTGGTGAAGTAACTGTAATAATAGATGCAGATCTACAGGATCCTCCTGAATTAATAATAGATATGTATGAGAAATATAAAAATGGTTATGATGTAGTATATGCAAAAAGGAAAAACAGAGCGGGGGAAAGTTTTTTTAAAAAGAAAACTGCAAAAATATTTTATAGATTTTTAGATTTTATTTCGGAAATAGATATTCCTTTAGATACTGGTGATTATAGATTGATGAGCAGAAAGGTAGTAGAACAATTAAATAATATGCCTGAAAAAAATCGTTTTATCAGGGGATTGGTTACTTGGGTAGGATTTAATCAAACCTATGTGGAATATGACCGAGATGAAAGAAATGCTGGCAAAACGGGGTATTCATTGTCAAAAATGATAAAATTCTCACTGGATGGTATTACTTCTTTTTCAACAGTTCCTCTTAAGATAGCCACATTATTAGGGATATTAATTTCAGGAGCTAGTTTCATATATATATTAAGAATAATATATTTAAAGTATTTTACAGAAAAAACTATACAGGGTTGGAGTTCAATTATGGTATCAAATTTATTTTTAGGAGGAATTATACTTTTAACTCTTGGGATTTTGGGGGAATATATTGGTAGGATCTATAAAGAACTTAAGAATAGGCCCCAATATATTATAAAAGAAAAGTATGGATTTAATGAGGACAAAAAAAATGTGGAAGAATGATATAATAAAGTTCATTAAATTTTCAATTGTTGGACTCTCAAATACAATAGTATCTATTTTTTCTTTTTATATTATATTTAATTTTTTTGGAATTTATTACATAATTGCTAGTACATTTGGTTATCTTATGGGCTTAGTGAATAGTTATTTTTGGAATTTAAGATGGACATTTAAACATCAACATTCAATAGGTGTTTTAACTAAGTTTATAATAGTTAATATCTTAGCGTTAACAATAAAGTTGATCATTATGAGAATATTAGTGGAAAATTATCTTTTTCAGGAAATCTATGCGGAAGTAATAGCAATGGGTTTTGCTATAATTATTAATTTCAGTGGTAATAGGTTTTGGACATTTAATAAAAATTGATATTAATTATAACCTTCTTTCAAACCAGTTAAATAAGCATCAAGTTTAATAAAATATAGAATAAAATTTCTTAAATGCTTATTATCTTTTTTATGTAAATATTCCACTATTTTTTTTATCATATTTTTTTGAGGCCAATTTCCTAAAGTAAGAATTTCAAGTATTAATATTAATGGTTTCCAGTAAAGTGTAGAAAATTTAACTGCAAAAGAAGGATTAATTTCATGATATAAAACTGCCATTTTCCCTCTTTGTTTTTCTCTATTTCTAATCTTTTGAATGTCCTCGATAGAAAATTTGTATTTTAAGTGGTAGCCTATAGCATTTTCTGCCTTAACTGTTTTAAGGTCTAATTCTTTTAATCTTTGACCGAATTCTAGATCTTCCCAGCCATATTCCTTAAACCTTTCATTAAATAAACCTGCTTTTAAAAGATATTCTTTTTTTATAGAAGCATTTCCAGTTGCGAAAAAAGCATTTGAGAAATCCCTCATCTTTTTTTCTGCTGAAGTAGGGTTGTTGAGGTCATTAGTATATATTACAGGTCCATGGACAATTACTCTATCATTATTTTTTAGTTTTTCAATATGACTTTTAATAAATTCTTTATTTACAATTATATCATCATCGATAAATATTATATATTTACCTCGAGCCTTTTTTATACCGTTATTACGGGCAGTAGACGGACCGGCGTGTTCTTGATAAGTGTATTTTACTTCGGGTTTTAAATTTAGATTTTCAATCATTTTTTTATTGTTTTGATTGGAACCATCATCGATTATGACAATTTCAAATTTATTAAAATCATAATTTTGATTATTTAAAGCTACTAAACATTTTTTTAGGATATTTTTCCGATTTCTAGTAGGAATTACTATGCTGATTAATATTTTTGAATCCATAATATATACACTCCAATTTAATTTATATTCCCTAATTATTATATATCAATAATACATAGTATTCAATTATTGATTGAGGTTAGCACAATATTATTATATAATATCCTTTGGAGGTATTTAAATTGAAAATATATAATAAGATGTTTAAATATATGCGCCCCTATTTGGGACAATTAATAGGAGGATTTATATGCCTACTTTTAGTAGGGATAATAGGATTACTAATACCCTGGTTATTTAAATTCTTAATTGATGATGTACTAATAAATGGTAATGAAGTAATATTAAATTATATAGCTGGTGGAGCAGTATTAATGTATTTTCTTAAGGGAATTTTTAATTATACTCAGAAATATTTAATTTCGGGTATGAGTCAGCATGTAGTAGTAGATTTAAGAGAAGACTTATACCAACACTTGCAGAAATTATCTTTAAGTTTTTTTGAAAGGCAGACCACTGGAGATTTAATGTCTAGGATTACTAATGATGTGAATGTAATTCAAAACAGTTTAATAAATGGCCTTTCTAATATGGTATTACAGCCGGTTATGATTATAGGTATTGTAGGCTTTTTATTATACATAGACTGGAAATTAGCTCTTGTTTCATTTTTGATAATACCTTTGATAACATATGCTATCAATAAATTTGGATTTAAAATGAGATCTATTAGCACTAAAATACAAGATGAAATGAGTAATGTCACCAATATTTTACAGGAGACTTTATCGGCTGTTAGAATAGTTAAAGCTTTTAATAATGAAGACAAGGAAATCAAAAAGTTTTCTAAAGCTAATGAACGTACCTTAGAACAAAATTTAAAGGGAGTACAGGTAGAAGCTACTATTACCCCTGTGGTTGAATTTATAATTTCACTGGGAGCGGCTGCCTTTCTCTGGTATGGAGGCCATAAAGTTTTAGATGGTTCTATGACCACAGGAGAGTTAGTTACTTTTATCAGTTATATAGGTTTATTAGTTAGTCCAATAAATATATTAAGTAAAAGTTATAACCTGATGCAGAAAGCAGTTGGAGCAGCAGAAAGAATATTTAAACTTCTGGAAGTAGATGAAAAAGTAATTGAAAAAGAAGATGCGGTTGAGATGCCTGCTATTGAAGGGGAAGTTGTTTTTGATGATATTTCCTTTAGTTATAATGAGGAGGAAGAAGTCCTAACTGATATTAATTTAAAGATTGATCAGGGAGAGATGGTCGCTTTCGTTGGTCATAGTGGAGCCGGTAAGACAACTCTTGTTAACTTAATACCACGCTTTTATGATGTTGACTCAGGAGAAATAAGAATAGATGGCATAAATATCGAAGATGTTAAAATTGATTCATTAAGAAAACAGATAGGTATAGTACCCCAGGAAACAATTTTATTTAAAGGTACTATTGCAGATAATATTGCTTATGGTGCCAGCCATAAGTCAAGAGAAGAAGTAATTGAGGCAGCTAAAAAGGCAAATGCCCATCAGTTTATTTCAAATTTTGATAATGGCTATGATACAGAGGTGGGAGAAAGAGGAGTTTCGCTTTCAGGCGGCCAAAAACAAAGAATATCGATTGCAAGAGCTCTCTTGACAGACCATAAAATTTTAATACTTGATGAGGCTACTTCTTCTTTAGATTTAAAATCAGAGTCATTAATCCAAGAAGCCTTAGAAAGATTGATTAAAGATAGAACAACTTTTGTTATTGCTCATCGCCTGTCTACCATAATCAATGCGGATAAGATTATTGTGATTGAAGAAGGCGAAATAGTAGAAAAAGGTAAGCACGAAGAACTTATTGAAAACAAAGGTTACTATTATAAACTGTACAAATCCCAATTTGAACAGGAATGATAATATGGTAAACCAAAAAAATATAATGTTTGTTAGTAATGGTCATGGAGAAGATTTAATAGCAGCAAATTTAATACAGTCATTATTTAATAAAGAAAAAAATAATCTTAATATTTCTGTCCTGCCAATAGTAGGGGAAGGCAGCAGATTCGAAGCCCTACCGGTAGATATACTAGGTCCGCTCGAAAGTCTCCCCAGCGGCGGATTTGCCAGGAACAGCTTTAAAAATCTGTTATCTGACATTAAGGGTGGTCTATTTACTAACACCTTCAAACATATAAAGGCGTTAAGGAAGCAGAAAAACAATGCGGATGTATCAATCGTAATAGGGGATGTATATATTCTTTTATTAACCGGACTTTTTACGGGTGGTAAGATTATCTTCTTACCGACCGCCAAGTCCGAATATATCGATGGGCATTATAAAGTTGAAAAATACCTTATGAAAAAATATGCCGACCTGGTATTACCCAGAGATGAAAAAACCAAAGACGACCTACAGGCTTACGGTATTAATACAGAGTTTAATGGAAATTTAATGATGGACTGTTTTGAAATAAACAATATTGATTTTAATCTAAGAGAAGATAGCATTAAAATTGGAATATTACCAGGTAGTCGGGTAGAAGCATATGATAATATGCTGGATTTTATTAAAGTAATTGAAGAGCTGGAAGCCTTAAAAAGAAATAAGTATGATTTCTTGACTGCAGTTGCAGGGAACTTTTCAATTGATAAATTAAAAGAAAAACTAAAAGAAGTAAATTGGGAAATAATAGAATCAGGAGATGAACATGTCCGACTCCAGATCAAATCCCCTTCCGATTTAAGTGTAATTTCGATTATATATAATGGTTTTGGAGATGTACTTGACCAGGTTAAATTGTTTTTGGGGATGGCCGGTACCGCTAATGAACAGGCAGCCGGTCTGGGTAAACCTGTAATTACTTTTCCAGGTACAGGGGCCCAGTTTGATTTTGAGTTTGCCGCCGATCAAAAAAGACTCCTGGGAGAAGGGGTAAAATTTGTAGATAGAAACTTTAAAAATATCGCCTATTCACTTTTAGAATTATTAGAAGACGAAGAGGAATATAAAAAGAGAAGTGACGCCGGCCAAAAGAGAATGGGAGAGCGGGGAGCCGTAGATAAAACAGCAGATTTAATATACGATTTTATTTAATGAGGTGAAATGATGAAGAAATTGGCTAAAATATGGGAACGCATAATGGGTTTTACCATAAATATAAATCCCGCCTTTAATTTATTAAATTTGGTGGTTCTTTCTTCTCTGAGGGGAAAGAGATTAAAAAATGCCCAGTGGAATAGGATTAACCTATATTTCTGGGCAGGTTTGTTTTTAGCGGGGGTAATTAGTACAACCACTGCCTCCAATGTTTCCAAAGCAATACCTGCATTTTTAATACCATTTGTATTTATCTGGTTTTATATAATGGGTAAATATTTTATTGATAATCCTGTAATTTTTTTAAAAGATGTAATTAGGGGAACCACAATTTTAGGCCTAATAACTATAATTGCACGTTATTTTTCGTTAAAAATAGCCTATAAAGGATTTATAATAATCAATGGACAAGGCAGAGCGGATATTATGGGTATAGGAGATAATGGTCTGGGGGTATTAATTCAGGCTGGTATCATTGGTGCTTTAGGCTTTTTATTTGTTATAAAAAATAAAAAAGCAAAACTTATCTATCTTCTTTATTTAGTTATTAACCTGGGAGCTTTAATTATATCTAGTTCAAGAGGAGCTATGGTAGGCACGGCAGCCGGTAGTTTTCTTTTATCAATATTTTTATCCTGGAAAGTGATAACAGTAATCTCATCTATTGTGATCTTAGCTCTTTATACCAATAATCGGTTTTACCGAAGAGTCCTCTCCATATTTTCTTTGGAAAATAGGAGTAATGCCCAGCGTTTAAAAGTATATGAAGGTACTTTCCTTATGATTAAAGACCATCTATTTTTTGGAGTAGGTCCGGGTAATTTTCACAATGTATATCCAAACTATAAAGTCCCGGGAGAAGATATCCAGGCTATGACCCCTCATAATAACTATTTAAATATTATATCTGGCTGGGGGTTAATTGGTGGATTCTTCTTTTTTGGTTGGATTTTTTATACAATAGCCAGAAATGCCTGGGGTGTCCATAATAAATACAAAAAAATAATTATTGCAGTTTTAATCGGTTTTTGGGTGCATGTCATATTCAATGACCTGGCAACTGTCTATTCGGCAGTGTTAATGGGTTTATTGGATAATGAAAATTTAATGACTCAAAACGATAATTAATATACAATATTTTAGTAACAAGGCTTAACCTGATAAAAATAAGAGGTTAAGTCTTTTTTTAATAACGTAAGTATAAATATTCCCTCTTAAATATTATATAATTATGTAATCACTTTACAGATTTTAGAAAAGTACTCTGATAGTATACAAATGATTAAAACTTGGGGAGGGAATCAAAATTAAAATAAATAATAAAAAAGTTTACTTTATTTTCCTCTGGCATGGAGCCTTTTTGGCTCTTACCATGTCAATGATTGATTTAAATACAGTATTACCTTCATTAATATCAGAATTAATCGATTCAAAAATAATTTTTGGCCTCCTTTATTCAATGATTTTGGGAGTACCGCGGCTTTTTAATATAATTTTCAGCCATTTTTTAAGTTATGTTAAGTATAAAAAGAAAGTATTAATAACCGGTATTTACTTAAGGGCATTTTCATTTTTGGGAATGGCCTTGACCACATATTATTATGGTAAGGATAATCCCGGTACAGTAATCATATTCTTTTTTATCTGGATATTCATGTTTTCGATTAGTGGGGGTTTTGCTTCACTTTCTTATAATGAAATCATCGGAAAGCTCACTACGAAAGGACAGCGAGAAAAGATCTTTGCCTCAAAACAGTTTGTTGCTTCAATTATGGCTTTTTCCGGTGGATTAATTGTTAAATATATTTTTACACCCGGTAAATATACTTTTCCTAATAATTACAGTATCTTACTTTCCATTGGTTTTTTGGGGTTGATTATAGCAGCTTTCTCATTTTGGATGATTGATGAAGAACCTTCTCCCATAAGTGAAGAAAGGTTAAAATTAATTAAGTTTTTAAAAAGGGTACCCAGTTTATTAAAGAATGATCCCAAATTTCTTAAATTTGTTTTAATAGAAAACATGTCCAGTTTTAGTTTGATGGTTTTACCCTTTTATATCGTATATGCGAAAGATACCTTTAATTTGGCAAGTGAATATGTCGGCACCTTCCTCTTATTTCAGATCGCAGGTATGATAACTTCTAATATTTTCTGGGGATATATTGGTGATAAAAAGGGCGCCCGCTATGTAGTTAGAGTTTGTATCTTGTTAGGTGGGATAATACCCATCTTAGCTTTAGTAGCAGGACAGATGAACCCCGGTATTTATAAGTATCTATTCTTTTTAGTTGGTTTTGTGATGAGCGGTCGTAAAATTGGCTTTCTACCTTATTTACTGGATATTGCCCCGGAAGATAAAAGGACAGTCTATTTAGGTATTAGAGACAGTTTGAATATTTTAATCATAGTCTTACCTCTAGCCGGTGGAGTTTTAATTAACTTTTTAGGTTATACCTTAACCTTTATCATAGTTTCCATCGTGATGCTGACTGCCTTTTTTACTGATAGAAAGGATGGTTGTATATTATTGCACTAATCTATAAGTTGTGTTAAGATAGAGATGTGTCCAAATGAGAATGAATATCAATATACTTTCAGGAGATGATGTAACAGTGAAAGCCCAAATAGTTACTTTAGCCAGTCTAAAGGCTGGTGAAAGGGGAACTGTCCACGATTTTAGGGGGGGAGAAAGGTTACGTAAAAAGTTAGATTCCCTCGGAATAAGAAAAGGGAAAAGCATTAAAAAAGTTAGTGATATGGTATTAAGAGGACCAATTACAATTCAGATAAATAATAGTTCGCGTGTAGCCATCGGAAGAGGTATGGCAGAAAAGATTATGGTAAAGGTTGGTAAATAGGATGAAAGTCATTCTAATGGGTAATCCTAATGTAGGCAAAAGTGTAATCTTTTCTAGGTTAACCGGTACCAGTGTTACTTCTTCTAATTATGCCGGTACCACAGTCGAATATAAAAAAGGGCTATTTAAACATGATGGTAAAAATGTGGAATTAATAGACGCCCCCGGCACTTATACCCTAGATCCTACTAATAAAGCGGAAGAAGTTGCGGTAGAGATGTTAAAAGAAGGAGATTTAGTATTCAATATAGTTGATGCCACGAACTTGGAGAGGAACCTCAATTTAACTTTACAGCTTTTAGAACAGGATATACCGGTTGTGGTGCTTTTAAATATGTGGGATGAAACCCACCATAAGGGAATCAATATCGACCTGGAAAAACTAAGAGACGAACTCAAAGTTCCTGTGATTCCGACCGTGGCTACCACCGGTAACGGTCTTAAAAAAGCTTTAGATTATTTGGATTATAGAGAGGTTAAGGACTTTAACAAAAGGCCGGCCGAAGGAAGATGGGCAGAGATCGGTCATATTATTAATGATGTCCAGCATATTGACCCTAAACACCACTCTACCAAAGAAATCATGGAGGAATATACCTTAAAACCCTGGACTGGGATTCCAATTGCGGTCTTGGTCTTATATCTGACATTTATGGTGATAAGGTTTATAGGGGAAGGGTTAATTGCTTACATAGCAAATCCTTTCTTTGAAGGACCTTATCAGCGTTTTTTAATGGAGATCAGCCAGTTTTTAACAGAAGGTTCATTTTTACATGATCTATTTATAGGTCAATTGGTAAATGGACAGATTGATTTTGAACAGTCTTTCGGACTTTTAACTACCGGTATTTATATTCCGTTTGCAGCGGTATTACCATATATTATTTCTTTTTATTTTGTTTTAAGTATTTTAGAAGATTCCGGTTATCTGCCTAGATTAGCCGTATTGGTGGATAACGTAATGCATAAAGTTGGTTTACATGGTTTTTCAATAATACCTATGATTTTAGGTTTCGGTTGTAATGTTCCGGCTGCACTTGCCGCCCGGAATTTAGATAGCAAAAGAGAGCAGTTTATCGCCAGTACTTTAATGTCTATTTCGATACCCTGTATGGCGCAGACTGCTATGATCATAGGTCTAGTAGGTGCTTTTGGCGGTATTTACGTATTTTTTGTCTTTGCTGCCCTGTTCATAGTTTGGATTTTTGTAGGACTTTTATTAAATTATTTCCTGCCGGGTTACAGCAGTGACTTACTAATTGAAATACCAACTCTCAGACTGCCTATTTTTGATATTGTAATCAAAAAATTATGGATGAGGATTACTAATTTCTTAAAAGAAGCTATACCTTTTGTATTAATGGGTGTATTAGCCGTTAATGCACTATATGCACTCGGGTTTTTTGACTTTTTAACTAGAGTTATTGGCCCGGCATTTTCAGTCCTTTTTGGGCTGCCCAAAGATGTTATTTCAGCCCTGCTGATGGGTTTTTTAAGAAAAGATCTGGCGATGGGGATGTTAGCCCCCCTTGATTTAACGGTGAAACAGATGGTTATCTCAAGTACTATCTTAACCGTCTATTTCCCCTGTGTGGCGACCTTTATAGTCCTTTTTAGAGAATTAGGCTTAAGAAATATGTTAAAATCGGCCGGAGTTATGGTAGCAACTGCCGTTACGGTCGGAACTATATTAAATATTGGATTTAATTCCATATATGATTCAGTCGTAACCACGATCTTAATATTTATAATCATCTTCATCTTATATAGATTGACGAGTAAAAAATATGAAAGGATCATGGAATGAAAAGGAGGATAAAAATGTATACAGTTAGTGAAGGAAAGATAAAATTAGAAAACGGATCAATTAATGATGGAATAATAGCAATTGCCAGTGGCAAAGGGGGAGTCGGTAAATCTACCGTGACTGCCAACTTAGCAATTGCCCTGCAAAAAGAAGGTAAGCAGGTTGGAATTATAGATGCTGATGTACACGGATTTAGTATTCCGCGTATTATCGGGTTAGAAGAACAGGTAAAAGTAGAACAGGAATCTGAATTGATTCATCCCGCTGAAAAGATGGGAGTAAAAGTTATCTCAATGGGTTCTTTTGTCCATGAGAAAAATCCCGTCATTTGGAGGAGTCCCTTACTCTTAGGAGCCCTACAGCAGTTCTTTAAAGATGTACTCTGGGGTGATTTGGATTATCTTTTACTGGACTTACCACCTGGTACTGGAGATATGAGCTTAAATATCATGCAGAAGTTACCTCACGCCAGAACCATGATTGTAACAACTCCACAAATTACCGCTACCAATGTGGCCGGTCGTGTCGGACACATGGCAGAAAAGATGGATTCAGATATTTTAGGTATTGTAGAGAACATGGCCTACTATGAATGTTCAGAATGTGGTAATAAGGAATATATCTTTGGTAAAGGTGGCGGGGAAGAACTCGCTGAATTACTGGGTGTAGACCTGTTAGGACAGCTACCGCTCATGACACACGTAAGAGAAGGTGGGGATAAAGGTAATCCGGTTGTAGATAAAAATAGTAATGATGATATAAGTCGGGAATTTTTAAAGATAGCCCGGGAAGTTATCAAAAGGAAAAAAGAATTTGATCCCAGCTTAAAACCGATGAACCTAAAAGGTGGACCCGGTGGTAATCAATAATATCTGAAAAAACAAGAAGCTAGAGCACCTGGTTTAACCAGGTGCTTTTTCTTTAGAATAATATTTGATTAACCAAGGGCAACATCTAAAAGCATCATTATTGAAAAACCGATCATGGCCCCTATGGTTGCAATATCAGTACCTTCAGATTGAGATTCTGGGATTAATTCTTCAATTACAACGTATATCATGGCACCGGCTGCAAAAGAGAGAGCATAAGGCAGCAGGGGACGCATACTTAAGACTGCCCAGGCGCCAATTACACCTGCAATTGGTTCAACTACTCCGGACAGCTGTCCATAATTAAAGCTTTTTACGGCCGAGAATCCTTCTCTTTTTAGGGGCACGGATACTGCAGTACCCTCTGGAAAGTTTTGAATACCGATCCCTAAAGCTAAAGCAGTTGCTCCGGCCAGAGAGGCTGAGGGGAGATTAAAAGATGCTGCACCAAAAGCTACTCCCACGGCTAAACCTTCTGGAATATTATGGAGTGTGATAGCTAATACTAATAATACACTCCGCTGCCAGGTAGTATGGATACCTTCTGCCTCATCTACTTCTAAGCCTAAATGGAGATGGGGTAGGGTTTTATCTACTAGATACAAGAATGCTCCCCCTAATAAAAAGCCAAAGACGGCCGGAACCCAGGGGGTATACCCTTGATTTTCTGCCATTTCGATGGCAGGGGCTAGAAGTGACCAATAACTAGCTGCAATCATTACCCCAGCTGCAAAACCCAGCATTGCATCAAGTATTTCTCTTTTCACATCGGTAAAAAGGAAGACTAAGCCTGCCCCTAAAGCAGTTAGAAACCAGGTGAAAAGGGTGGCAAAAAGAGCTTGTGTTATAGGACTAAAACCAGCTAACCATTCTAACATTCAAATCTACCTCCCAGCTTAATTTCTATATATTAATAAACATATTAACATTCTATGTATATAAGATTAAAGGATTTTTATATTTTAATCAAGAATAAAGATAATTAAG
>CAZGMM010000017.1:0-31691 GCA_964526845.1 uncultured Halanaerobiales bacterium | reverse complement strand
TTTAACAGTTAATTCGTGTTATTCTAACAACAAGTGCGACTGCCCGTCGCACAGATAAAGCCCTGCTTAATAAAAAGCAGGGCCTTTCATTTTCTCTAGAAGGGTTCAAAACTCTGTTCAGCCCACCAGTCTTCTCTCAGCATATCATACTGTTCCTGGAAGAAGTTTAAATGTTGGTACTCCCATTCAATTATCTTTTTATAAAGATTTTTGGCTTCTTCCGATTCAGTATCACTGGCAGCATTTTTATAATATTCAATTGCTTCTTTTTCCATTTTAACACCGATTCCAAAGACTGAAAGAGCAAATGATAGATTTTCTTTCTCTATCTTTTCCATTTTAAATAGTCTTTCTTTATCCGGGGCTGTTATCTCATCCGCGGAAAATTCAATATCTCGCTTTCCTTCAAAACTTTCATAAAGTTCTTTTAACCATTCAATGTGTTTTAATTCCTCATCGGCTAATTTTTCAAAGGATTTACTTATTTCCTCATCACTTATTTTTTCCGCCGCCATGGAATAAACCTGATAACCTTCATTTTCATTTAAAATAGCTTCTTTGATTACCTCTAATTCTTTATTACTCATTAATACTCCCCCTTTTAAAGTTCCTTTTAATACCTCCTTGCAGCCTGGTGTTTATCTTTTAATTATCAATAAAAATATTTACTTTCTTCTTATATTTTCCAATCAAGTATTACTTTAATAGTTAGGGCTGTAAATCAAACTATTTTTAACATAACTTGTTTATCTTAGGTAAAATATATCAGATAAAGGTGGTATTTTCAAGTAAATTAAAACACACATCCAATTGACATAATTTTATAAATAAAATATAATTAAAGTAAATATAAGTAGGAGGCTTACAAAATGGAACAAAGCCTTAAGATTGCCAAAGCAGCTTTAAGATTAGCTATTTCAGACCGACAGGAAGAAAACAGACTAAAAAAAGAGTATCTTGATAATAAGGGTATAAAAACTGCAGCAATTGATTTTGGTGGCGAATACAATAAATCTGTTAAAAAAATCATTGAAAATGCAGTTATTGCTGCCCGCCGCGAAGATTTAATCAATGAAACTCATTCCAATCAGGGAGCAGTAGCAGGTGCAACCCATGAAGCTTTAAAACAAATCATGGGAAGTGCAGTCGGATTAAATATCGGAGGCAAAATTGGAATTGCCCGCAAGGAAGATCACCTTGTAGTAGCCATCTTTTTTGGAGTTGGCATGCTTAACTTAAACGAAGTTGCTGTTGGTTTAAGTCACAGAACTATTAATTAGTTATAATTCTTCTTTAATTTCTTGACAATTGCTCAAATAATGTGTATAATGAAAAAAATCAAAACTGGTAATATGGTAGTATGGTAGGAGAAATAAATAGGAAATATCTATGTATTTCTATGTCTTTAAACACTCCTTCCAGGAGTGTTTTTTTATTTTCTCAAATTTCTCTTTCCAAAAAACCAAACACCAAAAACAAAATAAGGAGAGATGCAAAATGGTAATTAATGGTAAGAAATCTCTAATTGTAGTATCTATTTTCATTTCATTAACTCTGCTTTTTATGTTTTCATTTCACATGTCGGCTCAAGCTCAGGATAAGGTATTTAAAATAGGTATATCTCAATTTGTTGAACACCCTGCTTTAGATTCAGCTCGGGAAGGTTTTATCGAAGGTTTAAGTGAGGCTGGATTTGTAGTGGGAGAAAATATTGAGATAAATCTTGAAAATGCCCAGGCCGATTTCTCAACAACTCAATCCATAGCTCAAAAATTCAAAGGACAAAATCTTGATCTCGTCTTAGCAATAGCAACTCCTAATGCACAATCCGCAGCAGGGGTTTTAACCGATACTCCTCTAGTTATTACAGCTGTTACAGATCCTGTGGCGGCCGGACTGGTTGAAGATCTAGAAAATAAAAGTAAACCAATAACCGGAACCACAGATATGAATCCCGTTGCTAAACAGCTGGAATTAATCAAACAATTTGTACCATCAGCAGAAAAGATCGGTATTTTATATAATAGTGGTGAAGTCAATTCGGTTGTCCAGGTAGACATAGCGAAAGAAGCTGCAGCTGATATGGGCCTCGAAATTGTAGAAGGTACAGTAACTAATACCAGTGAAGTAACCTTAGCGACCTCTTCTATTGTCGGTAAGGTAGATGCCATCTACTTACCCACAGATAACACAATCGCATCAGCTGTACCCTCAATTATGAAAATAGCTAAGGAAAATAATGTGCCTGTCTTTGCAGCTGAAAAAGGAGAGGTAGAAAATGGAGCAATTGCAACTCGAGGTATAGATTATTTCACATTAGGTAAGGAAACAGGTCAAATTGCAGCCAGAGTGCTAAATGGAGAAGATCCAGCCTCAATCCCAATTACCGGTTCTAAAAACCTACAGCTAATAGTAAATAAGAAGTCAGTTGAAGATTTTAACCTAGAAATACCAAGTAGCCTAGAGGGAGAAATAGATATACTATTTGAATAATATAGGATAAGACATTGGAGGTTTTACTATGGACATCGGCTTTTTAATCACTTCTTTAGAACAAGGTTTAATATATGGGATTATGGCTATTGGGGTTTACATTACTTTCAGAATACTGGACTTTGCAGACCTAACTGTAGACGGCAGCCTCACTTTAGGGGCTGCTGTCTCCTCCCGACTTATTATTTTGGGATACAATCCCTTCTTAACAATTGTGTTTGCTACAATTGCGGGAGGTATCGCAGGTTCATTTACAGGTTTTTTAAATACGAGACTTAAAATTGCTCCCTTGTTGTCAGGAATCTTAACAATGACCTGTCTCTGGTCTATAAACTTAAGAATAATGGGACGACCCAATATTCCTCTTTTATCTGATAATACAATTTTTGATTTGTTTAAAGTTCCCTTTAAAGTCACAAATTATGAAGAATTAGTTTTAATATTAATTGTTGTAATAGCAGTTTTGATTACCCTTATCTTATTTTTAAAAACAAAATTGGGTTATGCTGTTAGAGCAACTGGAGATAATCCCGCAATGGTAAGAAGTATGGCAATTAACACTGAAAATATCAAAATGATTGGACTTATTTTAGCTAATAGTTTTGTGGCTCTCTCTGGTTCTTTAGTAGCTCAATATCAATCATTTTCCGATATAAGCATGGGGATAGGTACAATTATAGCAGGACTAGCCTCAGTCATAATCGGGGAAGTAATTATCGGTAAGGACAGTTTGAATTTCATTATTCCAGGTATTATCATCGGTTCTATCTTATATAGAGCCAGTATTTCATTCGCATTAATGAGCGGTTTTGCTGCTTCTGATCTTAAATTATTAACCGCTTTAATTGTTATAGTATTTCTTTCAGCACCAAAAATTAAGAGTATAGTGGGAGGGAAGTTAAATGTTACGACTGATTAATGTAAGCAAAACTTTTAATATAAATACGTGTAATGAAACAAAGGCTTTAATAGATGTAAATTTGGAAGTCAAAGATTGTGATTTCATTACAATCGTGGGAGGAAATGGGGCAGGTAAGTCTACCCTTTTAAACAGTATCGCCGGGGTATTCAACTTAACGGAAGGTGATATTATACTGTCCGATAAAAATATTACCGATATGCCTGAGTACAAACGGGCTAATTTTATCGGGAGGGTCTTTCAAGACCCCTTGATGGGAACTTCACCTGAGATGACTATAGAAGAAAATTTATCAATGGCCCTTAATAAAAATTCTAAACTTTCTCTAAAATGGGCCATTAATAAATATAAAAGAAAGAAGATCAAAGAACATCTATCTGAAATTGACCTCGGTCTCGAGGATAGACTGAACACTAAGGTAAAACTACTTTCAGGCGGTCAAAGACAGGCTTTAACCCTTTTAATGGCTACAATTATAGAACCTGAAATCTTACTTTTAGATGAACATACTGCAGCATTAGATCCGGCTACAGCCATTAAGATTAAAGACTTAACCGAACAAATTATTGCCAATCATAATGTCACAACTTTAATGATTACACATGATATGAAAGATGCATTAAGGTTTGGAAATAGAATGCTCATGATGAACCGCGGTAAAATTATCCTTGATGTTAACGGTAAGACCAAAGAAAATATGACCATCAACCATCTATTAGAAATTTTCCAGAAAAAACATAAAGAAGGCTTCTATAATGATAGGTCTATCTTAAGTTTAGCTTAATTTAAAAACAAGGCTCTCATATGGTTTTAAAGTCAGAGAGTTTTGTTTTTTATTTTTATTCTCATAATTTTTCATAACTAGCTCATATTTATCTAAATTTATTTCTGCTGGTAAAGATACCTCAACTTCATTACCAAAGAAGTTTAACACAACAAGAAACTCTTTTTCTTCAAATATACGTCTATAAGCAAAAATCTGTTTATGTTCTTCTAATATGGGTAGGTATCTGCCGTATATTAAAGCAGGGTTTTGCTTTCTTAATTTTATCAGGTCCTGATAATGGTAAAATATTGAATCCTTATCTTGTAGAGCATTTTTAACGTTTATCTCCTTATAATTTGGATTAACATTTATCCAGGGAGTACTTTTTGTAAAGCCAGCGTTTAGATTATCATTCCACTGCATAGGGGTTCTAGAGTTATCTCTACTTACCCTATGTATCTCTTCCATCACCTTATCTTTAGATCGCCCTTTCCTGGTTTGAATCCTCATATAATTGATGGTTTCAACATCTCTGTACTTTCCAATATCATCAAAAGCTACATTTGTCATCCCGATTTCCTCTCCCTGGAAAATATAGGGGGTACCGGGCATTGTCATCATCATGGTGGCCAGCATTTTGGCCGATTCTTCTCTATACTCCTCATCATCACCAAATCGAGATACAATTCGCGGTTGATCATGGTTACCTAGATATATCGCATTCCAACCTTTTTCATATAATTCTTGATTCCATTTTTTATATATGTCTTTTATTTCAGTAAGGTCTATTTCTTTTTTAACCCATTTATCCTCATCCTGACGGTCTACGGACATCAATTCGAAGTGAAAAACCATGTTAAGAAGATCTTTTCCATCCGCTTTAGCAAACTTCTTGGCGTTTTCTACCCCAAAGTTAAAGGTTTCTCCCACGGTCATTATATCATAATCAAATAGTACATTTTCTCCCATCTCTTTAATGTATTGATAAAGTCTTGGACCATTAATAAAATAGGGAGTACCATCCCCATAATCATCATTGGGGCCTTTTTTACCATCGGGGAAACTTTGGTCTTTAGAGATCATATTGATTACATCCATCCTAAAGCCGTCTATGCCTTTATCTAACCACCATCTCATCATCTTATATATATTATCTCTTACTTCTTTATTTTCCCAGTTTAAATCAGGTTGTTTTTCTGTAAATAGATGTAGATAGTATTCTTCTGTTTTTTCATCATAGGTCCAGGTCGAACCACCAAAAAATGAGCCCCAGTTAGTAGGAGGCTGGTTATCTTCTTTGCCTTCTTTCCAGATATAATAATCACGATAGGGATTATCTTTTGACTTTTTGGATTTTATAAACCATTCATGTTCATCAGAGGTATGGTTAACTACTAAATCCATTATAACTTTCATATCTTTTTTATGAATTTCAGCGATCAATTTCTCTAAGTCCTCTAAATCACCGAATTCATCCATTACTGCCCTGTAATCACTGATATCATAGCCATTATCAGCATTAGGTGACTCGTATATAGGGCAGAGCCAAATTACATCGATTCCTAACTTTTTAATATAATCTAGTTTTTCAATTATGCCGGGTATATCTCCTATTCCATCATTATTGCTGTCATTAAAACTTCGCGGATATATTTGATAGACAACCGATTCTTTCCACCATCTGCGTTCAACCATTATATTTTCCCTGCCTTTCAAACTTGTTAGTATTTGATTTCTAAATATTCTTCAGGATTTATTTTATAGGTTTTTTTGTCAATTGTAAAATTAACTGCTTTTTTATTTGTTTTAACAGAATTTAAATATATCTTGCTTTTATCTATTTTAACCTTTATTTCCTGATTTTGATAAGTTAAATCAAAGGCAAAGCTATCCCATTTATCTGGGATATTTGGTTTAAATAATATACCATACTTTAATACTTCCATTCCAGCAAACCCTTTTACAACTATTTGCCAGGCAGCCCCACAGGCAGCTGTATGGATTCCCCCAATAAAGGTTCCTCCACTAATTGCCTTATTTGTATTACCAATATCAATAAACAAAGATTTTTCAAATAAGTCAAAGGCTTCTTTTTTCAATCCCACTTTGGAAGCAATAATTGAATAAGCAGAAGGACTTAAAGAAGAACCATGCTGTGTTCTTGGTTCATAATACTTGAAGTTTTTTTCCATTACTTCTTTACTATATTCATTTGTGATATTAAAAAGCTGAATAACATCAGCCTGTTTTATTACCTGAGTTTCGACAGCTACCCCATTAGGCCAGCCCCAGTATTCCTGTTCATCAATTAGTCTGTCTTCTAGCACATCAGGGATAACATCTTCTAAATCAAAGTAACCATCAAACTGTTCAATTAATTTGGTCTCCCTATCTACTGCAGGAATATATACCCTCTCTTCCATTTTTTCCCATTCGATTATTTCTTTTTCTTTTAAATTGATCTTTCCTTTCAGATGACTCAGGACTTCAGGGTTTTCTTTTTCTAATTTGAAATAAAAAGTAAGAGCAATTTTTAAAGCTTTTTTACTTATATAGTTAGTATATACATTGTTATCCACGTTTTCATGGTATTCATCCGGCCCCAACAACCTGATAAATTCAAATCTATTTTTATCCATCTTATAATAACTATGAGAATACAAGAAGCGGGCTACTTCAAAAACTATTTCAGCCCCATAATTTTTAATGAAGTCAAAATCGCCTGTAACTTGATAATAATACCAAACCATATAAGCTATATCAGGGGAAACATGAATCTGCCAGTCGTTAAAATGATTGTGAATCTTACGGCCAGTTAATACATTTTTGAAAAAATAGGAGGGGCAGAGTTCTTGCCCGGTCTTACCACTAATCCAGGCATAAAAGGCGCCTTTATAACCTAGCTTTTTAGCCTTCTGGCGGGCACCATCAAGAGTTTTATATCGATAAATTAACAAGTTTTTGGCAATATCAGGTTTGGTAAATAAAAACATCGGTAGATTAAAGATTTCCTGGTCCCAAAAAGCGGCTCCCTGATAGGCTTGACAGGATAAACCGCGGGCTCCGATTGGAAGTTCATCAGAATGGAGGGGAGTTGCTATTATATTATGGTATAAATTAAACCTTAAAACTGTCTGATTTACGGGATCACCTTCAATTTTAATATCTGTTTTATCCCAAATTTCTTCCCATTTTTCCTTGTTTGCTTTCTTGAGGGCTTCATAGCCCGACTTTACAGCCTTTTTACAATCAGTTATTGCAGTTTTATGAGGAGTTTTTATATCATTACTGCTATAGATTGTTCCCACTTTATAAAAAGTAATAGTTTCATTCTTTTTAATTTCAAACTCTATAACTCTGAAGATAGATTGATCTTCTCGTACAATTTCTTCTTTATATTCAACATCATTTAAAAACTTAATCCTTTCAATTACATCAAGTTCAATTCCCATTTCCTGAGTATATGACTGCACTGATAATAAACCCTCTTGAAAATCTGTATTATGGTTTATTAAATGGTTACCGTTTAGATCCCAAACCTCACCATCAATACCTGTCTTTAATTTAATGCAAGTATCTTTATCAGTAGTAATAGAATATTGCATCGGGATAAGATGTATATTATCCAGGCTGGCAAATCTTTCTGTTTTTACATTAACATCAATACCCACTTTTGTCTGCCAGTTGCTCTCCCTTTTATATATCCCGTGTTTAAGATCTAATTTAATATCATGATCCTTTTTGGTTTCTTCATTAAAAATAGAAAGAGTTTCTCCCCCAACCTCAACTTCGGTATATAAAGGGTTGGGGGCATTAGTCAACTCTTTCCATTTGTCATCAGCTTTATCATAGGTGTCAGTAATAAAACAACCCACGTATTGATCAGAGTCCCATTCTGCTAATGTTCCTCTATACCCCAAATAGCCGTTACCAATTAGGAAAATACTGCCCGTATTTATAATTTGTTCGCTATCAAATTTAGTTTCTTCGATTGACCATCTATTTCTGCTAACAATATTATCAGTTAATAGTTCCATGCTAAATTTTCCTCCTTGATTGTTTGGTTATATTATTTATCCTTTTACAGCTCCGGCAGTAAGACCAGCTACTATCCTTCTCTGGAAGATCAATACTAGGACCACAATTGGCACCGTAACCACTACAGCAGCTGCCATGATTTCCCCAAATGGTTCCTGCCGCGCAAACTGTCCAGAAAAGTATTGAATGGCAACCGGAACGGTTCTGGCTGAGGGATCAATGGTTGTAAATGTTAAGGCAAATAGGTATTCATTCCAGGCTGCAATAAATGATAATAGTCCTGTAGTTACTAAAGCTGGAGCAGTTAAGGGTAAAAGTATCAACCTAAAGGTTTGAAAAGGTGTAGCACCATCGACCTGAGCGGACTGCATGATCTCGATCGGTAATTCTCTAAAGAAAGCAGTTAAAACCCAGGTAGTAAAGGGTAAAGTAAATAACATATAAGTTAAGATCATACTGAATCTTGCCCCAAGGTTTAAAGCATTTATGATAGCATATAAGCCTGATAAGACAGTTACCTGTGGAAACATTGTCATAGCCAGGATTATATATAAGGAAGGAGTTTTTCCTTTGAATCTTAATTTACCTAAGGCAAAGGCTGCAAAGGAACCAGCTGTAAGTGCTAATATAGTAGTACTGGTGGCAACAATTAAACTGTTAAATAACCCTCTCACAAATTTATCACTGGCAAATACACCTTCATAGTTTGTTAAATGAAAATCAATTTCATTGGTCTGAGGATCACGTGGAATAAAAGTAGCGGGCGTCATTGATAATTGACTTTCAGATTTTAAAGAAGAATTTAAAGCCCAGTAAAAGGGAAATAATAAATAAATTACTATAATTAATATTACTAAATAGAACAAAGACCTTTTGATTGGATTTTCTCTAAATTTATTCATTCGGTCTCAACTCCTAACATTTTAATATACAATACTGCAAATGCAAATATCAAAATAAATATAATAACACCAATTGCTGAGGCCATTCCCATATTACGAGCACTAATTAGCTGGAAGTAGTTATAACTTGCCATCGAATATCTTTTTTGTGCTAGCATAACTTGGAAAACATCAAATACTCTTAAAGCATCTAATGTTCTAAATATTAAGGCAACAGCTAAAGACGGTTTCAATAATGGTAATGTTATAGTAAAGAACTGTCTAACCTTATTAGCACCATCTACCTCAGCAGCTTCATATAGTTCATTAGGTATCAATTGAAGCCCTGCTAAAATTAATAGCGCCATAAAAGGTGTTGTTTTCCATACATCTACAGCTATTAATGAGGGTAATTGATATTCTGACATTGATAAAAAGGCGGTATTACCACTTGAAAAGCCTAATTTTTCAAATAACATATTAAAGAATCCTATCCTACTTGGCTCAAACATCCATTCCCACATTCGAGCTGATACAACTGTGATGACAGCCCAGGGAACTAACATAACCGCTCTCATTACTCCCCGACCTTTAAACTCACTGTTTACTACTAAAGCTATACCTAAACCCAATATTGTTTCTAATAAAACTGAAGCAACCGTAAAGATAATAGTATTCCAAAGTGAATTGATAAAATCTGTATCGGCAGAACCTATTACATATCTATTACCAAATATATTAAATTCATTTAACGGTCTATATAGATAAGGTTTTCGGGGTAATACTCTAATAGGACTTTCATATTCAACTTTCCCCGTTTCTTCATCAATAACAGGTTCCCCTGTTTCCTCATTAATTTTAGGGGGTAATTCTTTAATAGTTAAGCTTAATAATTTATCATAATTTTCTAAACCAATAAAATTTGTTTGTTCAGAACTGGCAAATTCCTTATCAGTAAAACTGGAATAAAAGACCTGACCTAAAGGATAAACCGCTATTATAATCAAGATGAGAAAAGCTGGTATCAATAATCTATAGGCAAGTTTTTGTTCGTTTTTGGACAGGTCACTGGAACCTTTTGCCATGATATTTTACCTCCTCTTAATTTAAGAATCGAGGACCTCCTTAAAGGAGGTCCTCTTTAATATTACCTAATTGATTAACTTTTTATTCTGCAATTTCATATCCTAATAGATCTTGTAAATCTAATTCAAGATAAGCCAAGGCTGTTTCAGCATCTTCTTCACCAGTTAATACACTATGCACTGACTGGAAGAAGAGTTCAGATGTTTGGTTATATTTTGGAGCAGTTTGAGTAGAAGGACGTGCTACTGCATTAACAAAAACATCATATAACTTACCGAAGAATGGATTAGCTTCTAAAACATCTTCATCTTCATATAGAGATTTAATAGTTGGGTTAAAGGAACCTTCAGTTGCGCGTAATTTTTGCACTTCTGGTCCAGCCATAAATAGAGCTAACTTAGCTGCCCATTCGGGATGATTACTATATTTACTGGCTGCTAAGTTCCAGCCACCTAATGTAGCAGCTCCACTTCCGCTGTCTCCAGCTGGTAAAGGTGCAACATCAAATTTGCCGGATATTACTTTTTCGGGTTCATTACCTAAAGAATAAGCATATGGCCAGTTACGCATGAACGCGGCATTACCGGCTTCAAACATTTTACGGGTACTTTCTTCGACTAAACCGGTAACACCAGGAGGAGAAATATGTCCTACCCAGTCGGCAGCCATATTTACAGCTTCAATAGCTTTTTCATTATTTATTGTAATCTCTTTGTCTTTATTTACAATTGTGCCGCCACCATTAGAATAGACCCATTCTAAAGCATCACAGGTTAAACCTTCATAAGCATTACCCTGCCATACATAACCCCAGAAGTCCTGGTTACCAGCAGCTCTTTCACCGGTTTGGATGGTTTTGGCCGCTCTTTCAAGTTCTTCCCAGGTTTCTGGAACTTCCAGATCATATTTTTCTAATAGATCTGTTCTATAATAGAGTAAGCCTGCATCTGTAAACCAGGGCATAGCAACCAATTTACCGTCAACAGTATTATTTTCAACTATAGCTTGGAAATGATCGTCTACAACATCTTTAGCGCCATATTCATATAAGTCAAGGAAATGCTGAGCTAAGTCGCCAGGCCAGATAACATCGATCTGATAAACATCAACTTTTGGGCTTTCTGCTTCAAAGAACTGTAGATATAAACCTAAACGGTCATTGGCAAGGTCAGGTGTGCTTAATACATTAACGGTAACACCCGGATGTTTTTCTTCAAACATTCTGGCTGCCTTTTTTGTTAACTCCAGTTCAATACCCACAGAGCCACCCGCAATTGTCAATTCTACATCATCCTGAGCTAGTGCATTGAAACTCATTGTAAATAGTAGTCCAAATACTAACAGAATGGTTAAACTTCTTTTCATTAAATTATTCCTCCTTTTTAAATTTTATAGTATCTTGTTTTTTAAAATGTAATTTCTTTTCAAAATCACCTCCTAAACCTTATTATTTACTGCTCTCTCTTTTTATTAATTTATGGGGAACAAAAATCTTGTTATTTTCTATTTCTTCACCTTTCATCATTTTTAATAATATTCTAATACTTTCGGTTCCTAATTCAGTTCCGGATTGAAAAACAGTACTTAGAGAAGGTCTAATAAAACGTGCAGCTTGAATATCATCAAAACCAACAATAGATATATCTTCAGGGATTTTGATCCCATTGTCAAAACAGTATCTCATCGCACCAATCGCCATCTGATCACTGAAAGCAAAGATAGATTTTATATCATCATTGTTTTTGAAAAGGGTCTCAGCAGCAGAATAGCCGCTTTCATAGGTGAAATCACCTTCTTCAACAT
The DNA here is from genome assembly GCA_964526845.1 of uncultured Halanaerobiales bacterium. Lineage (GTDB taxonomy): Bacteria > Bacillota > Halanaerobiia > Halanaerobiales > M55B127 > M55B127. Next base: position 19,705 of record CAZGMM010000017.1, on the reverse strand, counting down.
ACTTATCTTTTAGTTCTATACCTTTTTCATTATATTTATTTTTTACTCCCTGCATTCTTTCTTCACTAGCTACTGAATCTCTAAATGGACCCCTAATGATTGCAAAATATTCACCTAGACTAAATAAATAATCACTAACATCTTCAGCTGCCTTAACATTATTAACTGTTACTGCTGCTATATCAGGTTCTGAAATATAGCCGGAGGCAAATACGGTTGGTATATTACTGGCCCGGATTGCTTCTTTTAATTCATCGGAAAATTTAGCTGTAATAATGATAAGCCCATCAATCTTTTTTTGTTTTAACATATTAATATAGTATAGCTCCTGTTCTAACTCACCATCCGAATCACCATATATAATATTATAGCTTTCCTTTATAGCTTCTGCCTCAATACCTTTGAGAACTTTCATTAAAAAAGGATTATCCATACCTGCTCCAACAATCCCCACCAAATTACTTATATTTGTTCTTAAGGCTCGCGCCGATTCATTAATTTGATAATCTAATTCATTTATTGCTTTTTTTACTTTTAAAGCTGTCTCTTTACTAACTAGATTACTGTCATTGATAACCCTGGACACCGTAGATAAAGAAACACCAGCTAGTTCTGCAACATCCTTCATATTTGCACTCATAATTTCTCCCCTCATTTTTGAAAACGATTTCTGAAAACCATTTCATTAATTATTTATTTCAATGTAAAATTTAATATTCCTGCTTAAAATTTAAATTATTTTTTTATTTTTTAAAATTTTCATACAATTATCCACCTAGATAATGAATTTATTCAGTTTGCAGGGTTTTTTTAATTTTTCAAGAATATAAGATATACGATGGAACAAAATTAAAGAAAGAAAGGGGTTTTAAAACAATGAAAGGAAAAATTTCCACTGGTTTGACATTGTTTTTACTGGTAAGTCTCTTACTCTTCTCTCTTCAGGCTTCTGCACAAGATGGTAAAGTTACCGTTATGGGAGTCTGGGGCGGTGGTGAACTCGATGCATTTAATAAAATGATCGAACCATTTGAGGCAGCCTCAGGCATTGATGTGCAGTATGAAGGTACAAGAGATCTTCCTACACTCCTTACAACAAGACTCGAAGCAGGTAATCCACCCGATATTGTTGCTGTCTCCGGGCCAGGTATGATGAAAGATCTGGCTGAAGATGGTGACCTAGTCGATCTTACAAATGTATTTAACATGAATTATATGGAAGAAGATTTCGACCAAAAATGGATTGACCTAGCAACTTATGAAGGCGGTATGTATGCAATCTTTATTGCTGCGGACGCTAAAAGCCTAGTCTGGTACAATCCAAATGTCTTTGAAGAAAACGGCTATGAAATTCCTGAAACCTGGAATGAAATGGATCAATTAGCTCAACAGATGCAGGAAGACGGAATTACTCCCTGGTCTATCGGATTAGAATCAGGTGCTGCTAGTGGATGGCCCGGCACAGACTGGATCGAAGATATCATGTTAAGAACCACAGACCCTTCCACTTATGATAAGTGGGTTGCACATGATATTCCATGGACCGATGATCGTGTCAAAAACGCATTTGAAATATTCGGTAAATATGCTAAAAATCCAGATATGGTTTACGGCGGACCTACAGCAGTTTTATCAACTAACTTTGGCGATGCACCCAATCCACTATTCAGTGAACCACCAAGAGCTGCACTGCACCGTCAGGCAAGCTTTATTACTAGCTTCATTAAAGAAAACAATCCCGAACTAGAAGCAGGACAAGACTTTAACTTCTTCCCACTACCTCCAATTGATGAAGAATATGGTACACCTGCCTTAGGTGCTGCCGATATGCTGGCAATGATTAATGATAACCCTGAAGCTAGACAGTTTATGAAATATATGACCACTCCAGGAGCTCAATCTATTTGGTTAAGTGAGCTAGGTAAATTAGGTACTCACAATAGAATTAATCCTAATGTCTATCCCGATGACCTCACAAGACAGATGGCAGCATTCTTAAATGAAGCCGAAACCTTTAGGTTTGATGCCTCTGACTCCATGCCAGCTTCTATTGGATCTGGAGCATTCTGGCAAGCAATTCTCGACTATGTTAGTGGAGATAATCTTGATAAGGTCTTACAAGATCTAGAAAGTAAAGCTGATGAAGCATATAACTCAGGTGAAGCAACAGACTAAAGTTAAGCCGGGAGGTTTAATATATGCAGGAAAGAAGTAAGAAAAAATGGGTGGCCCTCTTTGTAGGGCCTGCCATTTTTGTTGTTGGACTGATGTTACTCTATCCCTCCATTCATACTTTTGTGATCAGTTTTTTCGGACCGGATTCAGAAGCATTTGTCGGTATCAAAAATTATATATATGCCTTTACCAATGATATGATGCTTATCTCTTTTAGAAATAATCTTTTATGGTTAATATTTATGACATCATTTACCGTTGGTTTAGGACTTTTATTTGCTATTTTATCCGATAGAGTTAAATACGAAAAGATAGCAAAATCTATAATCTTCATGCCGATGGCTGTTTCCTTTGTTGGCGCTGGTGTAGTATGGAAGTTTGTTTACACTTACCGACCTCCAGGTTCTAACCAAATCGGTCTACTCAATCAAATATTGCAATCTCTCGGGATGGAGCCGATCGGTTGGCTAATACAGGGACCCTGGATTAATAATTTGGCCTTAATATTTGTCGGTATCTGGATGTGGACCGGATTCTGTATGGTGATTTTATCTGCATCCTATAAAAATATACCGCAGGAACAAATTGAGGCTGCTAAAGTTGATGGTGCAAATGAATGGCAGGTCTTTAGATTTGTAATCTTCCCCTATATGAAATCTACCATTGCTGTCGTAGCAACTACCATGGTAGTTAATGTACTGAAGATATTTGATATTGTTTATGTTATGACAAATGGTAATTTTGGTACCGAGGTTATTGCAAACAGAATGTATAAAGAAATGTTCCAGTACAGAAACTTCGGTAGAGCCAGTGCAATAGCTGTAGTTCTCTTCATGTTAATCGTGCCAGTAATCTTTGTAAATATTAAGAGAATGCGGGGGGAAGGATAATGAATGATAATAAGTTAGCAAAAACAATTGTAAATGTTTTATTGATAACTATCATGTTAATCTGGATCTTGCCTACAATAGGATTATTAATCACTTCTGTAAGACCCGCTTCCGAAGTTAGTAATAGTGGGTGGTGGACTGTTCTTAACAGCCCCCTTAAATTTACTCAGTTTACTCTTGAAAATTACAATAAAGTCTTATCAGTTAACAATATGAATATAGCATTTAGAAACAGTTTCATTATTGCTATTATGGGAACATTTTTACCAGTAACTATTGCATCCTTTGCCGCCTTTGGATTGGCTAAATTAAGGTTCAAAGGCCGGATGGTCATCTATGGTATTATAGTAGGTTTATTAGTAATACCACTTCAGATGACCTTTATACCAATTCTTAGAATCTTTAATTTCTTAAATATTTCAGGTACTTTTGTCGCTTTATGGATAGCCCATACCGGCTATGGAATGCCCTTTGCGGTATTTATGTTATATAATTTCTTTTCCAACCTGCCGGATGATCTATTTGAAGCAGCTTATATAGATGGGGCTTCCATGTGGACGGTCTATTATAAATTGGCTTTACCGCTGTCCGTACCTGCCTTAGCCTCACTGATAATATTCCAATTCCTCTGGACCTGGAACGACTTATTGGTTGCCTTGATTTATTTAGGGGGAACTCAGGATGTTGCTCCGGTTACAGTAAGATTGGCTAATATGGTTGGTTCTTACGGACAGAACTGGCATGTTCTAACAGCCGGTGCCTTTATTTCTATCGTAGTACCCTTAACACTATTCTTCTCACTACAACGTTACTTCATTAGAGGTATCCTAGCAGGATCCGTGAAAGGATAAAAAGGAGAAATATATATGTTACCCGACAAAATAGATTTAAAATTAAGAGATCTAAAAAAAGAAATGTATGAAAACAAATATGAAATTAAAAAATGGAATAAACAGGAAGTAAAAAGAGTTTCAGAAAGTGAATATGAACCAATTGAAGGGCAAAAAGAATTTCTTACCGGTGACCAAAGCTATTGGAATAACACCGGTAAGATTTTTTTCTTTCAGAAGGAATTAAAATTACCTCAAAAATTAGAGGAGGAAAATCTTTATCTTCACCTTGATATTAGTGGAGAATGTACTTTATTTATAAATAATGAGGTATATAGGGGAATTAATGAAAAAAATATAAAACTTCCCAAAATAAATGGTAATACTTATCACTTTAAAATATTAGCAACACATGATGTACACTTATCGGTAAGACATCAGCGCTTATTTAATATCCCCTATCCTCCTCATATCTTTAGGAACTCATTTTTATTTAATAAGAATAAGGATATTGAAAAACTGTATGTTTTACTTAAAAATATTAAAAAAACTATTTATGTTTTAGAATCTAAAAGAGAGCAACTCATTTTGCAAAATTTATTAGAAGATACTTTAAATCAAATTGACTTTTTTACAAATAAAAGAAAAGACTTCCTAACTTCAATTAAAAAATCTTATCAATTTATAGTAAAGAAACTACAAAATATAGAAAGTTCTAATGTCGGCAAAGTATTTTTGCTTGCTCATTCCCATCTAGATTTAGCTTTCAAATGGACGATCAAAGACTCTATCCGTAAACTTGAAAGGACCATAAGCACCACCGTTAATTTAATGGATTCATATGATAACTACTATTTTATTCAAAGTCAGTCTATCTTATATGAATATCTAAAAGAATATTATCCCAACTTATTTCAAAAAGTTATAGAAAAGTATAGGGAAAATAAATTTATCGTGGAAGGGGCTTTCTATGTAGAATCAGACCTCAATCTCCCCCAAGGCGAATCATTAATCCGCCAGCTCCTATACGGCAAAAAATTCTATCATGATAATTTTGATAAAAATACTAACCTGGCTTGGCTGCCGGACTGTTTTGGTTTTAGTGCCATCTTACCTCAAATTCTAAAAAAGTCAGAAATTAATTACTTCCTCACTACTAAACTACAGTGGAATGAGATCAATCAATTTCCACATAACCTTTTCAAGTGGGAGGGTATCGATAGCTCACAGATCTCTTCTTACCTGCTGGCCGATGAATATGGAGGTAATTTAGAACCTAAGAAAATATATAACGCCTGGGAAAATAGAAAGCAAAAAGATTTAGATGAAGTATTATCCTTATATGGATTTGGAGATGGAGGTGGAGGAAATAACGAAGTACAGTTAAATAACTATGAGGCATTAGAAAAGATACCATTCCTTCCTAAAATTGAGACCGGTGATATTCATAATCACCTTAATACCAGATTTAATAAAAATGAACTCCCCACCTGGAAAGGCGAATTATATCTAGAAAAACACCGCGGCACTTATACCAGTCAGGCAGACCTGAAAAAATATAATAGGAAATTAGAATTCAAGCTGAGAAATATGGAACTTATCTATTCATCTGCCAAACTTAATGGGTTTGGAAAAGAATATAATTTAGAAAAGTTATGGAAGATCTTATTAAAAAATCAGTTTCATGATATTTTACCGGGCTCCTGTGTGCATGATGTATATGAAGATGCAGTTGAAGATTATGAACGATTAGATACAAGTTTAGAAGATATTAAAAATGAACTTTTTACATTTTTCTCATCTAAATATAGATTAGATCATAATCAATTTATAATCTTCAATCCTCTCTCTTTTAAAAGAAATGATTTAATTGAAATAAAGAAAGAAGAGTTAGAAAAAGAATATGATTCAGTGACTATTAATAATATTAGATATCCAGTACAAAAATCTAATAATAGTTATTACTTTAAACCTAATCATTTGAGTCCTCTATCTTTTACAAAATTAACATTTTCAAATAATAAAAATACTAAGTATGAAAATCATTTAAATTCAAACCAATACTCAATTGAAAACAAATATATAAAAGTAACTCTTGATAAGAAAGGACAAATTAGCTCCATATATGATAAAGAAAAAGATATAGAATATATTCAAGTTAACCAAAAAGCAAATCAGTTAAATCTGTATGATGATAAGTCCACTTATTTTGATACCTGGGATATTTCAATTTCAGAACAAAATAAAAGAATTATCGATAATATCAAAGATATAAAAATTAAAGCAGCCGGACCCTATTTTCACTCAATTGAGATAAAAAGAGATTTTTATAACTCTTCTATTAGACAAGAAATTATTTTATATGAAAACAAACGAAAGATTGACTTTGAAACTGAAGTTAACTGGCAGGAAAATCAAAAATTATTAAAAACCGCTTTTCCCATTAACATTAAAAATAGTCAGGCCCTTTTTGACTTATCAATGGGCCATATTGAAAGGGCAAACTACAAGAATACTAGTTGGGAAAAAGCAAAGTCAGAAGTGCCTGCCCATAAATGGGTTAACTTAAACAATAAAGACATCAGTGTAAGCTTATTAAACGACTGTAAATACGGACATGAAATAAATGAGAATGAAATTAACCTTACTCTTTTAAAAAGCGGTATCTTCCCCGATCCTAAGGCAGATTTAGGTAAACACGAATTTATATATTCCTTATTGTTAAACCCCGATTCACTTGATTTAGTTAATTTAGAAAGAGAAGCCCTTGCCATGAATAATAAACCGATTTATTGTAATGTAAGTAATAATTCTGAAGAAGATAATAAAATCAAAAAATTATTTGATATTAAAAATGATCACGTATTACTGGATAGTTATAAAATATCAGAAAATAAAGATGGGTTTATTCTCCGGGTACATGAATTTAAAGGAATAAGTAACCAATTACAAATCAAATTTTTAAATGAGATCAAGGAAGTATATGAAACGAACCTATTAGAAAAAAATGTTGAAGAAATTTCAACTGAGAATAATAATTTAACTGTTAAAATAAATCCCTTTGAAATAAAAACATTTAGGATTAAGTTCTAAGTGAAATAAGAAAGGCTCCCTCGCGGGAGCCTCTTATTTATCTCTCATTTATTTATTAAGTTAGGATGACTTTAGCTTATCATTCACACTATATGTTTTCCTGTCCTTATACTCTTCTTGCTTACCATCATTCCACTCCGATACTGGAGAAAGATAACCAACCACCCTTGAATATACTTCACACTTTTGTTTTTTATTCACTCTACTTCCCCCTTTTTAATTTCTTATTTTTGCCTTAATATCTTTATTTTTAAATATTTTAACAAAATCTTTAAGTTCCTCTTCTGAAAAGCTTCTTATTTCTTCATAATTAGAACTATTAACTTTTTCTGACCTGAAATTTTGCAGATAATAATTTTTTATTCCGGAAATTGAATCAGCTATTTTTTCCAATACTTCTTTTGAATGCAGCCCCGGTACAACAGTTGTTCTTAATTCATAATCGATATCTGAATTTAAAATTAAATCCTTGCTTTTTTTTATATTCTCTATTACTTTCTTATTTAATTCAATTCCGCAAAACTTTTCATATTCCTTTAAAGGCCCTTTTATATCCATTGCTACATAGTCTATTAAATCTTCATCGAGTAATTTTTCTAACAGATGATAATTAGTACCATTGGTATCTAACTTTACTAATAAGTCATATTTTTTAATATCTTTTATAAAGTTATAAATAGAATCTTGAATCAAAGGTTCGCCGCCAGTTATTACAACACCATCAATTAAATCACTTCTTTTATCTAGATACTCCCAAAAGTAGGCTGTATTCATATATTCATTCTCATTTTCTTTTGGAATTAACTCCGGATTATGACAGTAAGGACAGTCCATATTACACCCCTGCGTAAATAATACAGTTGAAATGTAATCGGGATAATCTATCAATGAAGTTTTCTGAATACCCGATATTTTAATATTATTGTCCACTGGTTTTCGCCCTTTCTTCCGCCTCACACTTGGGACAATATTTGTGTTCTCCCGGTAAATAGCCATGTACCGGACAGATACTAAAGGTGGGAGTTATTGTATAATATGGTAGTTTAAAATTAGCTGCAATTCTTTTTACTAATTTTTTAGTACTTTCGATACCGTTAAGCCTTTCTCCTAAAAAACCATGGAATACAGTACCACCCGTAAATTCAATTTGAAAATCATCCTGGATCTCTAGAGCATCAAATATATCATCTGTATAACCCACTGGTAAATGAGTGGAGTTAGTATAATATGGTTCCGCATCATTTTCCTTTACTCTACTTTCATTAGCCGCAATTATATCATTACCAAATCTTTCTTTATCTAACCTTGCCAATCTATAGGAAGTAGATTCGGCGGGAGTAGCTTCAAGGTTGTATAAATTACCGGTATCTTCCTGGTATTCTTTCATTCTACTTTTCATTTTTTCCATTACTTCAATTGTAAATTTATGGGCTTCTTCTTCGGTAATGTTTTCTCCCATAAAGTTTTCTAGGGATTCATTCATACCATTAATTCCAATTGTATTGAAGTGGTTTTTCCAATACTCATCAAACCTTTTTTTAATGTTTCTTAAATAAAACTTAGAGTAGGGATACAATCCTTGCTCGGTTAAGTTTTCTAGTACCTTCCGCTTGATTTCTAAACTTTCTTTTGCTATATCCATTAATTCATAAACTCTATTCATATAATCTTCTTTATCATCAGCTAGATATCCAATCCGAGGCATATTTAAGGTTACTACTCCAATTGAACCTGTCATTGGATTAGCGCCAAAGAGGCCTCCCCCTCTTTTTCGCAACTCTCTGTTATCTAATCTGAGGCGACAGCAATTATGAGTTATATTTCCGTCAGAATGTACAAAATAATGGTTCTTATTTAATTCTATATCATAAAATACTTGTTGATAATCTAACTCCTCTTTTTCAATATTTTTGATTTCTATTACTGTGAAATCGGCTTTTTTTGCAATTTCATTTTTTTCTAACTTTTCTTTTGTAGAAACTTTAACTGCTATATCTTTTCGATCAGTAAAATTTTTCTTTTCATTAGTATATTCATCATGATCAAATAGAAGTAAAGAACTAACTGACTTAATATCCTTATTAAATTGTTCTGAATTCTTCAAAATTAATAAAAGATCATTTTTATTCAAATTTTTAGCTTTTATAGTATGAATATTATTTTCCTTATACACTCCTACTAAGTGATCAGCAGATACGCGCATTGTTTTCCCATCTTTGGCTGTAATTTTCACTATTTTATTATCTCTTATCTTTAAAAATTTATTAATTTTTGCCCATTCTAACTTCCCATTATCTGGATTCAAAGATAAAGTTTCTATTGATTTATCAATTAAATACCATTCCTCATCTAATTTTTCTCCCTTATAATCTTCAAAAATCTCTTCTATTGTACACTTCTTTATATCATCTTCAACTTTTATCATCATCGTTTCCTCTGGGTATAGGCACATACTTCTTGCATCCTCAGGGTCCATATCTGAGTTTACAAAGTTGGAATTATGACTTATTATTTCATTTTCCAATAAAAATAAATGGCTTTCATTATTAACATTAATATCTACTGTATTAATCTTTTTATTTTCTCTTCTCAGGCTTTTTATGGAAACATAATTATTATTTTCTATTATATCTTCAACAAACAGATAAATACCATCAGCACTTTTTTTAACTCTAAAAGTATCATTTTCTTTATATCTTCTATGGTCTTTACCAAATTCTTGTAAAGACTGCTCTTTAGTTAGTATTTTATCACCCAGATTAGGTTTGTTACTTTGTTTTATTTTTAGTTTATCAGCTTTTCTTTTTATCCTAAAATTAATTTTTTCTTTAAACAAATTAATATTTTTTGAACCATGAATTCTTATAATCCCATATTTATTTTTTTTATTTTTATAATAAGGAGTAATGCCTAAAAACATTAATAATTCTAAAATTTGTTGCATAATTTTTCTATTCTTAAGAGTTAAACTTATTATTGGATTTCCTCCATTATTTATAGATATTGAGCCATCAGTATCAAATATTCCCCTCAATAAAGCACCAATTTCTTTTTCTGTTCTATGATAAATAATAGATGGAATTTCTTTTTCATTATCTCGTCCAAATTTTAGACCAATATGTCTAAGATATTCATTAAACATTTTTGAATTAATATTTGCTTCTTTGCATGTTTCACTGTTCCCGGCTTGGTAAAGTGGTATTTCTAAATCAAATTTGCTTTTTACTGTCTGGGAAAAATAATTTATTATTTCATCATCATTACTAACTAAAGAAATATTATTTTTATTTTTGGGAAGGTAACCATCACCTAACAATTGACCAATAATTTCAAATATGTCTTCGTCTAATGATTGAGGTATTTTTATTTCTTTCAATGTAGTTTGGAATCTATTCTTCTCAAATGTAAATTCTTTAAGTTTTTTAAATTTACGAGTAGTAGGTTTTAAAAAATAAAATTGATCTTTGTTTTTTTCATCTATAATAGAAAATTTAATGTTTTCACCAGTTTTGTTATAAATATTAAAGAAAGATTGATTTTGATATGACAATTCAAATCCATTTTCAAAGATAATTTTTTTATTGAATTCTTTTAATTGATCATCTGTTGTTAAATTTTTAGCTTTTTTAATACCATTTTGGGTAGGAAACTTATGGTTGTTAGAACATTTTATTGTTTTTCTATTTTCCGTAATTATCTTTATATATTCAGAATGAGTATTTTTTATATAGTGATTTATAGAGTAAAATTTTCCATCTTCCCCTAATACCTTATCGTTATCAATTTCCAAATTTCCAATTTCTTTAATTCCATTATTAGTTATAATTTTAGTTTTCTCATATAAACAAAAATAGGGAATCCCATATTTTGCTGTCATCTCCCAAACTGGATTTAAAACAGGATTATCCCAATCAAAGTCAGGGGTAATATTATATGTCGGGATAGGGAATGAAAATACTCTACCCTTTGAATCTCCCGCCATCATTACTTCAGCAAAGGCCTTATTTATTAGATCCATTTCCTCCTGAAATTCACCATAGGTACGGTCTTTCATTTCCCCACCTATTATAACTGGCTGATCCTTAAAATGATCAGGTACTGTTAAGTCCATAGTTATATTGGTAAAGGGGGTTTGAAAGCCAACCCTGGTTGGTACATTCATATTAAATAAAAACTCCTGCATGGCCTGTTTAACCTCTTTATAGTCTAAATTATCATAAGCTATAAAGGGTGCTAATAATGTATCAAAGTTAGAAAAGGCCATTGCACCAGCTGCTTCTCCCTGTAAAGTGAAAAAGAAGTTAACCATCTGACCTAATGCCGTTTTCAAATGTTTAGGGGGATCACTTTCTATCTTGGTAGGTACTCCTCTAAAACCTGTTCTTAGAAAATCTTCTAAATCCCAGCCACAACAGTAAACACTTAAATTACCGAGATCATGAATATGAAAGTCTCCGCTTAAATGTTTCTCTCCGGCCTGATCTGGATAGATTTCCTGCAGCCAATACTGGGAAGTAACTTCAGAAGAAATAAAATTATTTAATCCCTGCAATGAATAACTCATATTACTATTTTCTCTTACCTTCCAGTCTTCTAGTTCTAAGTAGTTATTCATTGTCTTTATGGCGTCATTAAACATCTTCTGTGTATCTCTAATTTTTTTGTGTTGCTCTCTATATAAAATATATGCTTTGGCAACTTCAGCATAACCTTTTTCAATTAAAACTTTCTCAACTAAGTCCTGAATTTGTTCAACTTCGGGGATACCTTTATCTCCAAAAAATATTTTTAAGTAAGATATAACTTCCTGCGTAATTTCTTCCCCGATTGCTTCATTTTCTAGCTCAACGGCTGATGCTGCTTTCAGTACTGCTTTTCTTATCTTCTCACTGTCAAATTCAACGGTTGTCCCATCTCTTTTTTTAACATATTCCAACCCCATTAATATAAATCCCCCTTTTTAAAAAATAAAAAAAAGCCTAACTTGCAATAAAGTTAGGGTATAAATGAACCACTAATAATTTACCCTGTCACGAAGATAAAAGTTGTTAATACTTATCAGGCAGTTCTCCTGGCTTGGACATAATCTATTAACTACCTTCCCCATTGAACGAGTGGTATAACAGTTAATTTGAATCCTCACAGTGGCGGACCCGCTCAGGACTTTAACCTGATTCTCTTTTAAACTTTCGTTAATTGAAAGTACCTGATAATTTTTATTTTATTCTATTCTTTTATATTCTTTAATCATATAAATTATCCTGCTGTAAAATCTTACAAAATCATTTTTATTCCAAAAATAATCAGAATAATTCCGGCGATAAAATCTGAATATTTTTCAATTATAATAATCTTTTTAAGGTATCTAATAATATAAAGTGAAAACATAGTAAAAATGGCAGCTATAATACCTATTATTAGAGACTTATACAACATATTTAAAAACATCTCTTTATGCATTATGGAAAAGCCCACCCCTAGGGCATCGATGCTGACACTTATGCCCAATATAACAACGGTCCAAAATGTTAACCTGCGATAAATACATTCTTCTTCCTTTTTAAATCCTTCTCGAAAAAGAATAATTCCAATTATAAATATAATTACTCCACTTGCTATATCACTTATTCTAATTATCCTTGTACTAATAAAATTACCTAATAAAGCTCCACTTAAAGCCAATAAAAATTGAAAAAAGCCAAAAGATAAAATAAGAGAAATTCTGTTTTTCATATTTAATTTTGTTCCACAGGCAACTCCCATCGAGACACCTGAAGCATCAAGCGCTAAAGCCACAGCAATTAATATAATATCCATTTAAACCATCCCTATTATTTACTATATTACTTAGCATATCTTAACAAATATTTTCTATAAATTAAAGGTGTTTTGAGCAATTTTATCGATTTATTTAATGAAAACCTTCTTTTTTATCGGTATAATTCCAAACCTCATCTGCCTTTTGGTCATCATCTTTATTAACGACAGCTTCTTTAGGTCTTGGTATTTCACCTCTCTTTAAGGGATCATCTGTTTTTTCCATCCAATGATCAAGCTTCCCACGCATTTTTTCTAATATATTTTTATGAGAAAACTCATAGGCTAAATTATTTGATTCAGTTGGGTCAAGCAAAGTATCATAAAGTTCTTCTTGCGGTACAAAAGAATTATGCCAATTGTTTTCCATCAAAACATCTTTTGTTAAACTTTCATCTGTATTACTTAAAAAAGGCTTAGTTCGGTTTCTAAAATGTTTAATATACTTCCACCTCTTTGTTCTAACTGTCCGCATTGGTTCATAAGCAGTATGATAATTTACCTCTCCAAATATCTTTTCTCTAACTTCTTTCTTGTTGCTGTTTAATAAGGGTATTAAAGATTTGCCCTGTAACCAATTGGGCTTATCTATATCTAATATTTCGCATAAAGTTGGATAGATGTCGATATGAGAAACTAGTGAATCTACTACTTTTCCTTCTTCAAAAATTTTAGGTCCTTTTATTATTAAAGCTACCCCAATTCCCTGATCTGATAATGTACATTTCATTTTAGGAAAAGCTATTCCATGGTCAGTAGTATAAATTATAATTGTGTTTTTATATAGATCTTTTTCTTTTAATTTTAATAGTATCTTGCCTATGCCTTGATCTAGCTGTTTGGCGCTCTCTTTAAAGGCGGCCATATCTTTCCTTGTTCTATAGGTATCTGGAATGTTAGCAGGTGGTCTGCTATATTTAATCTCTTTTTCATCTGTAATTTCAGGAAAAGGGCGATGAGTCTCTTCAAATCCAACACTTAAAAAGAAAGGATCCTCAATGCTGTTTTCAATAAAGTCTAAGGCGGTAGGAGTAACATCTTTAGCGTAATTACTATCCACATCCAATATTTTATCATACCCTATGGTTTTAGGATCTTTCCTTATATGCTGCATCCCTATTAGAGCTGAATTATAACCTTCCTTTTTTAATGTGTTAACTATATGCTTACTTGGATCATCTAATTCAAATCCCCTGTTTACTAGTCCCAATTGGCCATTATTATGTGGATATTGGCCTGTTAAGAGGCTTGCTCTACTTGGTGAACAGGTTGGGGCAGTGCTAAAGGTTTCTCTAAATAAAACACCCTCTTCTGCTAAATTTTGTAGATTGGGTGTTTCAACCGGATATCCATAAGGTTCAATAAAACGGCCTGTGTCATGGGAATGGATATATAAAACATTTGGCTTCATAAAATGATACCCCCGTGTTTTTTATTAATTAAGGTCTTTTTTTATCTTTTCATATTCTTCTTCACTTAGTTCACCGTTTTCATACTTTTCTTTTGCCTTTTCTAAGACATGTCTTCTAGTGTCTTCGCTTTTTCTATCTGGTTTTAACTGTAAGTATCCTTTTTTGTATAAATAATAAAACACAATTCCAATTATGATAATTAGATAATACATTTTCACACCTTCTTTTCTTGTAAATATTCGATTTTTAATTTAAACTTTTTATTAACTCATTCTTATTTGTTCGTTCAAATCTTCCCTTAGTAAGAGAGTAATAATTCTTTTTATCAATTTTTTCATCAAGAAATTCGATCTGTTCAGGATGACAGGTCAAATAAAAAATCTGATTTCTATCTTTTAAGTTATTTATAATATCAAAAATATTTCTTAGATGTATTGGATCAAAATTGACCAGTGAATCATCAATAATTACTGGTAAGGATGGTTCTATCTCCATGATGCGGTTGATCCTGATAGCCATAAAGAGCTGCTCCCTCGTACCTCTACTTAAATAGTCAATTTTTTCAAATACCTTTCCATCATTACCGTGAACTTTGAAATTGGGATCTGTGAGACTCTCAAGAGGTTCGATTTTACTATATTCACCACTGGTTATCTGTTCCATTATTTCACTTGCTTTATTTAATAATTTATCCTTTTTTTCTTTTAAAAACTTCTGCCAATATCTATCTAGGATATAGGAGGCCATATTATTTACTGCATATCTTTCAGCTAAGGGTTTCATATTGTTTCTGGCTTTATTAATTTTATTTTCCGCTTTTCTCAGTTTATCTTCAGTAGCTAAATTATTCATGTTGACTTTGATCTCTTGCTTTTTTGATCTCAATTCTTCTAATTTATTTATTACCTTATTTAACTCACTTCCCTTTAAATCATACTTTTCTTCCACCTGCTGGTAAGAAATATGATTTTCATATTCTTTTATGAAAAGAGAAACAGTTTCTTCTTTAGAAATACTTTTACTGATTTCAAAGGCATTTTTAGTTTGTTCTGTTATATTGGATAGTTGTTCCTTGATCTCTTTTTTTCTTTCCTTCTTGTTCGCAAAAGCCTCAATTAACTCCGCTTTTTCTTTATAATCTTCTACAATAATATAGAGGTCTCTATTTTCTTTTTCAATTAAATCCATTCCTTCTAAACTTACAAGCTGTTCTTTTACTTTTTCTTTAGCTAAGCGGGCATTTTTAATTTTTTGCATTAACTCTTTGGTCTTATATAATTTCTTTATGTTATTTATAATTAGATCTATATCACCTAAGACATTATCTTCATTCATATTTTGGCTATTGATTAAATTCTCAAATTGGTTAAGGAAGTTATAAATTCCCCTTAATTCAACCTCATAATCTTCGGCTCTTTTTTTAAATTCTTTTCGCATTTCTATATATTCTAAATACTTATTTTTCAAATTTAAGAGATCTTGATAATAGTCTTTTAATAATTTAGGTTGAATATCACCACTTAAATGTATGGAAACTTTTATTTCATTAAGCTCTTCTATTAATTTTTCTTTTTGATCAAGTAGTTCAGCAAGTTCTTCGCTGAGATATGTTTTTTCTCTTTCTAAATCTTCAATTTTTTCTACTAATTCTTCCTTTTGATTATTAAATTCTTCCCTTTTTGTATAAGATCTATAATATCTATAGAATAAATAAAAATCTATTAGATATAGCCCCACAAATCTCCAGTTGATAAAAGATAGATATGTTATTAATAATATTCCTGCTATTGCGGAATAGAGGTAACCTTTCTTTGTATCTAGATTATTATCTCCTTTTAGGTCCTTGATTTTATTTTGCTTATTTTCTATCTCTCTTTTTAAGGTATCAATCTGTTCTCTTTTGTCAGATATTTTAGAAGTGATTTCTTCAAAATCCTTAACTAAAGCCCTTAATTTGTTTTTGTTTTCAACAGAAGTCTCTATTTCTAATAATTCCTCTAAATTATCAGATAAATAATCACTGATTAAAGCTGCTTCTTTTTTAATTGCATCGTATTTATCATTTAATTCTTTATCTTTTGAAATAATATTATTTTTTCTTTCTTCTAAACCCGAGATTTTATTGTAATAACTATCAATTTTGCCTGCTTGTTTAAGGAGGTCTGTTTCCTGGTCATAATCGTATTCTTGGTCAGTAAGTTCTTTATAATCTTCTAATAAATCTTTAAACTGCTTTTCCTTCTCTTTGAAATTTTCAAAAAGTTCTTCAGCCCTCTCGGGATATAACCGCTTTTCTTCTTTAGGGATTTGTGAATACTTATCTTTTTTTAATTCATTTTTTAACTGTATTAATTCTTCTATCTTTTTAAAATTGCTTTTAATTAGATCTAACTTGTTTTTTTCTTTTCTTAACTTTTCTTTCTCTTCCTCTTTTTCTTCTATATCACTTTTTACAGTTTTAAATTCTTCTTTTAAATCATAATATTCTTTGACCTGCTTTTTAGCTTCTTCTTTTAATTCAATTCCTTCTTCAATGATTTGATTATATTCTCTAAAACTACCTACTGATATTTTACCATATTTGCCTGCTATATCTTTTGCATTACTTTTGAAATAGTCTTTTAGTTGCGGGATTAAAGTATATTCTTTGAGACCAGCCCCCATTAATACAGACTGTAATTTCTCTGTATCACTTACACCACTCGGTATTTTCTTTAATTCTTCTAAAGTAATTGTAAAAAGCTGATTATAGGTAAATTGATCAACAGTCGAAAAAATATTTTCTATATCATTCTGCTCATTATTTAAATCATTTATTTTTGGGCTGGCATAGCCATTAATACTTAAACTATATCTCGATTTTTCATCTGATAAGATGGCTTCCAGATCATAACTATTGCGGGCGGGCGGGATTGAATCTGTATTAGGTATTCCATATCCAATATACCTAAGTAACTTTAAAAAGGTTGTCTTACCTGCTCTATTGCCCCCTCCAATTATATTAAAATTGGGATTTAAATCTACTAATTTTGTGTTTGCAAATATACCAAAGTCATTTATATAGATGTCTTCATATCTCATTTATAAATCCCTTCTTTCAATAATTTCCTGGATTATTTCATCTTTTGCCTGTGAAAATAACTCTTCAAATTCTGCTTGAGTAACCTGAAATTCTTTAGGATCTTGATTTTCCTTATCAACTTTTGGGTTCCAAATCTCTCCCATCTTCTCTTTTAATTTTTTTCTTTCCTTATTATCCTCTTTTAAACTGTGTAAAAATGAGTTAAATTCCTCAATAAAGGGATCTTCTTCCATAATTTCTTCTATATTGGGAACCTTTTTAGAAGTATGGTCTATGATATTATCTATCCAAAAAGAAGGCGATTTGTTTTTAAAATGACTTCTTAAATTTAACAAGAGATCATTTATTGCTTCCTCATCATTTTCTCTTAAGACCTCATATAATTCAGTCCTGCCTTTTAGAATTACTCTCAGTATATAACCTTTAATATCTTTATCTAATTTACTATATAATTCTTCTAATTCATCCTGTAAATAATAATGTAATTCAGTTAAAGTGGCTTCCGGCAAATCACTTAAATTCAGTTCAATTCTTTTAAAGATATACTCTGATACTTCCTTAAACTGATAATAGGTATTTTCGGGTTCTAAGTTAATTAAGAAATATCCCCCCGGGCCTGTTTCACCAATATCCCTGCCCTGCGGTATACCAGGGTAAATTATATATGGTATGTGGTCATTAATAATTCTTTTGTCATGGATATGGCCTAAAGCCCAGTAATCAATATGATCATTATCCATTAGATCGTTTTTTGAAACCGGTACGTAGTTTGTATTATTGGGATCTAGTTGGGTGTGAAGCAAGCCGATATTATAGACACTTTGATCCGAAGTAGTATAGTAAGTATACATCTTACGGGATTCTGCCTTGCCCCGATAAGATTGTCCCAGAATCCGGGCAATTAATTTATCTTCTTTTTTTACTTCAAACAGGCTGACCTCTTCTGAATCACAGATTTTAACATTATCCGGCAGTTCTAAGAGTTCTCCATCCATGCGATAGGGATCGTGGTTTCCGTTTATTAAAAACATATCTATATTATTATTATTTAATCTTTCACACTGATTTTGAAAAAAACGGGTAGCTTTAACTGATCTTGCTTCATTATCAAAGACATCGCCAGCAATTAAAACGAAGTTTACATTTTCATCAATTGCATCATCTATTATTTTCTCAAAGGATTTATACACTGCCTCTTTATATGAATCTTCCCTCTCGTTATCAGTATTCAATTGTAATCGACTGCCCAAATGCAGGTCAGCAGTATGAATAAACTTAACAGCTGGTTTCATTTATTTACCGCTCCTTTTTTTAATAGCCACAACCTCGGGAGGATTTTTCTTTTGATTGATAAAATGGTAATGTAAAACATTATATGATTTATAATCTAAATTGGCAGCAAAGTCTAAAACAGCCTTTTTTTCTTCTCCGCCACCTTCATGTTCAGTATAGATTACAATTACAATTAGACCACCCTCAACTAGCATATCAATTGCTTTATTTAATGATTTTATCGTAGTATATTTTTCTGTTTTAATATCTTTTTCAGATCCAGGTAGATAACCTAAGTTATATATTATACCATCCATTTTTTGCTCTATATAATTATCTATGTTCTCATGTCCATCCACAATAAATTGAATATCAAATTCATGTTCAATATTTTCAAACTTTTCTTTTGTTATATCCACTGCCTCTTTTTGAATATCGAAAGCATAAATTACTCCTTGTGGACTTACTTCTTCAGCAAGAAATATAGTATCATTACCATTACCACAGGTAGCATCAACTAATACTTTATTATCTTCCAAAAAATTACTTAAGAGCCAGTGTGAAAATTCAACCCCCTGCATTAAACTCATATTTTTCCCTCCAAAAAATCTTATTGTATATTATTATTTCTGGAAAAAGAAGAAAACACCTGTTTGATTTAATATTAAAAAACCCTTATTATATTTCACTTTTTTTGAAAAAAATAAAAAACTGCCGGGAAAACCCGACAGTCTTTTAAATACTCTTTAATTTTTTATTCTAGAAGAAATAAAATCCGTTGTTTCTCAACAAGTCATCAATTACTTTGTCCCTGTAATTATTGCTGTTGAATTGGTGGTTGTGTCTTTCCTTCTTCACCTTTTTCTTGTAGATATTAAACATTTCAAATGTCCCCCTTTCATATATTTGGTAGGGAACATCCTCGCTACAAGTCTACTTTGTTCCATTTATAATTTTTAATAACTACTCTGTATATCTCGTGTTCTTAAAGCTAGTATAACTTAATATAATAAAGAATGCAATACCTATTTTTGTTTATTTTTAAAAATTTTAAGATAATTTTTGTTAATATTACACAAAAATAAAAATGGTACCCCTAGCAGGAATCGAACCTGCGCACTCGGCTCCGGAGGC
>CAZGMM010000016.1:0-32127 GCA_964526845.1 uncultured Halanaerobiales bacterium | reverse complement strand
TAGAGTCGAAAAAACTGTCGATCCTTATGCAAAGGCTTTAGCGCCAAACAGTGAAATGGGGTTAATTGTAAATCTGAATAATACCAACCCGGCCAACTGGAAAGCTGACTCTAATAAAAAGTTAGCCAGTCCGGTTGATGCTGTAATCTATGAGGTCCATGTCAGAGACTTCTCGACCTCACCCTATTCTGGTATAAAAAATAGGGGAGATTATTTAGCCTTTACAGAAGAGGGGACGGTAAATAACCAGGGATTAAGTACAGGACTGGACCACCTAAAGGAACTGGGGGTTACACATGTCCACTTACTGCCGGTCTTTGACTATGCATCCGTGGATGAAGAGGAAAGATATGAATATAATTGGGGCTATGACCCTCATTTTTATAATGTGCCGGAAGGTTCCTATTCAAACCAGCCGGAAGGTTATCAGAGAATCAAAGAGTTCAAAAAGATGATAAAAAGTTTACATGACCATGATATTGGGGTAATAATGGATGTAGTATATAACCACACCTACTACACCCAGGAGTCTGCCTTTCAAAAAACTGCCCCCGGTTATTTTTACAGGTTAATTAACAACTGTTATTTAACCAATGGTTCGGGCTGTGGTAATGAGATAGCGACTGAAAGGCCGATGGTCAGGAAGTTTATCATCGATTCTTTAAAGTACTGGGTCCAGGAATACCATATCGATGGATTCAGATTTGACCTAATGGGCTTAATGGATAAAGAGACTTTTTATACAATTGAAAAGGTCCTGCATGATATTAATCCCGATATAATGTTATACGGGGAGCCCTGGGCAGCCCTACCGCCCCATTTAGAAGACTTTCAAAAGATTCATAAAGGGGCGCAGAGAGATAAAAATATTGCCTTTTTTAATGATAGTTTTAGAGATGCGATTAAAGGAGATACAGATGGCTTTGTGAAAGGCTATGTAAATGGGAAGTTTGAAACCTATGATGATATCAGGCGTGGGGTGGTTGGCAGTATCAACTACAACCATGAGTTAGAAGACTTTGCCTATAAACCAGAAGAGACGGTAAATTATGTGAGCGCCCACGATAATCTAACATTATGGGATAAGATAAATAAGTCGGTCAGTAAGGCTTCCCTAGAAGATAG
Source organism: uncultured Halanaerobiales bacterium (assembly GCA_964526845.1). Lineage (GTDB taxonomy): Bacteria > Bacillota > Halanaerobiia > Halanaerobiales > M55B127 > M55B127. The sequence continues at coordinate 31,002 of CAZGMM010000016.1, read as the reverse complement.
AATTAAGATGGACCGTTTAGCCCAGGCCATTATCTTTACCTCACAGGGAGTACCATTTATCCAGGGAGGGGAAGAGTTCCTTAGAACAAAATATGGTAACCACAACAGTTATAATGCCGGTGACCACATCAATCAAATCAAATGGGAAAGAAAAACCAAGTATTATGATACTTTCCTTTATTACAAGGGACTGATCGAACTAAGAAAGCAACATCCTGCTTTTAGAATGAAAGATCCCGCCATGATTAGAGGAAAACTTGATTTTTTAGAAAGTGAAGATGCGGCAATCGGCTTTGTTTTAAAGGATCACGCTAATGGCGATGACTGGAAGGATATTTATGTATTATATAATCCCCAACATCATTGGGCGCGTTTTTGGTTGGACAGCAAACAAAAATTTAATATTGTTGTAGACAAAAAGAAAGCAGGGACTAAAACCCTGCACAGTTTCAAATCAGATAATATTAAAGTACCACCGCTTTCAGCAATGGTACTCTATACTAATACTGATTAAGTACTATATTCTTTTTAAATAAACGGCAGCCAGAGGAGGAACGGTTACTTCAATTGATTGCGAAAAACCGTGTAACTCCTCTTTTTTACTTTTTATAGGTTCTTCATTTAAAATACCCGAACCACCGTATTGTTCTTGGTCAGAATTAAATACTTCTTTATACCTTCCTTCTAAAGGAACCCCGATTTTGTAATCTTCTCTCGGGACCGGGGTAAAGTTACAGAGGATAATTCTAAGGTCGTCCGCTTTTTTACCGGAACGGGTAAAACTGATTACACTTTGTTTATAGTCATCAGCTTCTATCCACTCGAAACCCCCATGTTCATAATCTTTTACATAAAGGGCATTATTTCTTTTATAAAATTTATTTAAGTCCTTAACATACCTTTTTATTTCCTGATGTTTGGGATAATCTAATAACAGCCAATCCAACTCCTGTTTATAGTTCCACTCGATAAACTGACCGAACTCACCACCCATAAAGAGTAAGTTTTTACCGGGATGGGCAAACATGTAAGCATAAAGCAGACGTAAGTTGGCAAATTTCTGCCAGTAATCTCCGGCCATCTTATCAAGCAATGATTTTTTACCATGGACTACTTCATCGTGGGAAAGTGGTAGAATATAGTTTTCAGAATAGGCATACATCATGGAAAAGGTAAGCAAGTTATGTCTTCCTTTTCTCATCAAGGGATCTTCTTCCATGTATTCTAAGATATCATTCATCCAGCCCATATTCCACTTGAAGTTAAAACCGAGTCCACCTTTATCAACAGGACCGGTTACCATCGGCCAGGCTGTGGATTCTTCAGCCACCATCATGATACCGGGAAAGTCTTTAAAGAGCACCTGGTTTAACTGTTTGATGAAGTCGACAGCTTCCAAATTTTCATTACCACCGTATTCATTGGCGGTCCATTCCCCATCTTTTTTATTATAATCTAAATAGAGCATATTGCTGACCGCATCTACCCTCAGACCATCAATATGGTAAACATCAAAGAAAAATCTAGCACTGGAGATTAAAAAGCTCCAGACTTCGGGCTGTCCGTAATCGAAGTTTAAGGTATCCCACTGTTTGTTTTCAGCCCTCTTGGGATCTTCACTTTCATAAAGCGGGGTACCATCAAATAATCTTAAGCCGTGGGCGTCTTTACAGAAATGACTGGGGACCCAGTCCATAATCACACTGATCCCAAAGCGGTGGGCCTTATCGACAAAATACATGAAATCTTCTGGTTTTCCATAACGGCTGGTAAGAGAGAAGTAGCCGGTGGTTTGATAACCCCAGGAACCCCCAAAGGGATATTCGGTCAGGGGCATCAGTTCAATATGGGTATAACCCATTTCTTCCACATAGGGAATAAGTTCATCGGCCAGCCGCCTGTAATTATAGGGATCGCCCTCTTTATCGGTCTTCCAGGAGCCGGCATGTACTTCATAGATGCTAATCGGTTCTTGATGGGGCTTTTTTTCTTTTCTTTTATTCATCCATAAGTTGTCTTTCCATTCATATTTATCAAGGGAAGTGACAACTGAAGCGGTTTTTGGACTCTTTTCGGAATAAAAAGCAACCGGATCCGATTTCAAGAAGGTATCACCATGAAAACCTTTAATAGAATATTTATAGATGGTGCCTTCTGTAAGACCGGGAATAAAGGTTGTCCAGATCCCGCTATCTCCCACTTTTTCCATCTGGTTGGCAAAATTATTCCAGTCATTAAAATCGCCTACTACTGCGACCCGGCGGGCAGACGGGGCCCAAACTGAAAATCTGACTCCCTTTTGATTATTTTCTATTTTTAATTGTGCACCCATAAATTTATAAATTTGATAATGTTCTCCCCGGTTAAAGAGATATCTATCATAATCACTTATATATGTTTTAGACATTAAGTATTCCCCCAAATATACGCTTTTTTAAATAATTCAAGAAGTATATTAAATATCCTTTTAATTATTAGAATTAAAGGTACAAATGGACATCTCAAACCTTGTAAAATATTTGGTTTGACACATCTTAGAAAGTTTATTAAACTTAAGGTATAATAACAATATATGAGTAGAAGAGGAGGAATTTTCCAATGTCAGATAAATTAAAGATCCTATTTGTTTCTCCCGAGGTATCACCCTTTATAAAAACGGGTGGACTGGCTGATGTAGCCGGTGCCTTACCGCGTGAACTAAAAAAGAAGGGACATGATGTCAGAGTAGTACTACCCGAGTATAAAAAGATACCGGACCGTTTTGTAATGGACTTTGAACATGTAACCGATTTTAGAATGAAGATGGTCTGGAGAGACAAATATGTAGGTGTTAATAAATTAGTATATAAAGATGTACCAACCTATTTTATAGACAACAAGTACTATTTCTTCCGGGAATCTCTGTATGAAAATGGCGATAAAGCAGAACAGTATGCTTTCTTTTCCAGGGCGGTTCTCGAGATGATCAATAAGATCGATTTTAAACCCGATATTATTCACTGTAATGACTGGCAGACCGGTCCTTTAAGCTTGATGCTGAAAGATAATTACCAGATTTATGACTTTTACCGTGATATAAGGACCGTATTTTCTATCCACAACTTAGCCTATCAGGGTAAGTTTGACCCTGCTGTTGTAGGAGATGTTTTAGGTGTTTCTAACTACCATTTAACTTCCGGTAACATCAGACATAATGACATGGTTAACTACATGAAAGCAGGTATCATGTACTCCGATGTTATAAATACGGTCAGTAAAACCTATGCAGAAGAAATTAAAAATGAGTATTATGGAGAAGGATTGGACTATATCTTAAGGATGAGAGACAATGATCTTTACGGTATCTTAAATGGGATTGATTATGATGAGTTTAATCCTGCTACAGATAACAGGATCTATTATAATTATGATAAAAATCACCTGGGCAACAAGTATAAGAACAAGGTTGCCCTCCAGAAAGATATGAATTTAAATCCGGATAAAGAGGTACCTGTTATCTCTATTATCACCAGGCTGGTGGAACAAAAAGGTATAGATTTAATCCCGCCAATTGTAGATGACCTGATGCAAGAAGATATCCAGTTTATCATCCTTGGTACCGGACAACCCCAATATGAAGATTTCTTTAGATATATATCTTCCCGGTATCCGGATAAAATTAGTGCCAATATAAAGTATGATGCTAAATTAGCCCAGAAAATTTATGCGGGTAGTGATATGTTCTTGATGCCTTCCCGTTTTGAACCCTGTGGTTTGGGCCAGTTAATAAGCATGCGGTATGGTACCTTACCGATTGTAAAAGAGACCGGGGGACTTAAAGATACCGTACTCCCCTATAATGAATATGAGGACACAGGTTATGGATTTACCTTCAGTAATTATAATGCCCATGATATGCTTCATACTATAAAAAGAGCCCTGGCCTTCTATAATGATGAGCAGGTCTGGGAAAAGCTGGTCAAAAGAGTCATGCAGCAGGACTTCAGTTGGGAGAAATCAGCCCAAAAATATGAAGACCTCTATAGTAAATTGGTTATTGATAAAGAAGTAAAACCAAAAGCAAGTGGTAAAGTAAATATCAATAAAGCCAATATAAAAGAACTCATAACATTAAATGGTATTGGCAGATCTTATGCTAATAGAATAGTAGACTATAGAAATAAGAAGGGCGAATTTAAAGCCAAAAAAGAGTTAATGAATATCAAAGGAATAGGAGAGAGTAAATATAACAAAATAAAGAATAAAATACGAATCTAAAAAGAGGTGAGAATTATGCCAGATCTCTGGACCCATATAATTGGTGGGGATATGGTAATAAATGATCTTAATGATCGGGCCCTCTGTAATGTTATCTTAGAAAATAGGGAACATTTTAATATGGGAACTCAGGGCCCCGATTTTTTCTTCTATAATGATTTTTGGCCCTGGCTAGAAAAGAAAAGGGGTCCGAGGATAGGTAGTTTAATCCATACCGAAAAACCGGGTGATTTTGTCCTGGGCATTTTTGAGGTATTAAGAGAAAAAGAAGGGGCAATTCAGTACCCGAAAGCCCTCTCCTATTTTATGGGTTTTATTACCCATATGATAATGGATGATAAATTTCATGGGATAATAAATGAGAGGACCTATACTGATCAGGAGCACAAGCGGTTTGAATTAGAGTTAGACTGTGTCTTGGTCAAAAACTATTATAATCAAGACTGTCATAAGATCAACCCTATTTCCTACATTAAAATTGGAGAGGATATGGATGATTTAATCAAAGATATCTATTATCTAACCATCACCGAATTATACGATGAATCTATCAACTTTGAGGTAATAAATAAATCTTACCAGGATATGCTTAAAGCCCAAAGAATCTTATATAGTCCTTTTAAAGTAAAAGCGGCCTTACTAAATCTTCTCAATAATTTTCTTTCCCTCGAACTTAACCAGTATCTATATGCAAATGCAAATAGTTTTTATGTACTAAACCAAAAAGATGTAGACGATATTGAAAGAGAATTTCCTGATTTTGTCACTACTAGCATTGATTTCATGAATGAAGTTAGTTCATATCTGAAAGGTGGAAAAAGCAGAGGAGAGTTAAAGGAACTAATTGATGGTTATTTAGAACACGGTTTTTTAGAAAGGGGATAAAAATGAAAGATAAGCTATCTATTGTAATTGTTTTATCTTTGATTATATTTTTAAGCCTGACGTTAGTAAGTAGTGAGGCCCAGGCTGAGAAGTTTAATATCGCCTTAAGTGGAAAAGCTCAGACCTTAGATCCCGCCTTTTTACAAAGATCTATTTCAGAATGGCCGATTATGAACAGCATCTTTTCTGGGTTGGTTAAATACAAACCCGGGACCTATGAAGTTGTACCTGATCTAGCTAAGGATTGGGAATTTTCCGAGGACGATACTAAAATAACATTTTATTTAAAAGAAGGAGTCAAATTCCATAAAGGATATGGTGAAGTAACAGCGGAAGATGTAGAATTCAGTTTCGAAAGGATTATTGATCCGGATAAAGGTTCGCCGGAAGCGGAATCTTTTTCTAAATTAGAAGATGTAAAAGTTATTGATGATTACACCGTCCAGTTAATTCTATCAGAACCGATGGCCCGCTTGTTTACCTCAACTTTACCCTATAATGCCGGTTTAATCGTTTCCAAGCAAGCAGTCCAGGAGATGGGTAGAGAGAAATTCTCCAGTAATCCCATCGGTAGTGGACCTTATCAATTTAAAGAATGGAAGATAGACAGCAGTATATTATTAGAGCGCTTTGAAGATTACTTCGGTCAACCAGCCTATATAGAAGAAGTAGAGTTTATTCCGATGGCTGAACAGATGTCACAGGAATTAGCCTTACGTTCAGGCGAGATTGACTTTGGTGAGGTTAGTTTAGAAAACTATCAGCAGATTCAGGAAAATGAAGATCTGGCCACTGAAACTTATCCTGACCTTGCCTTTCAGTGGGTAGCATTTAATGTGCAAAAAGCACCGATGGATAACCCACATCTGAGAGAGGCCTTAAGATATATTATAGATCCGGCCGAAATATTAATTGGAGCCTTTGCAGACCAAGCTGACTTAGCCTATTCTTGGCTTTTACCCGATATGCTGGGTTACAAGAAGCTGCCCCATAAAAATTTAGATGATGTCGGTAGAGACAAAGTATTGGACCTATTAGAAAAAGCGGGTTATCCCAAGGGAGAAGGCTTAACCTTAAAATATGTTACAGATGCTAATGACATCAGAAAAAATATCGCTACTTTAGTGCAGGCCCAATTAGCCGAATTTAATATCCAGCTGCAAATTGAAGCCATGGAAATTGGTCCCAAGATCGAAGCCTGGCATAATGGAGAGTACCATATAACCTATGCCAGATTTGGTAATACGGTTGACCCCGGTTACTGCAGCCAGTGGTTTTTAAGCCGTCAGGTTGGTAACTGGAACTTGATGCACTGGTCAAATGAAGAGTATGATAAACTTTGGGAACAGGCAGAAAAGACCATGAATGAAGAAGAGAGAGCCAAATTATACCAAAAGATGCAGACGATAGTTGATAAAGCCGATATAGCGGTCTGGGTTACCCATGGAGTTAAGACTCCCACCTGGAATGATGATTATGAAGTCACTTTAACCCCATCTGGAGGAATCTTAAGCTGGCTTGTTCAGAAGAAAAGTAACTGATAAGGAGACTTAATATGTTAATTTATACAGTCAAGCGCCTCTTATTAATAATACCGACCCTTTTGGCAGTGATGCTTTTACTGTTTAGCCTAAGTTATCTGCTGCCGGGTGAACCAGCTGAAATCATCTTAGGACCGCGTGCTTCCCAGCAGATGATCAAAGATTTAAACCAGAGGCTGGGTTTAGATAAACCCTGGTATGTTAGTTTTTACCTGTATGTCAAACAAGTACTGTCTGGAGACCTCGGTACATCCATATTCAGGGATGTACCGGTCTTACAGGCCGTTTTAGGTGTACTACCCTATACATTAGCATTAACGCTCTCAGGAATGGGTATTGCCGTTATATTGGGCATTACGATTGGACTGACGGCTGCCAACTATCAGAATACAATCTGGGATGGTATTCTGGAAGTGTTCTCCTTTATTTGCGCCTCAACCCCCACCTATGTGGCAGGTGTGATTATTTTATTACTATTTTCTATCCGTTTAGACTTTATACCTGTTATGGGGGCGGGAGAAGGCAGTATCCTAGATTTCTTACACCACCTAATCGGGCCCGCTTTAGCCCTTTCAGTCGGCTGGACCGGCTATATCGCCCGTTTAACCCGCAGCTCCATGTTAGAAACTATCAATGAAGATTATATTACCACCTCCCGTTCTTTTGGTTTACCCAAAACTTTTATTTACTACCGCTATGCCCTAAAAAAAGCAATCAAGCCGATTGTGGCTGTAATTGGTCTTGGTATAGGTCGACTTTTAGGTGGTGCCCTCTTTGTAGAAGTAATCTTTACTAGACCAGGCTTGGGCAGATTAACGGTAGATGCCATCTTTGAAAGAGATTTACCGATGGTCAGAGGGGGAGTATTGGTGGCCGCCTTTTTATTTGTTATCGCTAATCTATTAGCAGACCTTTCTTATGCATATCTGGATCCGAGAATACGGAATAAGTAGGGATAAACCATGAATAAATATATTTATATCAAGAAAAAAATAAAGTGGGTCTATGAAAGGATGATCGGGGATTACAGGTTTTATATAGCGGGAGTTATTATCTTCCTCTTTTTTTTAATGGCTATTTTTGGTCCCCAGATTGCCCCCTATGATCCCTATAAAACAGATGTGAGAAGTAGATTAGAAGCCCCTTCTTTAGCCCACCCTGCTGGTACTGACAGCCTGGGTCGGGATACCTTAAGTAGGCTGATCTACGCGGCTCGTCCCGCTTTTTATGTGGCCTTCGGAGGCCTCTTTATATCCATAATTGTGGGGATGATCTTAGGTTCAATTGCTGCCTATTCAGGTGGTATCCTGGATAATATAATAATCTTCTTATTTGACGTGGTCCGGGCCTTCCCGCCCATTATCTTGATATTAGTCTTAGTGGCAATCGTGGGTCCATCCTTACAGAGTTTGATTATTATTTTAGGGGTTACAATTATGCCACGTTATGGTCGAGTCGTGCGGGCGGAAACCCTTTCAGTTAAAGAAGAAGAGTATGTTTCGGTTGCCAAGAGCATGGGTGCCTCTTCCTTTAAGATTATTTCTTTTCATATTATCCCTAACATATTTGCCTCTGTCCTGGTCTTAGCCGGGATGGATGTCGCTTCTATGATTATGTGGGAAGCCGGTCTTTCTTTTCTTGGCCTAGGAGTACAACCACCCAAGACCAGCTGGGGTGTCATGCTGCAGACCGGTTATCAATATATTGAAAAAGCCCCCATGATGCTCTTGGCACCGGCCGTGGCAATTATGTTAACAATGATGGGTTTTTCTCTTTTAACGGAAAGCTTAAGAAATGCCCTAAACCCGAAATCTGAACAGAAGGAGGGCTAGAGATGGCAGAGAATCTACTAGAAATTGAGAAGCTTAAGATCATATACAGGAGAAGGGAAAAGAGATTTCTAGCCTTAGACTGTGTGAATTTAGATCTAAAAGAGGGTGAAGTTTTAGGAGTAGTGGGGGAAAGCGGCAGCGGTAAGTCGACATTGGGACTTTCTATCATGAGACTTTTACCACCCCAGGCTAAGATAAAAAATGGTGAAATCTTCTTTAAAGGCAAAAATATCTGTAAAATAAATGAAAAAAAGTTTAACAGGGAGATGAGGGGTAAAGAAATTACATATATTCCCCAAAACCCCCAGAGTTCATTAAATCCGGTCTTTAAAGTGGGAAGACAGTTAAAGGATATTATAAAATACAGGGGGCAGGAAAACTTTCAAGGTCAAGATATTAACAAAGCTGCTGTTGAGATCATGACCAAGATGGGGATTGCAGATGCCGAAAAGAGGTTAGATGAATATCCGCATCAATTCAGCGGAGGAATGAAACAGCGGGTCCTCTTATCGATGGCATTTGTTACAAATCCCGCTTTATTAATTGCCGATGAGCCGACCACGGCTTTAGATGTAACGGTGGAAGCCCAGATATTAGGCCTTTTGGCAGATTTAATAAAAGAATACCGGTCTTCCATAATATATATAACACATGATTTAGGAGTAGTTTCTGAAATAGCTGACCGGGTAGCGGTTTTTTATGCCGGTCGGATAATTGAATTAAATAATAGGTACAATATTTTTAACAATCCCAAACATCCTTATACAGAAGCTTTAATTAATTGCTTACCCGGGGATAAACAGTCGGAGAAATTAACCGTGATTCCGGGTGAAATACCGGATTTATCCGATTTGCCGGGCGGTTGTAACTTTCATCCTCGCTGTAAGTATGCAAAAGAAAGGTGCAAAAATGAAAAACCCGATTTTTTTGAAATAGAAAACGGGGGCAGAACTGCCTGTTTTTACCACGAGGAAGTAGGTCGATACCAATGAACATTATTGAAGTAAGGGACTTAAAAAAGTACTTCTATAAAAAATCAGGTGTTTTACATAAGGTTTTTGGTGTGGGCCCACAGGTGATCCAGGCCGTAAGTAAGGTATCCTTCAATATTGAAAAAGGTAATACGATGGCCCTGGTAGGTGAATCAGGCTGCGGTAAGACAACCGTGGCCCGCTTAATATTGAATCTAATTGAAAAAGAAGCAGGCCAGATTTACTTTAAGGGTAAAGCCTTAGATGAAATGAGTGAAGAGGAATATAATGATTATAGGGAAAATGCGGCCTTTATCGCCCAGGACTTTCGTTCTTCTTTAAATCCCCGAAAACTGGTGGGTGAAATACTGGCTGAACCCTTCCGGATTCACCCCGGTGTAATCGATAAAGAGAAGGAAGAAGCAAGGATCAAAAAGATAGTTGATTTGGTTGGTTTAAACGAAGAAGCTTTACTTAAATTTCCCCATGAATTTTCGGGCGGTCAGGCCAGGCGAATTGGTGTAGCCCGCGCTTTAATGTTAAACCCGGAATTTATCGTATGTGATGAACCCACCTCCGGTTTAGACCTCTCAATAAGTGCAGCCATTATCAATTTAATGAAAGAATTAAAAGAAGAATTTGATTTAACTTACCTCTGGATCTCACATAACTTAAATGTGGTCCGCTATATTAGCGACTATATGGGGGTAATGTATCTGGGTCGGATAATTGAGATTGGGAAAACAACAGAAGTATTTAAGGATCCCAGCCATCCTTATTCAGAAGCACTAATTGAATCAGTACCATCTTTTTCGAAAGAAAAGAAAAAAATAAAGAGAAAGACCCTAGAAGGAGAAGTTCCCAGCCCGATTGATCCACCGCCCGGCTGTCCGTTTCACCCCCGCTGTAAATATAGTCAGGCTAAATGTAAGGAGGTTGTACCAATCCTTGAGAACAAAGGAAATAATAGGGAAGTAGCCTGCCATTTTCCCCTCTGATATATTTATTTTATGACAAAAACGTGGTATAATTATAAAAAACATATCAAATATTAAACTAAGGAGGATATGAGTATGAAGAGAAGTTTGATTAGTTTATTTTTATTAGTGATACTCCTATTTGCTATGAGTAGTCTGGTGATGGCCCAGGATGTTGTTAAGCTAGGATTTTTTGCCCCTGTGACCGGACCGGCCGCAGCTGATGGTGAAAGTGCTTTAAATTCAGCCAAACTAGCTGTTGAAGTGATCAATGAAGAGGGCGGTATTGACGGTAGAGAAGTCCAGTTAGTAGAGTATGATGACCACCTTGATTCCAAACAGTCTGTAAGTATTGCCCAGAAACTTACCACCAGAGACAATGTGGTAGCAGTAGTAAGCGGTTCTTATAGTGGAACTACCCGTCCCGCTGCTACAATCTATCAAAATGCTAAAGTCCCTATGATATCTGCCTATGCTATTCACCCTGATATCCCAAAAACAGGCGACTATATTTTCCAACAATCCTTCCCAGGACCCGTACAAGGTAGAGTGGGCGGCTATATGGCAGTTGATGACCTAGGAGCCCAAAAGATTGCTATTCTTTATGTAGATAATGATTTCGGAAGTACCTTAAATGATAATTTCCAAGAATATGTTAAAGAAAAAGGTGCAGAGGTAGTTTATGTTGACTCCTTTGCTATTGGTGAAAGGGAGTTCAACCCCGTCCTGACCAAGATAAAAGGTTTAAATCCCGATTTAATTTATGTGGTAGCCTATGCAGGTGAAGGTGCAGCGATCATGAGACAGTCCGTTGATGTAGGGATTGAAGCACAGATCCTTGGTACTGAAGGTATGGATTCAACTACCCAGTTCTTACAGGTAGCCGGTGAGGCGGCGGAAGGTCTAATTATTACAACTAACCTAAACCGTGACAGTGAAGAAGAAAAGGTTATTGACTATATTAACCGCTACACTGAAAAATATGGTTTTGCACCTGACATGGTGGGAGCCTCTACTTATGATGCTTTCCTGCTGTTAGCCCATGTAATGAGACAGGTTGGTCCTGATTCTGAAGCGATTAAAGATGCCATGTATGAAGTAGAAGACTATATGACCAACACCGGTTTATTATATAGATACACTGAAGTGGGAGAAGCGATTAAACCGGTTCAGGTCCAGGTCGTAAAAGATGGTGAGTTCCATTACTATGACCAGATTACTGACATGGACATAATTGCTCCGTAGTTTTTACAAAAAATTGATATAAGAGCATAAGATATTCAAGGTAGGAAGGCTCTTGCAGCCTTCCTACTATACTTAATTAAAAGGAGAGTATAGAGATGTTTTTACAGCAGTTGTTAAACAGTATTGCAATAGGTAGTGTTTATGCTCTTACTTCCATGGGGGCGACCTTAATTTACGGCATTTTAGGAATATTGGATATTGCCAATGCGGGAGCTTATGTTTTAGGAGCTTATTTGGGCTTATTATTCTACTCGCTAACAGGTAATATTATCATTTCATTTGCGGCAGCAATGGCTACAACCGGTCTCTTAGGTATTTTAATACAAAAATATGTATATAGACCGCTTTTAAGTCAGCCCGCCTATATCCCTTTAATTGCCAGTATCGGTATCTTTATCTTTATTGAGAATGTAATTAGGCTGATTGCAGGTCCGACTATCAAGCAGTTTACGGTTAAACTACCCTTTAGTAATTTAGATTATGCCAATTTACATATAAATAATGTCTGGGTATTGATCTTTATTGTGGCCTTGATTTTAATGTTTTTACTCTGGTATTTATTAAAAATGACCAAAATAGGTTTGGCCTGGCGGGCTACTTCCCAGGATCTAGAGATAGCCAAAACAATGGGGATTAATACCAATAAGGTGATCTCGCTTAATTTCTTTTTAGGTTACAGTTTTGCCGCTTCGGCCGGGATTTTGATCGGTATTTTATATAATTCGATCTATCCTACCATGGGTAGTGTTGTTTCTTATAAGATGCTGGCTATCATAGTATTGGGTGGTTTAGGCAACCCTTTTGGTACTGTCATAGCGGCCTTGCTGATCGGATTTATTGAAACTATGGTCGGAGCCTATATTGGATTTTTTATACCCCGTAATGCTATAGCCTTTGTCGCACTGGTTATTATCTTGTTGATAAGTCCCAAGGGCTTATTCACACAGAAATCCAGGATATAGGGGAGGAGAGTATATAGTATGTATGCAATCGTAGTTATGATTAATGTCGGAATATTTGTCCTGTTAGCCTTGAGTTTAAATATAATAACTGGTTATGCCGGCCAGCCCAATATCGGGCAGGGGGCCTTTTTTGGAATTGGAGCTTATACGGGTGCGGTTTTGACCGGGAAGTTCGGAATATATTTCTGGTTAGCAATGCCTTTTGCCGCTATTATAACTGGCTTTATAGGTTTTTTCTTGGGATTAATAAGTATAAGGATCAAAGAAGACTTTTTAGCTATCGTTACGATAGCCTTGAACTTCATAGTGGCAGCTGTCTTTCAAAATGTGAAGTTTTTCGGGGCGGCTATGGGCTTATCTGTACCTCCCCCTAACTGGTTTGGTAAACCTTTATCTTATCAGGGTTATCTTACAATAGTCATAATTTTAATTATCCTGGTAGTCATTTTTTCTAAGTGGATCGAAAAATCCTGGCTGGGTATGGCCTTGGGTGCAATTAGAAATAATGAGATGGCGGCTGATTCATTGGGAATTGACACTAAAAAGTTCAAGATAATGGCTTTTGTGATTGGGACCTCGATTGCCGGGTTAACCGGGGTCGTATATGCCCATTACATGACCTTTATTATGGCCTCTGATTTCGGATTTTTAACCTCGGTTACTATTTTATCGATGGTAATTTTAGGGGGGAACAATACGATTAGGGGTCCGATAATTGGAGCAGTTATCCTGGGTTTAATTCCCGAAGTATTCCGCTTCATATCTGATTACAGGCTATTAGTCTATGCCGGTATTTTAATCTTGATGATCAGGTTTCAGCCCTCCGGACTGCTTGGTGATGATAGCTTTGTTTGGAATAAATTAAAACTATTAAAGGCATCCTTAGGACGAAGGAGGGGTGCTTAAGATGGAAAATATTTTAAAGATTAAAAATGTAGAAAAGCACTTCGGAGGATTGATTGCCCTACATGATGTTTCATTTGATGTTAAGAAAAATGAAATTACCGGCTTGATTGGACCGAACGGGGCCGGCAAAACCACCCTATTTAATACCCTTTCGGGGGTCTATAAGGCAAATGGAGGTAATATTTTCTTTAAGGAATCAGATATAATTAACTTGCCCCCCCATAAAATAGCAGATATAGGGATTGCTCGGACCTTTCAGATTGCCCGTCCCTTTTTAGATCTAACTGTGACCCAAAATGTGTTGGTCGGCTTGGGGGAAAAAAATTACCAGGGCTTTTTAAAACCATTTAAGCTGAGTATCAATGCGGTTAATATTAAAAAGGCCCATGATATATTAGAAATGGTAGGTATGAAAGAGTTTAGAAAAAATAAGGCGGCCGATTTGAGCCTCGGCTACAAAAGAAGGTTAGGCATTGCCCGGGCTTTAGCATTAGAACCGGAAGTTCTAATGTTAGATGAACCTCTGGCCGGTTTAGGTAAAGATGTTTCCAAGAAAATGTTAGACCTGGTACAAGACCTTAGAAAAGAAGGTATGACAATAATAATTATTGAACATGATATGGAAGCTATCATGAGTATCTGTGATAAGATTGTAGTTTTAAACCAGGGTGAAAAGATAGCTGAGGGTAAGCCAAAAGAGATCCAAAATAACCACGACGTTATAGAAGCCTATCTGGGAAAGGATGAGTTAAATGCTTGAGGTTAAAAATATTAATGTATTTTACGGCGAATCTCAAGCCCTATATGATGTTTCATTGAAGGTCGAAGCAGGTGAATTTGTAACCATAATCGGAGCAAATGGAGCGGGCAAGACTACAATAATGAATACGATAATGGGATTGATCAAACCCCAAAGTGGTCAGATTATTTATAAAGATAAAGATTTGACCAAGATAAACCCCTGGGAGAGAACTGATTTGGGAATATCCTATGTGCCAGAAGGACGGAGAATTTTTCCCGATTTAACGGTCATGGAAAATTTAAGAGTCGGTGCCTACCGCTTAAAAGACGATAGTCAGCTGGCTTCTAACTTTGATTATGTCTTCGATCTTTTCCCGCGTCTGGCCGACCGCAAAAATCAGTTAGCCGAAACGATGAGTGGGGGAGAACAACAGATGCTGGCTATTGCCAGGGCCTTGATGCTTTCTCCTGAATTGATATTAATAGACGAAGTTTCGATGGGACTAATGCCTATTTTAGTTAATAAGGTTTTTGATGTCATAGAAAGGTTAAATGAAGAGGGTATAACTGTTTTGTTGGTAGAACAAAATGCGCGTAAGGCTCTAAATTTTGCAGACCGTGGTTATCTTTTAGAGGTTGGTAATATGGTTAAGTCTGACACCTGTGAGAATTTAAAGTGTGACGAGATGATCAAAAAGGCTTATTTAGGAGGATAATTATGTGCGGCAGATATTTTTTAAATATTGCCTTAGATGAATTAGAAAATAGATATGGAATTACAGATATCCCGGCCGAAATAAAAGAATATCAGGGAGAAATTTTTCCTTCTAATGAAGCACCGGTCGTATTCAATGAGAACAAACAAAAAAGTGTGGGGCTTATGAATTGGGGTTTTAGACCCTCTTATTCGAATAACTTGGTGATTAATGCCCGCAGTGAAACCGTCCATAAAAAAAATTTATTTAAAGAATCTTTTCATAGGAGGAGATGTATAATTCCGGCCAGTGGTTTTTATGAATGGAAAAAAGCAGAAGATAAAAAGATAAAGCACTTTATTAATATTCAGGAAGATGAAATAATATCATTAGCCGGTATCTATGATTTCTTTAACATTAACGGTAAACAGCAGATGGCCTTCTGTATTTTGACCAAAGATGCCCCACAGGAACTTATAAATATACATGACCGTATACCGGTAATCATCAAAAAAGAATATGAAAATGAATGGTTAGAAAATAAATTCACGCCCGGGATATTCGAATATTTACAGCCAAAAGGCTTTAATTTTCAGGCTGAAGCCTTGTAATAAGTTTCACACGAGTCTGAAAATTTAAATAATTAGCAGGATTTACCGTATACAATATTGAATATATATTTACAAGAGTTCAATTTAATATTATAAAAAAGAGAAGAAATAAAAGGAGGAGAGATTAAATTGAAAAAACTCTTATTAACTGTTTTAACCTTAACTCTAATATTTTCATTAAGTGCTGTTGGTTTGGCTCAGACTTATACTGTTGGAACTAGTGCCGGATTTCCACCTTTCGAGTATGTAGAAGATGGAGAAATTGTTGGTTTTGACATTGATCTAATGAAGGCAATTGCTGAAGAGATGGACTTTGAAGTAGAGTTTAGAGATATAGCCTTTGATTCATTACCTTCAGCTGTAAAAACCGGTAATATTGATATAATTGCCGCCGGTATGACAATTACAGAAGAAAGAGAAAAGGCTTTAGATTTTACTGAATCTTATTATTCTGCAAATCAAAGTATAATTGTTCAAGAAGATTCAGAGATGAATATAAGTGTTCTATATGGTGACCATGATATAAGTGTTCAAACAGGTACAACCGGTGACCTCTGGGTAACCGAAAATCTAAAAGATCAAGGTATTTTAACCGGAGATATTCAAAGATATGATACCTTTGTACTATGTGTAAGTGACCTAGTAAACGGTAATGTTGATGCAGTTGTATTAGATGAACCCGTTGCGGAAAGGTATGCTGAAATGAGACCTGTTAAGATAGTAGGAGTTATTGTAACAGGTGAAAATTATGGACTAGCAGTTAACGAAGGCAATACCGAATTGCTTGACACTTTAAATGAAGGTTTAAGAAGAGTAAGAGAATCTGGTAAGATGGATGAATTGGTTGCAAAATATTTCCAATAATATTTGGCTAAAATATTATAGAGAGGATGTATGACTTATCGGAAACTTAGAGCTTATCATGAGTTCCCTTCCAAATCTTTTGGAAGGGGCTCTTGTTACAATACAATTGACATTACTTAGTTTATTAATAGGACTTGTACTAGCTATTCCTATCGCATTTGGTCAAATTTACGGCCCCAAGTGGCTCCGTAAACTGATCGGAGTTTATGAAAAGGTAGTCAGGAGTATACCACTTCTCGTAATCTTATTTTTAATATTTTATGGTTTTCCTAGAGTGGGGATAAAATTTCCCGCTTTTACTGCCGCTGTTCTAGGAATAGGTATCAGAAGCTCAGCCTATCAGTCTCAGATCTTTAGAGGAGCCATCCAGTCTATTAGTGGTTCTCAAATGAAGGCGGCGCTTTCGCTTGGGATGACAAAGATTCAGAGCTTTAAAAATGTTATCTTACCCCAATCAATTAGAATCGCACTTCCACCGATGGCAAACGAATCAGCAATAGTGCTTAAAGATACTTCTTTAGCATATGCCCTGGGGGTTATAGAACTTCTAAGACAGGGTGGATATATAATAGCTACTGAATATGCGCCACTTCCAATATATTTAACTGTTGCGGCAATCTATTTAGCGATGACCTTAACAATTAATACCACCTTGGGTCATTTTGAAAACAGACTAAAGATTCCAGGTATAGGAATAGAGGAGAGGGTAAGATGAGTGAAGAAAAAAGAACTATACTTAAAATCGAAGATCTTCATAAAAGTTTCGGCGACAATGAAGTACTAAAAGGCGTTTCACTGGAATTAAAACAGGGTGAAAACAAGGTTATAATCGGTCCCAGTGGAACTGGTAAAAGTACTCTTTTAAATAATGTTAATAGGCTTGTTCCACCTGATCAAGGCAAGATTTATCTTGATGGTGAGTTAATCACACCTGATAATATAAATAAAATGAGACAGGAAATAGGTTTTGTATTCCAGGATTTTGGTCTATTTAATCATTTAACTGCTCTTGGAAATGTAAGAGTGGGATTAATTAAGGTTAAGAAAATGAATAAAAAAGATGCGACTGAGCTTGCCATGGAAGAATTACGTAGAGTTGGTTTAGAAGAAAATGCTGAGCAGTATCCTGCCGAACTTTCTGGTGGGCAAAAACAGAGGGTCGGTATAGCGCGTGCTCTTGCTATGCAGCCTAAGTTAATTTTATTTGATGAGCCAACTTCTGCTTTAGACCCCGAGTTGATTGGGGAAGTTTTAAATGTTATGAAGGACTTGGCTCAGGAAGGTATGACTATGTTAGTTGTCACTCATGAAATGGGCTTTGCCCGGACGGTTTCAGATGAGATAATTTTTATGGAACACGGTAATATTGTCGAACAGGGCCCACCAAAACAACTATTTAATAATCCAGAAGTTGAAAGGACAAGAGAGTTTCTATTTAAGTTGACTGAGTTATATGGTGAGGGTGATGAGTAGTGAGTATGTATGAAGTATTTGTAGGGGCCTGGCCTTATCTATTTGAAGGTGTTCAACTAACCCTCCTACTTACAGTTATATCTATAATATCTGGTACAACTATAGCTATTTTCTTAGCTTTAGGTAAAACATATGGACCTAAGTATGTAAAATGGCCTATTACCGTATTTATTGAGCTAATACGCGGAACACCGCTTTTGGCTCAGCTGTTTATCCTGTACTTTGGCTTGCCACCTTATGGGATTAAACTATCAGGGTTTTTGGTTGCCTACATTGGATTTACTATGAACTGTTCTGCCTATACAGCAGAGTATATAAGAGGTTCTATTATGTCAATTGAGTCTAATCAATTAAGAGTAGCAGAATCTCTCGGCATGACAAAATGGCAGGGTATTTTTAATGTTATTTTACCCCAGGCTTTAAGAAGAGTTGTTCCCTCTTGGACCAACGAATTTATCTACTTATTAAAGTATACTTCTTTAGCATATATGATCGGTACCCACGAATTGATGACTCAAGCCAAGTTTTTTGCCAGCCGGAATTATGAATTTTTCAAGGTTTACTTAATAGTTGCCTTGTTTTATCTGGTAATAGTTGTATTTTTCACCCAGATTTTCTCTTGGGTTGAAAATAAGTTTACCATTCCAGGTTTTGAAGTGGAACATTAAAATATTTAAAAATTAAATTTTCAGGTTTTTTAATAAATGATTAACTTAATTTTTTACTCCCTTTTTTATAAAAAAGGGAGTTTTTGCAGTTCTTAATATATTTTTGATTTTAATTATAGTATATTAACAGTTGTAATTTCTGCCCACACTATATTATAATTAAAGTTGATATTTAATAAAAAAATTTTAAAAAGGTTTTCATGATGAGGTGTGAAGATGACAAAGAATATTGATATTATCTATGAACTATTTAACTTATTAGAGAATAATGAATATAAAAAAATACTGAAGAGAATATGTGAGCACTTGGATGTTGAGCGTGCTTTTTTACTTAACTACTATGAAAACTATAATACAACTGACATGGTAATAGGTTGGAATATGTCAGATGAAATTCATGACTATCTTAAAAATACAGATATAGAGGAGTTTACCCAGACCAAAAAGCAGTTAGCCCAGGGTAAACCAATTTACATTTCCAATATAAGTAAGGAAAAAGATTATCCCAGATTGGTAGAATTATTGAGAAGTCATAATCAAAATTCGGTCGTTTTAGTTCCGATCAGAGATGCTGATTTTGAGCTGATTGGTATTATGGGGATTGCATCTGAGAATACTCTGCTTTGTGAGGAGAAAGAAGACTGCCAAAAGATATTAGAGATCCTCACCTATAATCTAAAATATAATTGGGAAGACGAGATATTAAAATTAAAGTACCGATCTTTAATTCAAAATTCAGCTTCTGCCATCGTGATTTTAAATGATGAGGGTAATATAGTTGAATTAAATAAAAAGTTTGAAAAACTTGCCAGTAGTCCCAAGATTGAATTAAAGAATCAAAAATGTTTTTTTGATTTTATTGCTCCCCAGGATAAAGAGGATATGATTAAACGGCATAATGAAAGAAGAAAGGGTAAAGAGGTTCTTTCCGATTATGATTTTAACTTTATAGATAGTGATAATAGAAAAAAAGAGGTTAATGTTAAAGTTAAAATGATACCCGGAACTGATAAAAGTGTCTGTTCCTTGGTCGATATCACTCAAAAGAAACGGACCGAAAACTTATTAAAACTGCAAGAAGAGAAGCTGTCTGAAAGCTACAATCAATTAAAACAAAGTAGGGACCAGCTGGAAAGTACTTATTTAGATTTAATTGATAAAAATATTGAAAACGAGAGGCTCTTGAACAATATTGAGAAATTAATAGACCTAATGAGTTCTCTTCATATGTCAAATGGAAACAACTTGAACAGCTTTCTAGCAGAACTGTTATATACAGCTTTAGAGATAGTTGATGTGGCAGATTACGGGAGTGTCTATATCTTTAATGAAAATGACTGTATAGAATACATTGAAACAGTCGGCCATAATCTAAAGAAGTTAAACCAGATTGAAATTGAAGGAGAACCGTTTAGGCATAATAATAAAGAGGTTGAGATCGTTGATAATATCTTAGATAAAAACAAAGAGTATATGAGTGATTATATTGTTCAAAAGATAAAGGATGCTTCTTTACCAATCAAACAGTCTATACCCGTTACCCTCCAGGAAGGGAATAATGTTTTTGGTGGGATCTGTATAGATATTGCCCGCGGCAGTAAAAAAGAGTTCTCCAGGGATGATAAACGCCTAATAACATCTTTTAAAAATCTGGCCAATACCTTTTTTAAGCTAGAAAGATATAATAGATTAAACAGCCAGTTTAATAAGGAGTTAGTAGGCTCTTTACTTAACTTTTTAAACCAGTATGATCTTTATACCAATAATCATTCTGAAAATGTTGCCGAACTCAGTTTAGAAATTGCAGAAAAATTAGGACTAAGTAAGGAAGAGAAAAATAATACTTACTGGACGGGTATGCTGCATGATATGGGTAAATTAATTATTCCAGCCCGTATCTTAAATAAAGAAGGTTCGTTAACCAAAGAAGAATATGCTGTAATAAAAGAACATCCAACTTTATGTTACAATGCCTTAAAAGATTCTGATTTTCTTAAAGATATTGCCCAGTATGTTTTATACCACCATGAAAGTTGGGACGGGAGCGGTTATCCTGCCGGCTTACAGGAAGAAGAGATTCCTTTAATATCAAGAATTATAGCAGCAGCCGATGCCTGGGATGCTATGCGCTCCGAACGGGCTTACCGTAGTTCTTTAAGTAAAGAAGAAGCTAAAAAGGAGATTAAAATTAACAAGGGTATACAGTTTGATCCGGAGATTGCAGAATTACTATTAGAAATAGTGGAGTAGCCGAGCAGAAAGGAATGCATATGATGATCAATATTCTATTAAATATCTTATTAGTAATTTTTTTAGCATATCTATTTAATAAGTTAAAAACTAAATATAGTGATTCATTTGATTTGTCAAATTATCTTAGTTATGAAAATTTATTTGAAAATTTATTCGATAAGTTAGAAGTCCCCATGCTTTTATTGGGAAAAGAAAATGAAGTTGTTAGATATAATGACTCTTTTATTGAACAGTTTGATGTAGATAAGGAGGAAATAGAAGGTAAACCGATTGATTCTGTTTTTAAAATAGAAGGTTCAGAAACTAGGTTTAACCATATATTAGACAAGATTAATTCAGGTGATGAGTATAAAGGTAAAATAAAGCTTTTTGATAAAAAGGATAAAAAATATGAGTTTGACCTCAAATTATATCCCATATTTGAGGACGATAAATTAGTAGGGAAACATATCATTATTAATCAGATCGATAAAGAAGAAGAGAAAATATCTTCTGCTTTAAGAGAAAGCCGCCGCAAGATAAGGGATTTACACCAGACCGCTTTAAAGATGGAGAATGTGAGAACTAAAAAAGAAGTATATGATTTAACTGTGAAAGCCGCGGAAAATATATTGGATTTCGATCTCTGTACCCTAGATATCGTGGAAGGAAATAAGATGGTTGTCAAGGCCACTTCCAGTAATATTATCCCGGGTGAATCAATATCCAGTCCTTTAAATGTTGATTCTCTGGCAACCCATGTATATAAAAGTCAACAAGCCCTGTTATCACCGGATATCCAAAGGGAAGAGTTTGCTAATCCTACCAGTTCCAAATACCACTCTGCCTTAACTATTCCGATCGGGGAACGAGGCATATTTCAGGCGGTTTCGACCAAGGTGAATGAGTTTACGAGAGAAGATTTAGAATTAGTAGAACTTCTTATCGCTCACGCCCTTTCCGCTTTACAGCGGTTAGAAATGGACCAGGAAATAAGGTATTTGGGTTTTCACGACAGTCTCACCGGTTTATATAACCGTCATTACCTTAATGAGGAGATTAATAGATTAGATACCAAAAGACAGCTCCCGATCAGTGTAATCATCGGAGATTTAAACGGTCTAAAACTGATCAATGACATTTTCGGACATGAAGAGGGTGATAAATTTTTAAAAAAAGCGGCCGAATTGCTGAAAGACTGTGTAAGAGAGGAAGATATACTGGGCCGCTGGGGTGGAGATGAATTTATGATTATTCTGCCTAAAACGAGTTGCCAAGAGGCAGATGAGATCTTGGCCAGGATAAATCGGAAAGTCCAAAAAACATATAAGGAAAAGAGACCGATTTCAATTTCTCTGGGGCGTGCCACAAAGGATATCAACTTTGCAGATTCCTTTAATAAAGTGATTGAAGAGGCCGACTATAAGATGTATAAAAATAAAGCTATTATGCATGAAGAAGATGATAATCCCTTAGTGGAAATGATTAAAGAAAAGATGCAGAAAAAAGAACTAAAAAAAGGTGAGATCTATAGATTGGACAGCCTTTTAAACATGTTTCAAAATAATCCCTATGATAGATAATTTTAAAAAATAAGCAGAAATTCATTAAGCCGGGTAAAACCGGCTTTTTTGAATTCATTGCACTTTTATTCACTTTGTAATATAATTAAATTTAGCATATAAAGGAGGTAACATGACAATGCAGGAATTATTAAATATAAAAGAGCTGAACTTAACCCTTGATAAAGAAAGAATCTTAAGCAATATAAACTTAAGTTTGGAACGAGGGGAAGTATTTGCAGTAATTGGACCAAATGGATGTGGAAAGTCTTCTCTTGCATATACTATTATGGGTCTAAAAGGATATACCCAAAAAAAAGGCGAGATCTACTTTAAAGGCGAAGAAATTAGTGAACTGTCTGTAACTGAAAGGGCTCGTAAAGGTATAACATTAGCCTGGCAGGAACCAGCCCGTTTTGAAGGGGTTTCCGTTAGAGAGTTTCTATCGATCGGGGCCCGTTCGCGAGGCCGCGAGATTAGTGAAGAAGATCTAAACTGGGCCTTAAATGAAGTAGCAATTGTCTCAAAAAAATATCTGGACCGTAATGTTGACGATACTTTAAGTGGAGGCGAAAGAAAAAGGATAGAGTTAGCTTCCATACTTTTAATGAAGCCCGATTTAGTCATCTTAGATGAACCGGATTCCGGAGTTGATGTGGTGGCATTAAATAATATAGGTGATGTAATCAAGGACTTTAAAGACGAAAATATCGGTGTTTTATTAATTACACACTCCGATGAGATGCTGGAAGTAGCTGATAAAGCTGCTTTAATCTGTGGGGGAGAAGTGTTTAATGTAGGTGATCCACAGGAAGTAAGCGACTACTTTAAATATGAATGTATGCCCTGTGAAGATGAGAACCCCGAAGAGCATCAGGAGGTGTATTTCCGTGAATGATTATGAAATGATGGTCGATGCCTATAAAGAGGCGGGCGGAGAAGACGTATTTTCAGACAGCGATACCGCCCACATGGTATTAGAACAGGATAAGGTCTTAGGCAAACACGAAGTAGAAGGTCTCATAATGGATGCAGAAAAAATAGATGATAACACTGTAGATGTAAAATTGAGAGTAAAAGAAGGATATAAGATAAAAAATCCCGTCCATATGTGTTTTGGAGTTCTTCCCCGGGAAGGATTACAAAAGATAATTATGGATGTGGTAATAGAAAAAGATGCCGAAATCAAGGTAATGTCAGATTGTGTTTTTCCCAATGCTACCAAGGTGAAACACGTGATGGAAGCGGATATCCATTTAGCAGAAAATTCGAAGTACGAATATGAAGAAAACCACTTTCATGGAGATACCGGTGGGGTTGAAGTAATTGCCAAGGCTGATATTATAATGGATGAAGGCAGTGAATTATTTACCCTATTTACCTTAAGAAAAGGTAGAGTAGGAAAGATCGATTTTGACTATGAATCAGAACTGGCCGCTAATACGAAAGTGGAAATGTTAACTAGAATCAGCGGTTATGAAGATGATAAGGTTAAAATTAGGGAAGCGGCCCATTTGAATGGTTACAATGCCCGTGGTCTTTTAGATTCTAAGATAGCGATGGTAGATGAGGCCCAGGCAGAAGTATATAATGAACTGACTGCCAGTGCCCCAGAAGCTAAAGGCCATGTAGACTGTACAGAAATAATTAAAAATAATGCGGTGGCGCGCGCTATCCCTATTGTAGAAGTTAAACACCCGGAAGCAAAGGTTACCCACGAAGCGGCTATCGGTAGTGTAGACAGCGACCAGCTGCAGACCTTAATGGCCAGGGGTTTAGATGAAGAAGAGGCTTCTGATTTAATTATTCAGGGGCTGTTAAAAGGATAAAAATAAACGGGGTGAGGAAAATGAGAAGAAGATATGATATAACTTTAATTATAACGTTTCTATTTTTACTGCTGTTTAGTTTCTCTTTAACAGTAGGGGCACAAGATTTTTATACAATTTGTAAAGAAGGGACCCCGGCTGAAATTCAGGAAGCGATTGATAATGGCGCTGAAGTTAACCAACAGAACAAAGAAGGAATTACACCTCTAATGACAGCTGCCCGTTACAACAATAATTACAAGGCGGTTGTTACCTTATATAATAACAATGCTTATGTAAATTCAAGAGACAATGAAGGCTGGAATGCCCTGATGTATGCTGTCAGATATAATGATAATATTGATGTGACAAGAGTATTGCTCAAGATGAACTCAAGGGTTAATATAGATGATACAGAGGGTACTACCCCTTTAATATTAGCAGTAAGGTATCGAAATGCAGAGATGGTAAGATTGTTACTAAATTATGGAGCTAATGCAAATAAAGCCAATAATCGAGGCGAAACTCCTCTCATGCTCTCAATTCAAGATGAGCTTAACGTTGATATAATCGATGCCCTCTTACTAGCAGGGGCCAATGTAAATATCAGAGATAAGCAGGGACAGACCCCACTTTATTATGTTATAGATAAAGGGGATTATGGTTTAGTAAGAAGGTTTATTCTTTTTGGCGCTAAAGTTAAGATCAGTGATTATGATGACTTTACCCCACTGATGATGGCAGCCAAGGAAGCAAAAAATGTAAAAATACTTAAGGTATTAAATATAGAAGATATTAATATCAATGCTCAGGATGAAAATGGAATGACGGCCTTAATGTATGCAGCCCGATATAATAATAACCAATCTGTCATGAACTACTTAATTGATGGGGGAGCCCGTATTAATGCGACCGATAATAAGGGCAACAATGCCCTGGCTTATGCTGTTAGATATAACAGCTATAATATTATCAGTCTGCTGTTAAATAGGGGAGCTTCCTTACAACAGGAAAATGTAGCCGGTAAGACCCCCCTCTTTTTAGCTGTGGAACGGAAAAGAGATCTACAGATCTTATCTCTGTTGGTTAGTCGAGGTGCTAATGTAAAAGACAGAGATAAATTCAAGGGCCAGACAATTTTGATGGCGGCCGTAGTAAATTATGATAACCCGGCTATTATCAACTACTTGATTGACCAGGGTGCAAATCCGACCGCCCGAGATTTTAATGATAAACGGGTAGTTGATTATTTAGAAGAAAATAATGATTTGAAAGGAACGGATCTCTATTGGAGATTAAATTACTTGGAACCTGATAAAAGACGTAAGTCACTTTTAGATTTTAAGGATAAAACAAGTGTAGCACTCACCTCGGCAGTGATACCTTCGGCCGGCCATTATATGGTTGACAGTTGGTGGCCGAAAGGCACCCTCTTTATGGTGGGCGAAGTTGGTTCTTTAATAACCGCTCTTGCCTCTGATGATGAGGGAACAAGGGGAACTGCCCTAACCGTATTTGGGGTTTTAAAAGTATTAGAAATAGTTGATGTCTTAAATGAAACCGAAAAATATAATGAAGATGTAGAAGAATACAATAAAAAGGCAAGGGAGTTTAATGAAAAACTGGAGAATTAAATTTTTTAAAATAAATTATCTTACACAAGGAGTGAGAGATAATGAAATTAGCAAAAGGAAATATAACTGTTGTCATGTTGTCACTTGTTTTAATTTTAACCTTATTATTTGGGGGAGTAGTTAATGCCGCCCCTAAAGAAGTCGTAATTCAGACCCCACCTGTACCGGCAGCTCTGCCTTTACTTAGACTAAAGAAGACAGGTGAACTGGATAACTTCCTAAAATTTGATGTTAAAGTTTCTCCTGACCATCAGAGAGCAATTTCCTTAATTTCAAAAAACGAAATTGACTTCATGGTGACCGGGGTTAATGTCGGTGCGAAAATATATAACAAGGGTATTGATGTAAAGATGGTCAATGTTAATACCTGGGCTATCGATTATCTTTTAACAAATGGTTTTAGAGCCGAAAAGTGGTCTGATTTAAAAGGGAAGACCCTAAGTCTACCTTTAAAAGGTGGACCACTGGATTTTTTAGCCAGATACTTATTAAAAGAGAACGGACTTGATCCACAAAATGATGTTAATTTAGTCTATAGGCCTTTACCGAATGGGGCCAAGTACTTTATGTCTGGACAGGTAGACTCAATTATTCTGCCCGAGCCGCTTGTTTCAGTGAGTCTAGCTAAAAGTGATAAGGCACAACTTTCCCTGGATATCCAAAAAGAATGGGGTAAGTTACACAATGGTGATGAAAGGATTCCCTTTGTAGGATTATTTGTCTCCAATCAATTCGTTCAGGAATATCCTGGATTAACCGATATAATAGCAGGTAAGTATATTGAGGGGGTCAAGTATTATAACAATAATCCGGCAGAAGCTATCAAAGACGCCTCTAATTACTTTAATGTACCGGAACCCGTGATGAAAAAAGCCTGGAGTAGAGTTGATCTCAGTATATATCCTGATAGTGAAAGCAGAGATTTAGTCAATACTTATTTTAACCACATACTGGAGATGTATCCTGAAATGATAGGTGGTAATTTACCAGATGAAGCGTTTTATTATTAATAAATTTAAAAAAATATTATTGAGCACCACCGGATTTTTGGTGGTGCTTTTAATCTGGATTTATTATTCCAGACAAATGAACCCCCTAATATTACCCTCTCCCCTGCAGACATTTAATGCCTTTATAGATATCTATCAAAGCGGGAATTTATTTAACAATTTATTTATTACGATTCGGAGAACAATAATTGGGTATGGGTCTGCTTTAATAATTGGTTTTATGATAGCTTTAATCTTGAATAAATCTAATATCTTATATACGATAACAAGACCGATTATTACTGTTATACAAACAACCCCACCGGTTATCTGGCTAGCGATAGCCGTTATCTGGTTTGGGATAGCCGATAATCTTACACCTATTTTCTTAATTTTTATAGTAACTCTCCCCATTATCTTTGTTAATATTTTCGAAGGGTTACAGAATATAGATCAAAACCTAATAGAAATGGCCGAAGTTTATAAGGCAGACCGGGAAAAGATATTTTTTGATATCTATGTACCTTCCCTTATACCTTATATATTTTCAGCCCTAAGTATCGGGATGGCCTTTGCCTGGAAATCAACTATCTTTGCCGAGTTTTTAGGTTCTAATAGTGGAGTTGGTTTTGCCTTAAGTATGGCAAATAGTAATTTAAATACAGATAAACTTTTTGCCTGGGCTATAATTTTAATCCTATTAATGTTAGCTGTTGAATATCTGATAATAAAGCCGGTTCAAAAGAAAGCTACAAGGTGGAAATAAAATGGAGAAAATTTTAGAATTCAAAAATATTTATAAAAACTTTGCTGAACTAAAGGTTTTAAAAGATGTTTCCCTTCATGTCAATAAAGGGGAGATAGTTACCCTATTAGGCCCATCAGGAAGTGGTAAAACCACCCTATTTAAAATTGCGGCCGGCCTGTTAAAACAGGATCAGGGCCAGGTACTGAGGGTAGACGAACTAAGAACCGGTTATGTATTTCAGGAACCCAGGCTTTTGCCCTGGCGGAATATCAAAGATAACTTCCATTTCGTACAGCAGAACTACCTGCCGAAGAAGAAAGCGGCCAGTATAAGGAATAGCCTATTAAAGTTAACCAATTTAGAACAAACCCTAGATAACTATCCGGCTGAACTTTCCGGGGGTATGAAACAAAGAATCGAGATCTTAAAAGCAATTTCCATAAAACCTGATTTTTTAATAATGGATGAGCCTTTAAAATCAGTCGATACCCAAACAGAAGTTAATTTAAGAAACTTGCTTTTAAGACTCCATATAGAAAGAAATATCGATATGTTTATCATAACCCATGACCCGGAAGAAGCAGCCTTAATGTCAGACCGGATCTATGTTTTGTCGGATAAACCGGGTGTGATAAAAAAAGAGTTTAAAATAGAAACCAAAAAAGAAGACAGGACTTTAAAACATGATGAGATATATAGTACTATTGATGAGATAATAAATATTTTTATGGATTTAGTAGAGGATTATCAATGGAACAGAGACCATGTAGATTCTATTGATTAGTTTTTACTTTTTAATCGAATAGGATAAAATAGAAAAAAATATTAATTATTTTAAGGGGGCAAAATTATATAATGACGGAGAAAAAAATTACAATAATTGGTGGTGGGACCGGCGGTTATGTGGCAGCCATAAAAGCAGCCCAATTAGGAGCAGATGTTACTTTAATAGAAAAAGAAAATATCGGTGGCACCTGTCTGAATTGGGGCTGTATACCGACCAAGGCCTTAGTATATTCTGCTGAAAAGTATTCTGAAATACAGGAAGCCAGGCGATTCGGTATTGAAGTAAATGATGTTAATTTAAACATGAAAAGGGTGATCAGAAATAAAGACACAATCGTTAAACAATTGGTAGGAGGAGTAGAATTCCTGCTCGATAAACATAATGTAAAGGTGTATAAAGGCGAGGCCAGCTTACTCGATCAAAATACAGTTTCGGTTCAAACTGATGATGGTAGAGAGATTATTGAGACGGATTATATAATTTTAGCTACCGGATCAAAGGTTAAAAAAGCCCCTATCAAGGGTATAGATATGGAAGGTATTTTAACCAGTCGAGATATCTTAGATTTAGAAGAACTACCTGAATCTTTAACTGTAATTGGTGGGGGAGTCATCGGAATGGAATTTGCCTTTATCTATGCTAACTTTGGGGTGGATATAAAGGTTGTCGAATATTTAGATGATATCTTACCGGGGGTTGATCAGGAAGTTACTTCTGAACTTGGTAAAGTTGCCAAAAGAGCTAAAATAGATATCACAACCGGAGCCCAGGTCAAAGAAGTGGCTAAAACAGACAACGGCTATCAGGTTAAATACTTAAAAGGCGAAGAAAACCAAACTATAGAAGTCGACAAAGTACTGGTTGCAACCGGACGTGAACCCAGTTTTGGCGGCTTAGATTTAGATAAAATAGGTGTTGAAAAAGAAAATAATGCCATTAAAGTTGATGAGCATTTACAGACTAGTGTTGATAACATCTATGCAGTGGGAGATGTTACCGGCAAGATCCTTTTAGCCCATGTTGCTTCCCATCAGGGGATAGTGGCAGTAGAGAACATAATGGGGGAAGAGAAAAGGATGGATTATGATGTAGTTCCAGCTGCAATATTTACTAAGCCCGAAATTGGAACGGTCGGTTTAACAGAAGAAGAAGTGAAAGAGGAAGGTATTGATTATAATATAGGCAAGTTTCCATTTAGGGCCAACGGCAAAGTTAAGACCATGAATAAGAGAAATGGTTTTATTAAAATAATTTCTAAAAAAGACAGTGGAGAAATTTTAGGTAGTTCAATAATCGGTGTACATGCTACCGATTTAATACATGAGTTAACCCTTGCTGTCAATAAAAATATGACAATCGAGGATATTATAGAAACCATCCATGCCCATCCCACAACCTCGGAAGTAATTCATGAAGCAGCCCTTGATTCGATAGGAGGAGCATTACATTATGTCAGACTTAATAGATAAATTCAGAGAAAAGATTGAACATGCGAGGATAGTACATTCTGATTCATTTAATCCCTGGTATAATCTTGCTTTAGAAGAATATTTGTTAAATAATACTAGAAAAAATGAAGTGATATTATACCTATGGCAGAATGATAACACCGTTGTAATTGGCAGGAACCAGAATGCCTGGAAAGAATGTAACTGCCGCTTATTAGAAGATAATGATGGTAAATTAGCCCGCCGGCTTTCCGGGGGAGGGGCAGTCTACCATGATTTAGGCAATTTAAACTTTACCTTTGTTATGGACAAAAACCTTTATGATATTCATACCCAACTTGAAGTAATATTGAAAGCAGTCCGGGATAGTAATATTGAAGCAGAGTTTTCGGGTAGGAACGATTTAGTAGCCTCCGGTCGGAAGTTTTCCGGTAATGCCTTCTATTATTCAACTAATTCATCTTATCATCACGGGACAATTTTAGTTGATACTGATTTCAAGAATATGGTTGAATACTTACAGGTTTCCCAGGAAAAGATCCAATCAAAAGGGATAGAATCTGTGAAATCAAGAGTAGTCAACTTACAGGAGTTAAATCCAGATGTTACAGTCGAACAAATGAAGAGCGAATTAGAAAAATACTTCAAAGAGTTATACCAGGTAGAGCCTGAACCACAGACTATATCACCGCATCAAAATGGAGAAATAGCTAAACTGCAGGAAAAATACTCTTCATGGGAATGGCGTTACGGTCAGGCCCCTGACTTTGATATTACTTATGAGAATCGGTTTGACTGGGGCGATATCCAGTTAGGTTTAAGCCTCAAAAAAGGTACAATTGAAGAGGCAAAAATATATTCAGATGCCATGAATGCTGACCTGATTGAAAATATTGCTGATAACCTCAGTGACTGTCAATTTAAAATTGATGAAGTGAAAAAAGCAATTAGAAATGTAGAACATGATAAAAAAGATGAAGAAGTAATTGACGATTTAATAGAATGGTTAAAAGAAAAGAGAATATAATAATTTATGATTTATTCTGCCAGCTTGATAATTTATATAAATGATTAATAAAAAAGCCGCCTCTAAAAAGGGGCGGCCTTTTCAAACTGTGCGACGGGCAGTCGCACTTGTTGTTAGAATAACACGAATTAACTGTTAA
>CAZGMM010000015.1:0-32225 GCA_964526845.1 uncultured Halanaerobiales bacterium | reverse complement strand
AACAAATTTTCGATTTGAGGGGAGGATCCTCCCCTCAAGAATAACACAATAGGAGGTCAAATATGCAGAACATACCTTCCCATGTTGCAATAATAATGGATGGCAATGGACGTTGGGCTCAAAGCAAAAATAAACCGCGCACCTATGGGCATAAAAAGGGTGTGGAAACCTTAAAAACAATGGTGGAAGAATTCATAGAAAAGGGAATTCCCAGCCTAACTGTGTATGCTTTTTCAACCGAAAACTGGAAAAGGCCTCCTAAAGAAGTTCAATACTTAATGACACTGTTTAGAAATACAATTAAAAATGAGGCAGAAGAACTTGATGAACAAGATGTAAAAGTTAACATAATTGGAAGAAGAGATAAATTAGATAGTAAACTTCTTGATACAATTGAATGGATCGAAGATTTGACCAGTGATAATAAAAAATTAGAACTAAATATTGCTTTTAACTATGGGGGAAGAGCTGAAATAATTGATGTAGTAAAAAAAATAAAGGCAGACCCTGATATAAGCAGAGCCGATATCGATGAAGAATTGGTTAATAAAAAATTATACAATTCAAATATATCGAATGTAGAATATATTATCCGGACCGGGGGAGAAAAAAGGATAAGTAATTTCCTTTTATGGGAATCTGCTTATGCTGAACTATATTTTACAGAAAAATATTGGCCGGAATTTGATGGCCAAGAACTAGAAAAAGCCTTACAGGATTTCGCTAAGCGAAAAAGAAAATTTGGTGCACTTGATAATGGAGCTGATCAGTAATATGTTATTAAAACGAGTGATTAGCAGTATAGTTGGTATACTTATATTTATCGGGATTATCAGCTGGGGACACTTTCCCTTTTTTATTTTAATCTCCCTCATCACTGCTGTTGGTCTAAAAGAGTTTAATGCTATTACCCAGCACGATAATTTCATTTCTTTATTAATTACCAGTCTTTTATTTTTAGTGGTATCATATCTTAATTTAATTTATAAGTTAGATTTCCCGGTCGAATATCTATTTATCCTGGTTTTAATGGTATTTTTCTATGATAGTTATCGTCAAGACAAGTTAAAGGATATTATTCAGACAACCTCTTTTAACTTACTCGGTATCATATATATTGTTTTTGGCTTAATATATTTTATTTATTTAAGAAATCTGGACTTTAAATTTGGATTATGGATTGCCTTAATAGGTACCTGGTTAACTGATATTGGTGCCTATTTTGTGGGAAAATATTATGGGAAGCTAAAAATGGCTCCCCGCATCAGTCCCAATAAAACCATGGAAGGAGCAATTGGGGGTATTGTTTTTTCTTTCATTTTTGTAATTGCTGTAACTTTTTATTTAAATGTATTTAATGGTTTATGGTTAATATACGCTGTTTTATTACCATTTGTTGCAATAGCGGGTGACCTTTTTGAGTCCGCTATCAAAAGGGCAGCAGGTGTTAAGGATTCTGGACATATAATTCCCGGACATGGAGGAATATTAGATAGATTTGACAGCCTCCTTTTTACAATACCTTTTACATATTTTTTCTTAACTTTGTTTTTAAATTAGGAGGCAGATAGAATGAAGAATTTAATATTATTAGGTTCTACCGGTTCTATAGGTACTCAGGTACTTGAGGTAATTGACTATATTAAAGATGATTGGAATGTGGAAGTATTAACCGCCCATAGCAGTGTTAAAAATTTAACTGAACAGGCCAAAAAGTATAAACCCAGTTATGTAGTTATGGCCGATGAAAGTAGTGCCCAAGAAGTAAAATTGAATTTAAAAGACTATAATATTAAAGTATTAGAAGGACAAAAAAATATTAATGAAATCGTTCAACTACAAGAAGCGGACCTGGTTATTAATGCCTTAGTAGGAGCGGCCGGTCTTATTCCTACTTTAAATACACTCAAACAAGGTACAAAACTGGGGCTGGCCAATAAAGAGAGTTTAGTTATCGGCGGTCATCTCGTTAAGAAACAGTTAGAAAGGATTAATAAAGATAATATATTATTGCCAATCGACAGTGAGCATAACGCGATCTTTAGGTTATTAGAAAAACATTCCAAAAAAGAATTAAAAAATATAATTTTAACCGCTTCCGGCGGTCCTTTTGTTAATAAAAGTAAAAAAGAATTAAAAAAGGTTACAGTTGAAGAAGCCCTGGATCATCCCAACTGGGATATGGGTGCCAAGATCACAATAGATTCTGCTACGATGATGAATAAAGGCTTAGAAGTAATAGAAGCACATTGGTTATTCGGGGTAGGATATGATAAAATAGATGTAGTTATTCATCCTCAAAGTATAATTCATTCCATGATAGAATTAATTGATAATTCTATATATGCTGAGATGAGTGTAGCTGATATGAGAATGCCCATTCAACATGTAATAGAATATCCCGATATAAATTTAGGGATAGGTGAACCTTTAAATCTAGTAAAGCAGGGTAAATTAGAATTTCTAAAACCCGATTATGATAAATTCGAATGTTTGGATTTAGCATTCAAAGCTGGTCAAAAAGGTGGTAGTTATCCAGTTGTTTTAAATGCCGCCAATGAGGTGGCTGTAGATGAATTTTTAAATAAAAAAATCAACTTTGTACAAATACCAAAAATAATAAGGGAAACTATAGAGGCTCATAATAAAGTAGATGATCCCACCATAGAAAAGATTATTGAAATAGATCAATGGGCCAGACAGTTTGTGAAGGAGGTAGTTTAATATGTTTACTACTATTCTCAGTTTTATAATTGTACTGGGAATATTAATTTTTATACATGAATTCGGCCATTATATAACTGCCAAGTTAAGTGATATCAGGGTAGAAGAGTTTGCTTTAGGTTTCGGCCCTAAACTTGTCTACAGGCAGTGGGGGGAAACAGTTTATTCGATTAGAGCGATACCCCTGGGCGGATTCTGTAATATGACCGGTGAATTTGTTCCCGATGAAGATGATGATGAGGAAGATATTGAAATCTATAATGAAGCTAAAGCTAACGGAAGATGTTTCCATCAAAAACCGATGTGGAAGAGGTTTGCTGTTATCTTTATGGGACCGTTCATGAACTTCATGTTAGCTTTGTTTATCTTTTTTCTAATTTTTAGCTTGGCGGGAGTCCCGATTGATACTTCCAATCAACCGATTATTGGGGAATTAGATCCCAGCAGACCCGCTTCTGAAGCCGGGCTTTTACCGGGAGATAGAATAGTAGAGATCGAAGGACAAAAAATTCAAAGCTGGCAAGATATGACAGGTATTATTCATAATTCTGAAACGGAACCACTGGAAATCGTGATCGAAAGAGACGGAGAGACGATGACCTTTAATATAACACCCGTCCGTAATGAAGAAATGGGAGTTAATATTATTGGCATCTATCCTCAGGTTGTACGAGAAAACATCGGTTTTTTTGGCTCAATACAGCGGGCTGTTGTTCAGGGCTGGCGAGTCTTTTATCTAACGATCAACGGCTTTATTCAGATGATCTCTAATAGGTCGATGGAAGGGATAGGCGGACCGGTTATGATAGCCTCGATAATCGGACAGGCTGCCCGTAATGGAATTATTAATGTGATGAACTGGACAGCCATTATTTCCATTAACTTGGGTATTATTAACCTGTTACCATTACCGGCCCTGGATGGAGGCAGAATCCTCTTTATAGTTATCGAATTGATAAGGGGTAAACCCGTAGACCCGAAAAAAGAAGGCTTTGTCCATTTAATTGGCTTTGTCCTTCTGATGATCTTGATGTTATTTATTATCTATAATGATATTGCCCGTAACTTCTTTTAAAGTGGTGTATTTATATGATTGAAAGAAGAAAAACAAAAACTATATTTTATCAAAAAGTGGGGGTGGGCAGTGATTTTCCCATCACTGTCCAGTCCATGACAAATACTAAAACTGATCAGGTAGGGGAAACCGTAAGTCAGATTCACAGATTAGAAGAAGCCGGCTGTGAAATTATCAGAGTGGCCGTACCTGATAAAAAAGCAGCCTTATCTTTGTCTGATATTAAAAATGAGATAAGCATCCCCCTTATCGCCGATATTCACTTCAGTCATGAATTGGCTTTAATGTCTATTGAACAGGGAGTAGATGGGTTACGTATTAACCCCGGCAATATTGGGGATAAAAAGAAAATATCAGCTGTCGTCAAAAAGGCAAAAAAGCAAGATATCCCTATTAGAATCGGTGTGAATTCCGGTTCTATTGAAAAAGATTTATTAAAAAAATATGGTAAGCCAACGGCCGAAGGTATGGTAGAAAGTGCTTTAAAACATGTAAAGCTATTAGAGGAACTGGATTTTAAAGATATTGTCATTTCAATGAAATCGACTGATGTTTTAATGACCTTAAAAGCACATCAACTTTTAAGTCAAGAGGTAGACTACCCCTTCCATATTGGTATTACTGAAGCAGGCAGCGGCAAAGAAGGTATAATAAAATCTTCTGTGGGTTTAGCCCTGCTTTTAAATAGTGGATTTGGAGATACACTGCGGGTCTCACTTACAGGGGATCCCGTGGAAGAAGTATATACTGCTTTTGAAATACTAAGAAACCTAAAATTAAGAAATAGGGGAATTAATATTATCTCCTGTCCAACCTGTGGCCGGACCGAGGTAGATTTAGCCCGGATCACTAATGAGATTAAAAAAAGTATTAAAGATTACCATAAATATTTTAAAGACGGACTTACAGTTGCTGTTATGGGCTGTGAAGTAAATGGACCCGGGGAAGCAAGAGAAGCGGATCTGGGCTTGGCCTGTGGTAAAAAATCAGGCCTCTTGTTCAAAAAGGGAGAAGTAATTAAAAAGGTCAAAGAAGAAGATATGATTGAAACTTTACTGGAAGAAATAAAAAAGATGAGGAGTGAGTAAGAAATGCGAATGTCAAAACTATATCTACCAACTTTAAAGGAAACACCTGCTGAAGCTGAAATAAAAAGTCATAAGCTGATGTTAAGAGCAGGTATGATGAGAAAGTTAAGTCCAGGTATTTTTTCTTATTTACCCCTGGGTTATAATGTAATCAAAAAGATAGAAAACATAGTAAGAGAAGAGATGGATAAAACTTCTTCCCAGGAAGTGCTGTTACCTGTCATGCAGACCGCTGAGATTTGGAAAGAATCAAACCGCTGGCAGAAGTTCGGACCCCTAATGATCAAATTCACAGATCGAAAAGACCGTGAATATTGTCTGGGTCCAACCCATGAAGAGGTAATAACTGACCTAATTAAGGATGAAGTTAGATCCTATAAAGACCTTCCCTTAAACCTTTATCAAATCCAGACAAAAGTTCGTGATGAAATCAGACCGCGTTTTGGAGTAATGCGCGGGCGGGAATTCACAATGAAAGATGCCTATAGTATGGATACGGACTATGAAGGGCTGGATGAAAGTTATCAGGAAATGTATGATGCCTATGTTAAAATATTTGAAAGACTTGGTTTAAAAACCAGAGTTGTGAAGGCAGATACCGGGGCGATGGGTGGTAAAGACTCACATGAATTCATGGTATTAGCAGAATCCGGTGAAGATGATATTGCGATTTGTGACAACTGTCATTATGCTGCCAATACGGAATTAGCATCTGCCTATGATGAAGAAAAAATAATTGATGAAGATCAAAAGGAACGCAAGATTATTGATACCCCTGATATTAAAACAATTGAAGGTTTAGAAAATTTCCTTAACATAGATGGTTCCGAAATGGTTAAAACAATGCTGATGAAGGCTGATGATCAGTTAGTAGTTGTATTAGTGCGGGGGGATGATCAGTTAAATGAAGTAAAATTATCTAACTATCTACAGGCTACTACTTTAGAAGCTGCCAACGAAGAAGAAATAATTGAAGTTTTTGGAGTTAAACCCGGTTTTATTGGTCCGGTTGATGTAGAAGGTTATCAAATAATTGCTGACTATAGAATCAAAGGGATGAGAAACGCAGTCTGTGGGGCAAATATAGAGGACAAGCACTTCGGTAATATAAACCCCGGCCGTGACTTTGAAGTAGATGAATACTTGGATTTAAGAACTGTCAAGGCGGGTGACACCTGTCCTGAGTGCCAGACAGGTTCCTTAGAAATTCAACCCGGTATTGAAGTGGGTCATATCTTCAAACTGGGAACTAAATACAGTGAAAGTATGGGAGCTACCTACTTAGATGAAAACGGTAAAGCCCAACCGGTCGTAATGGGCAGTTATGGAATAGGTATTACCAGAATTGTAGCAGCTGCAATTGAACAGAGCAATGATGAGAACGGTATTATTTGGCCGAAGGCAATAGCTCCTTATCAAATAATAATATTACCTCTTGGTAATAGTGAAGAAGTGGAAGAAACGTCTGAAGAAATCTATGAGAAATTTACTGAAATGGGTATAGAAGTATTACTCGATGACCGTGATGAAAGGGCCGGTGTTAAATTTAATGATGCTGATCTAATTGGTATCCCGCTCAGAATAACCGTGGGTAGCCGTTCCTTAAATAATAATGTATTGGAGGTTAGAAACCGCCAAACAGGTGAGGACTTCGAAGTCCCTTTAGATAATTATGAAGAGGAAATAAAAGACTTTCTTTCTAAATTAAAATAAGAGAGGGGCAGTCCAATGAAGATCAAAACTTTAATTCCGGCCTTCAATGAAGAGAAAACTATCGGTGATATTATCGATACCTTAAATCAAGTATCATTAATCAATGAAGTAATTGTGGTTGATGATGGTTCTGAGGACAACACCTATTTGGTAGCAAAAAATAGGGGTGCCCGGGTAATAAAGATGGACCAGAACCGTGGGAAAGGTGCCGCTTTACAGGAAGGTATTGCTAAAATTGATACAGATATTATCTTACTTTTAGATGGGGATTTAATTGGATTAAGACAGGAACATGTCTATAAACTGCTTAATCCCGTTATTTCGGATGAGGCAGATATGACAATAGGGGTATTTAAAAAAGGGAGGGGCTTAACTGATTTAGCTCAGGTGGTTTCTCCCGGTCTCTCTGGTCAAAGGGCTATTAAACTATCTGAATTAAAAAAAGTAAAGAATTTAGATAAAGAAGGTTTTGGAGTTGAAGTGTCGTTAAATAAGCACTTCAAGGAAAAAGGTAGAGTAAAAAAGGTAGAACTTAAGGATTTAACCCATGTGATGAAGGAAGAAAAGATGGGCTTAGTAAAAGGGGTAAAAGCCCGGACAAAGATGTATATTGATATACTGAGAAGTTTATTTACTGATATAATGGATTAATTAGTTCTTTTAGGAGGGATTTTGTGCTTAAAGTCATCCAACCAGGGGAAGATTATAAAGATAAATTAAAATATATTATAGTTGATTCCGAGAAAAAAATCTGTAAGGTTGTATTAAATAAAAATGTTGATAATGAACAGATTGAAGAGAAAGTAGGCAGCCTATTGCCTAATTTTTCAATAGACTGTGAGATCGCTTTATCCAAAGAAGAAGAAATAGAAATGATCTGGCCGCAGTTAACTAAAGAATTCAATGAGAAGTTTTCTTATAGCAAAACCTGGTTTGAAAGGGCCAAATTATTTTTTGAAGATGATACACTGATGATTTCACTGGAAACAAAACTCGCAGCCAAAAAGATGAGCAAGGCCCGGGTTATCAATTTTATAAAAAATAGAATATATTATTACCTAGATGAGGAATTGGATATTAGAATCGAGAATGGAGATTTCTTTAAAAATGATAAATCTCTAAAAAAAGATTTAAAAAAAGAACAGGCAGCCAAAAGTAAAAGACGCCAAAAGAAGCGGAAAAATAAAAATAGAATAATCTACGGTGGGAAAATTAATAACGGTAAAAACAAAGTAGATCTTGACCAGATTAAATCCGAGCAGAGAAATATAACAACCAGTGGTTTTGTATTTGACCAGGAAGTGAAACAGATCAGGAAAAACCTGACCCTTCATACATTCCATATTACAAACTTTAAAGATTCACTCACCTGCAAAGCTTTTTTAAATAATAATGGTCAGAAATTAAATATCAAAGAAGATATGGAAGTTCTGGTTAAAGGAAATATTCAATATGATAAGTACAGTAAAGATCTAATTTTAATGGCAGATAGAATCAATAAAATTGGAGAAAAAAAGTCCCGTGAAGATAAATCAGATCAAAAAAGAATCGAGCTGCACTTACATACCAAAATGAGTGCCATGGATTCCACCGTCGATGTCGAAAATGCAGTTAAGAGAGCCTCTAAGTGGGGTCATGATGCCCTGGCCATAACTGACCACGGCATTGTGCAGTCTTATCCGGATGCCTATCAGGCCGGGCAAAAATACGGTGTGGATATCATATTTGGCTTAGAAGCCTATTTAATAGACAACGGGAAACCAATTGTAGTTAATCCCTCAGATCAAAATATTAATGAGACTGAGTTTGTTGTATTTGACTTAGAAACAACCGGTTTAAACCCCGTCAACAATGAAATAATCGAAATCGGGGCTGTCAAACTAAAAGAGGGAAAAGTCGTAGATGAATTTTCTTCTATGGTCAAACCGGAAAGGAATATACCTGCTAAGATAACTGAGATTACCGGTATTGATGACAGCATGGTCCAAGATGCCGAACCTTTTGAAAAAGTTTTTAAAAAGTTTATTGATTTCATGGATGGGGCCCCTTTAGTTGCCCATAACATGGATTTTGACTACAGTTTTATCAGAGAGCCATTAAATGAGTTCATGAGATCTGATGAGATAACTTTAATAGATACTTTAACATTAGCGCGGGCTGTTAAACCGAAATTAAAAAACCATAAATTGGCAACTTTGGTTGACCATTATAATATAGACTTAGAAAACCATCACAGGGCCTTAGATGATGCCAAAGCGACCGGATATCTATTCCTTGCACTTTTAAGGGAAGAAGAAAGTGAAGAATTAAATAATATTAATGAACTGAATGAGTTAACAAAAAATATTGACTGGAAAAAGCAGAGACCTTACCATGCTTTAGTATTGGCTAAAAATCAGGCGGGGTTAAAAGACATATATAAACTAGTATCTAAGGCTCACCTTGATAATTTTTACCGTAAACCGCGGATATTAAAAAGCGAACTACTGGCTAAAAGGGAGAACCTACTGATTGGTTCAGCCTGTGAGTCGGGTCAACTTTTTAACTATATTCTCAATAACAGGAGTTCCAAGGAGATAAAAGAAGTAGTTAAATTTTATGATTTCTTAGAGATCCAGCCCCTCGGCAATAATGAATTTTTAATCTCAAACCAGTTAGATGATAAAAATGAGCTTAAAAATATTAATAAAAGAATTTATGAACTGGGTAAAAAGTTTAAAAAACCGGTAGTAGCCACCGGAGATGTCCACTTTTTAGATCCTAAAGACGAAATATATAGAAAGATTTTACAGGCCGGACAGGGCTTTGATGATTACGATAATCAGGCACCACTTTACTATAGAACTACCGGTGAAATGTTAGAAGAGTTTGATTACTTTAGTGAAGAAGAAGCTCATGAAATTGTGGTCGAGAACCCCAATAAAATTTATCAGAAAATAGAAGAGATCAAACCCATACCGGACGGTCTTTACACCCCTGATATTGAAGGGGCAGATGAAAAGATAAAAAGTATGAGCTATAACAAAGCTAAAAAACTTTATGGAGAGGACTTACCCGAATATATTGAAGCCAGACTGGAAAAGGAGCTTAATTCAATAATAGATAATGGCTATTCTGTTATTTATCTTATCGCCCATAAGCTGGTTAAGAGGTCTCTTGAAGACGGTTATCTGGTTGGATCCCGGGGCTCAGTTGGTTCTTCCTTTGTGGCCACTATGACCGATATAACCGAGGTTAACCCCTTACCAGCCCATTACCGCTGTGAAAACTGCCAAAATGTTGAAATTAAACAGGAGGAAGAATACTCTACCGGTATAGATTTACCGGACAAAAAATGTCCCGAATGTGGTGAGCAGTATACCAAAGATGGTTTTGATATCCCCTTTGAAGTATTTATGGGATTTAAGGGTGACAAAGTTCCAGATATTGATTTGAACTTCTCGGGTGAATATCAAAACACTATCCATGAAGCAACCGAGGAATTTTTCGGCCGAGATTATGTTTTTAGGGCAGGTACAATTTCTACAATCGCTGATAGAACTGCCTTTGGATTTGTAAAAAATTATTTAGATGATAATGATATAGAGGTTAAAAAAGCTGAGATTAATAGATTAGTCGATGGTTGTGCAGGGGTAAAAAGGACTACCGGCCAGCATCCCGGTGGTTTAATGGTAGTTCCTAAAAATATGGATATCTATGATTTTACCCCGATTCAACACCCGGCTAATGACCAGGAAACCAGGGTCAGGACCACCCACTTTGATTACCATTCTATAAGTGGTCGTATCCTCAAATTAGATCTTTTAGGCCATGATGACCCCACTTCACTGAGAATGCTGCAGGATTTAACAGGTGTAGATCCTGAAACCATTCCTTTAGATGATCCCGAAACCATGAAGATATTTTCTTCTACTGAAAGCTTGGGGGTCAGCAAAGAGAAGATCAACTCTGAAGTGGGAACTTACGGTATTCCCGAATTTGGCACCAGTTTTGTAAGGCAGATGCTTATTGATACCAGACCATCCACCTTTGCGGAACTGGTCAGGATAAGTGGTCTCTCCCATGGAACAGATGTCTGGCTTAACAATGCCCAGGAGTTAATCAAAAATGATAAAGCAACTTTATCGGAAGTGATCTCTGTAAGAGATGATATCATGAACTATCTACTGCAAAAGGGGCTTGAGCCGATTGATGCCTTCTGGATCATGGAACATGTCAGAAAAGGTAAGGGTTTAACCGAAAAAGAAGAACAAAAGATGAGAGATAAGGGAGTACCCGACTGGTATATTGATTCCTGTAAGAAAATCAAATATATGTTCCCTAAAGCTCATGCGGCGGCTTATGTAATGATGGCCTACCGAATTGCTTACTTTAAGGTTCATTATCCTAAAGCTTTTTATTTAACATATTTTTCCACCAAGGCGAGTGCCTTTGATGCCCAAATTATAGATAAAGGCCTTGAATTTGTAAAAGATTACTTAAATAAGTTAAATGAGCAGGATAAACTAACTGCTAAAGATAAAGAAACAATTACCATTTTAGAAGTGGTAATTGAGGCCATGCATAGGGGAGTTGAATTTGGTAAAGTAGATTTATATAATTCAAAAAAGAATAAGTTCATTTTAAGGGACGAAAAATTAGTACCCCCCTTAATCTGTCTGGAAGGTCTAGGTTCATCTGCTGCCGAAAGCATTATTGAAGCTAGAGCCCAGGGCAAGTTTATCTCAATAGAAGATTTAACAAATAGAACCAGTCTAAGTAAAACTGTGATAGAAAAGATGAAAGAACACGGTACTTTAAAAGGATTACCGGAAAAGAATCAACTGTCACTTTTTGCAAGCTCTTGAAAAATAGCAATTTTTATGATAATCTGTAATATGGAATATGTTGTATTTTTATTGAGGAGTGGGCCCGTCCCACTCTTTAATTTATGAAAGAGAGGGTTTTACTATGAGCGTTGTTGACCAACTAAGAGAATTAATAGAACCAATAGTTAAGGTAAATGATCTTGACTTTGTGGATATTGAATATATAAAAGAAGGGGAAAACTGGATTCTCAGAGTATTTGTAGAGAATGAAGAAGGGGAACTGACAATCGATCAGTTAAGCAACTTAAGCAGATTAATAAGCCAAAAACTTGATGAAGAAGATCCGATTGATAAGAGATACTTTTTAGAAGTCTCCTCACCCGGGGTTGAAAGACCTTTGAGAAAGGTGAAAGACTACAAGAGGTTTGCAGGAGAGGAGATTAAGATCAGCACCTATCGAAAGATAAATAATTCGAAAGAATTTGTCGGTAAATTAATTGGAATTGATGAGAACAAAGTTATTACAATCAAATTAAAAGATACAGATGAAGAAATGGAGATCGACTATTCAGATGTATCAAAAGCAAATTTACATGAGGACTTTAATTTTTAGTGTAACTTAAAGGAGGAAAAAAATGAATCTGGACTTGCTAAACGCCTTAGATGACATCGAGAAGGATAAAGGGATATCAAAGGAAGTGTTACTTGAAGCAATCGAAGTAGCCTTGCTTTCAGCCTATAAAAAAGACTTTGGATCTAAAGAAAATGTAAGTGTAGAAATTGATGAAGAATCGGGAGAAGTAATGGTCTTCTCTCGTAAGAAAGTAGTAGAAGAAGTTAAAAATGAGCGTTATGAGATACCGATTGACGAGGCCGAAAGAATCGATGAATCGATTGAAGTGGGAGACTATTTAGATGTGGAAGTAACCCCGGAGAACTTTGGAAGAATTGCAGCCCAAACGGCCAAACAGGTTGTCATGCAGAGGATTAGAGAGGCCGAAAGAGATGTACTTTATGAAGAATATAAGCGCAAAGAGGGAGAAATTATCACCGGAACCATTCAAAGGTTCCATAAAGACAATGTACTAATTGATATGGGCAAGACCGAAGCCTTACTGCCTGTATCAGAACAGATGCCCAATGAGGAATATCGGGTTGGTTCCCGCTTAAAGCTTTATGTAGTAGAGGTTTCATCTACTACCAAGGGACCGCGGATCTTAGTTTCCAGAACTCATCCCGCCTTACTGAAAAGATTATTTGAAGTAGAGGTCCCCGAAATCTTTGATGGCATTGTTGAAATTAGGTCTGTTGCCCGTGAAGCGGGTTTCAGGTCAAAAATAGCGGTGTCTTCCTATGATGATAAAGTAGACCCCGTTGGGGCCTGTGTAGGGCCACAGGGGATGCGTGTCCAATCAGTTGTAGAACAGTTGAACGGAGAAAAGATCGATATTGTTCAGTATAGTGAAGACCCTAAAGAATATGTTTCTAATGCTTTAAACCCGGCCGAAGTAATTGATGTTGTTACCGATGAAGATCAACAGAGCGCTAAAGTTATCGTTCCAGATTTTCAATTATCACTAGCGATCGGAAAAGAAGGACAAAATGCAAGATTAGCGGCAAAATTAACGGGTTGGAAAATAGATATTAAAAAGGAATCAGAATTTACAGAAGATGAAACAACTGAAGAAGAGGTAGAAACAGAGCAAGAATCTAAGGAAGAAGCAGAAAGTTTAGATTCGGTAGAGCCTCAGGTAGAATCAGAACAACAACCAGAAGATAACCAAGAGGATGAAACAGATAAATAAGCTAAAATTTAATATGGAGGTGGTTAGTTTGAGTAAAATTAGAGTATATAAGCTGGCTGATAAATTAAATATGGAAAGTAAAGAATTGATAGATATCTTAAATAATCTAGGTATAGAAGTATCCAGTCATATGAGTACAATAGAAGATGAAACGGCTGAGCTTGTCAGAGAAGTTGTAACAGAAGAAAGTAAGAGTGAAGAAGAGGTTGAAGAAGAATTAGAAGAAAAGCAGCCAGAAGAAAGCGCAGCAGAACAAGAAACTGAAGCAGAAATTGAAGAAGAAGAAATTGAAGAAGAAGATGAATCCGATTATGTTCCGGTAACAGAAGGTATTACAATCAGAGATTTAGGTGAAAAATTAGATATTTCTGCCAATAAAATCATCAAAGAAATGATGCAGATGGGGATTATGACCAAT
The DNA here is from genome assembly GCA_964526845.1 of uncultured Halanaerobiales bacterium. GTDB lineage: Bacteria > Bacillota > Halanaerobiia > Halanaerobiales > M55B127 > M55B127. The sequence goes on along the minus strand of CAZGMM010000015.1, from coordinate 18,594 downwards.
GTTAATTACTCACTTGATGAAGATGAACTGGAAATTTTAAAAGAGGAACTTGGTTTAGAAATTAAGTTAACCGATGAGATAGAAGAGGAAGAATCATCTGAGTTAAAACTCGAAGAAATAATTGATAGACCGGAAGATCTAAAACCGCGTCCTCCCATCGTTACTGTTATGGGTCACGTTGACCACGGAAAAACTACCTTACTTGATGTAATTAGAAAGACCCGCGTAGCAGAAGGAGAAGCGGGCGGAATTACTCAGCACATAGGTGCTTATCAGGCCAGTTATGACGAGAAAAAGATAACCTTTATTGATACCCCCGGTCACGAAGCATTTACCGCAATGAGAGCCCGGGGCGCTCAGTTAACCGATATTGTTATCTTAGTGGTAGCAGCCGATGATGGGGTCATGCCCCAAACCGTGGAAGCTATAAACCACGCCCAGGCGGCCGGGATTCCGATAATTGTTGCCGTAAATAAGATCGATAAGGCAAATGCCCAACCGGACCGGGTTAAACAGGAATTGACCGAACACTCCCTGGTTCCGGAAGAATGGGGCGGTAATACGATCTGTGTGAATGTTTCAGCTTTAAAAGGTGAAAATATAGATGAATTACTGGAAATGGTTAACCTGGTTGCAGAAGTTGAAGAATTAAAAGCTAATCCTGATAGGATTGCCGATGGTGTCATAATTGAATCCGAACTAGATAGAGGTCGGGGACCGATTGCTACCGTATTGGTTAAAAACGGGACTTTAAAGATCGGAGATTATATAATTGCCGGTTCTATTACAGGCCGAGTCAGGGCCTTACTAGATGAACATGGTGAAAGAATCGATGAGGCTGGCCCCGCGACACCGGTTATAGTGCTCGGTTTTGACGACGTACCAGAAGCGGGCGATTATGTAAGAGTCATGGAAGACGAGAAACGAGCCCGTGATTTAGCCGAAAGAAGACAGGAAAAAGAAAAAGAAGAAAGACTCAAAAAAGATTCTAAGGTATCCTTAGAAGACTTATATAGAAATATTCAGGAAGGTGAAATTAAAGAACTGAATGTAATAATTAAGGCTGATGTACAGGGTTCAATTGCAGCCTTAGAAAATTCACTAATAAATATTGAATCTGATGAGGTAAGTGTCAATATAATTCATACCGGGGTAGGAGCAATCAATGAAACAGATGTAAATCTGGCCAGTGCTTCTAACGCCATTATTATTGGCTTTAATGTACGTCCTGGTACTAATGCCCGTAAAGCGGCCGAAAAAGAAAAGGTAGAAATTAAAACCTATAGAGTTATATATAAAGTTATCGAAGATATTAAAAATGCGATGTCCGGACTACTTGAACCTGAATATAAAGAAATTGTGGTCGGTCGTGTTGAAGTAAGAGATACCTTTAAAGTGCCTGATGTAGGAATAGTTGCCGGTGCTTATGTTAAAGAGGGTGAAGTTAATAGAAATGACTATGTAAGGTTGATAAGAAATGGTACAATTATTCATGAAGGAGAAATTAGTTCCTTAAAAAGGTTTGAAGATGATGTTAGAGTAGTAAAAGAAGGATATGAATGCGGTATTGGAATCGAAAATTACAATGATATAAAAGTCGGAGATATTTTAGAAATATATAGATATAAGGAGATTGAAAGATCCTTATAGAGGTGAGAAAAATGGCTAACGAAAAAAGAGTAAGAAGAATGAGTCAATTGTTAAAAGAAATTATCAGTAAGATAATTTTGAGAGAATTAAAAGATCCCCGTATCGGATTTGCTTCAGTCACAAAGATAGATGTTTCAAATGATCTAAAACATGCCAAGGTGATGGTAAGTGTATTAGGTAGTGAACAGGAAAAGAAAGAAACCATGGAAGGATTAGATCAGGCCAGAAACTATATACAAAAACTGGTTGGTGAAAGACTTACTACTTACCATACCCCTAAGATAATATTCAGATATGATAATTCTATTGAACAGGGAGTTCACATCTCAAAACTTATTGATGAAGTAATTGAAGAAGATGAAAAGAGGCATGAAGATGGTGAAGAAGAATAATTCTTTACAGGAAATAGTTGAATATCTAAAAGAAAATGATGATTATTTAATAATAGGTCATATAGACCCTGATGGTGATGCTATCGGGTCTATTATGGCCTTTAAATTTCTATTAAACCATTTAAACAAAAATTCCCTATTACTTTTACACAGTGATTTAACTAAAGAATACGATATATTATTTAAATACCTTAATTTTGATGAATACTATATATTTAATAAGGGAAATAAGGAACGGTTAAAAGAATATAATAAGGTTATTGCCCTCGATTCTGCTAATATAGAAAGGCTGGGAGACTATAAACCTATTATCGAAAACTATCAGATAGTAAATATTGATCACCATTATGATAACAACCGTTTTGGTGACTTAAATTATGTGAATCCAGATGAATCAGCTGTCGGTAAAATAATCTATGATATGGTTGATCTCTTGGATATTGAGATCACCGAAGACATAGGGTCCGCTATGGCTTTAGCAGTATTGGCTGATACCGGTTCTTTAAAATATCCCAATAGTGACCCGGCCAGTTTTAGAATGATGGCCAGTTTAAAAGAAAGGGGTATTGATATTGTTAAAATCAATAGATTTTTACAGAGTTTTTCTTCTTTAAAGTATTTAAAACTGCTATCTGAGGCTCTTGCCAATATTAAAACGGCTAAACAAGGTAAAATAGCCTGGCTGGTGGTAAATAATCAGACAATAAAAAGTATCGGTATTGATGAAAAAGAAATTAATAATCTAGTTAACTATGCGCGCGATATACGTGGGGTTGAAGTGGGGATTTCTTTTGTCGAAACGAAAAAAGACCTTATTGATATCAGTTTTAGATCTTTAAATTATGTTGACGTAAGTAAGATAGCCCATAAATTTAACGGCGGAGGCCATCCCCGGGCAGCTGGTACCAAGGTTGAAGGCGATTTAGAACAAACAGTTCGGGCAGTTCTAGATGAGGTGAAGAAAAATGTCTAACCAACCTGGTATAATAAATGTATTAAAACCACCAGGTATGACATCATTTGATGTAGTAGGATATATAAAAAAGGTGTTGCAGATCAAAAAGGCGGGTCATACCGGTACTTTAGATCCGGCCGCTGCCGGGGTACTACCGGTCTGTCTGCACCGCGGTACCAAAATTATCCCCTATCTACCGGAAGAAAAAAAGGTATATATCGCCAAGATACGCCTTGGTCTGAAAACTGATACCCTAGATGCTGATGGAAAAGTACTAGAAAAAGATAACAACTGGCAGGGTTTAGACGACAATCAAATTAAAGAAGCTGTCCAGTCCTTTTCGGGCGAGGTTAGGCAAAAACCACCTATTTATTCTGCTGTGAAAGTAAATGGGAAAAGGCTTTACCATTATGCCCGTAATGATCAAGCAGCCAAGGTGGAAATTGAAGATAGATTGGTAAATATCTATGATATCGAAGTATTAAATATCAATTTACCTCTTGTTAAAATCAAAGTAAGCTGTTCGAAAGGGACATATATCCGTTCTCTGGCCAGGGACATTGGTAGTAAGTTAAATACTTTTGCTCATTTAAAAAATTTATTGAGGAAGGCCTCGGGGCCCTTCAAATTAGAAGATACGGTTACTCTCTATGAAATAACTAATGAAAATCTAGATAATATACTTATATCCCTGGACAGTCCTTTTGATTACAGACAGATGGAAACAAAGGACTATGCACATAAATTTGCTATAAATGGTACGAAATTGTTAATTAAGAACTTTAAAAAATGGCCTTCAGATATTACAATAGGAGAAAGGCTATTGATATATAGCAGAGGTCAATTTATATCCATAAGTGAAGTTAAAGAAGATGAAGATGAAAAAATATATATCCAACCTTTGAGAGTATTTCATGATGGAGGTCAGAACTAAAAATGAATATTATTAGAAGCAATACCTTTGATCAATATGAAATAGATGAGAACATCATAGCTATCGGTTCTTTTGATGGTATTCATAAAGGTCATAAAAAAATATTAAATACGACTTTAACCTTAGCTGAAAAAAACGAACTAAAAAGTGGGGTCTTAACCTTTGAACCTCATCCCCAGGAAGTAGTGGCAGATGAAGATGAACATTATTACATCACTTCCCTGGCCCAAAAAAGGAAAATTTTAAATGAAATGGGTTTCGATTATAACTTTGAAATGAACTTTACCGAAGATATTGCTCAGACCCCTTTTGATGACTTTGTTAAAAAGATTATTGTAGATAACCTAAATACCAAACACATCGTGGTCGGAACTGATTTTACCATGGGTTATAAAGGGGATGGTAATATAGATGAGTTAATAAAATTAGGTAAAAAATATGGTTTTGATGTTACAGCAGTTGAACCATTGAAAATAGGTGAACATAAAATTTCCAGTAGTGTGATTAGAGATCTAATCATGGGCGGACGCTTAAAAGAGCTAAAAGAACATTTAGACCGCAACTTTATTTTAGAAGGGGAAGTAGTTAAAGGTTATGGTCGAGGTAAAAAATTGGGCATTCCAACCGCCAATATTAAACCGTCCACCAAGTATATACTGCCCCCGGACGGGGTTTATGCAGTTTATGTTTATCTTAATGGTGATAAATATAAAGGGGTAGCTAATTTCGGACATAAACCCACCTTTGATGATGACGACTTTACCATTGAGGTTCATTTACCGAACTTTCAGGGAGATATCTATGGTGAATTTGTCGAAATAGAGTTAATTGAATATTTAAGAGGAGAACAAGAATTTGATGATGTAGACGAACTAATAGAGACAATAAAGCAGGATATTCTTTACATCAAAGAGGTTCTGTGATAAAATTATTCTGGTAAAATTAAATACCTTATACTAGGTTAAAGATTCCTCAACTTTTACTTGGTGTAGGGCGTATCAACAACTAGGAGGTGAAGTAAATTGATTTCTAAAGAAAGAAAACAAGAGATTGTGCAAAAGTACCAAAGAGATGAGAAAGATACTGGTTCTCCCGAAGTACAGATTGCTATTTTAACCGAAAGAATTTCTCAGCTTACAGACCATTTAAAAGACCATAAACAAGATCATTCTTCCCGTAGAGGTTTACTTAAAATGGTTGGACAGCGCAGAAAGCTTTTAAGATATTTAGAAAATAAAGATGTCGAAAGATATCGGGAATTAATTTCTAGTTTAGGTATTAGAGGTTAATTTTAATATGAAATTGTAAAGAGCGGGGTTCAACCCGCTCTTTATTATAATGAATCATTAATTTAGAGAAATAATAAGGAGGAAAAAAACGAATGACCAATACTTGGAAAACAGATTTTGCCGGAGCAGAACTTGAATTTGAATCCGGTAAAGTGGCCAAACAGGCTAATGGTGCAGTTACTGTTAAATATGGAGATTCAATGGTTTTAGTTACTGCAACCATGTCAGAACCTAGAGAAGGTATTAATTATCTACCTTTGATGGTTAATTATGAAGAACGCGTTTATTCTATCGGTAAAATTCCCGGTAGTGTGAACAGAAGAGAAGGACGTCCACGTGATTTTGCCACCCTAACTGCCCGATTAATTGATAGACCATTACGTCCCCTGTTCCCTGATGGTATGAGACACGATATTCAGGTGATTACAACCGTACTTTCTGTTGACAAAGACCATGAACCAGATATCATAGCTATGAATGGAGCCTCAGCGGCTCTCACCTTATCTGATATACCTTTTGATGGGCCTATTGGAGGAGTTAAAGTCGGTTTAGTTGATGGTGAACTTGTTTTAAATCCAACCGAAGAGGAGCGTAAAAATTCAAAGTTGGATCTAACAGTTGCTGGAACCGAAGAGGCTGTTTCAATGGTAGAAGCTGGTGCCGATGAAGTTGAAGAAGAAGTAATCCTTGATGCAATTGACTTAGCACATGAAGAAATCAAAAAGATCGTCCGTTTCCAGAAAAAAATGCAGGAAGAAGCAGGTTTAGAAAAACAAGATATTTCCTTAGTAAATAATGTAGATGAAAAGATAGAAAAATTAATCAGCGATTTTGCTACTAATAGATTAAGAGAAGCTATCAATACCGTTAAGAAACAGGAACGCGGTGAACAAATAGACGAACTAAAAGAAGATGCAAAAGAATATCTAGCAGGCAAATTAGAAGATTATGCAGAAAAAGAAGAAGAATATAATAAAATGGTTGAGGCTGCCTTTGATGACCTAACTAAAAAGCTAGTCAGAAAAATGATTATTGAAGATGGTAAAAGACCAGATGGCAGATCTTATGATGATATCAGACCTATCTGGTGTGAAGTTGGCAACTTACCACGGGCCCACGGTTCAGCTATCTTTACAAGAGGTGAAACCCAGGCCTTAAGTGTAGTTACCTTAGGAGCCAGCAGTGATGAAAAGACAATCTTTGGTCTTGGTGAAGATGAGACTAAAAGATATATGCATCATTATAATTTCCCACCCTATAGTGTAGGAGAAACTAATCCCTTAAGATCACCCGGCCGGAGAGAAATCGGACACGGTCATTTAGGGGAAAGGGCACTTAAACCGATGATCCCTTCTAAAGAAGAGTTCCCTTACACAATTCGGGTTGTCTCAGAGGTACTTGAATCAAATGGTTCTTCTTCTCAGGCCAGTATCTGCGGCTCAACCCTATCTCTTATGGATGCCGGTGTTAAGATCAAACAACCTGTTTCCGGGATCGCAATGGGTTTAATCAAAGAAGGCGATGACTATGCAGTCCTTTCTGATATCCAGGGGATGGAAGACCATTATGGAGATATGGACTTCAAAGTAGCGGGGACTCCCAATGGGATAACCGCCCTACAGATGGATATTAAAATAGGTGGACTTTCTAAAGATATCCTAAGAAATGCTTTAAACAAGGCGAGAAAAGGAAGACTCTATATACTAGATAAGATGCTGGAAGTAATTGATGAACCAAGAGAAAATCTATCCGAGCATGCCCCACTTATTATGACCATGCAGATTGATCCTGAAAAGATCAGACACGTAATTGGACCAGGTGGAAAGATGATCAATAAAATTATCGATGAAACCGATGCCCGGATCGATATCGAAGATGACGGTACCATCTTTATTCTAGCGGAAGGCCAGGAAAACGGTCAAAAAGCGAAGAAGATGATTGATGACCTAACCAGAGAAGTTGAAGTCGGCGAAGTTTATGAAGGTAAAGTTGTTAAAATTATGAACTTCGGTGCCTTTGTTGAAATCTTACCTGGTAAAGAAGGCCTTGTTCACATCTCTAATATTGCTGACAGACATATCAATGAAGTATCCGATGTCTTAAGTGAAGGAGACGAAATCAGGGTTAAGGTTATCAAGATTGATAATAAAGACCGTATTAACCTTTCTATGAAAGATGTCGAACAGGACTTCGAAGTATAAATAAGTTAATAAATAAAGATAACTATCTATTAAGATAGTTTAAGAAACTTACCTCAAGTAAACTCCTTTAAATCTCTTAATTTAAAGGAGATGTATTGAGGTTGTTTTTTTACATATAGTTACATTTTTTGCCAATCGAGAAGGAGATGTTCAAAAAAATGAAATTAGGGAGACACCTTTCTATTAGCGGTGGTATTGATAAAGCAATAGATGAAACCATTGCAATTAACGCAAACTCTGTTCAGATCTTTACCAAATCACCCAGGAGCTGGCAGAAAAAAGAAATAAGTGAAGAAGAAATAAAAAAGACGAGAGAAAAAAGAAAAAAGCATGAGATAAAGGGTTTTGTAATCCATTCCAGCTACCTGGTTAACTTAGCATCCCCCAATGATGAGTTATATAATAAATCCAAAGAAGAAATAAAAGAAGATTACCGCCAGGCTGGCCGGTTGGGAGCCGATTATTATGTCTTTCACCCCGGTAATTATGTTAAGTCTTCCAAAGAAGCGGGCATAAAGAGAATAGTAAAGGCTGTTAAAGAATTACTGAACGAAGTTAACAATGAGACTAAACTCCTCATAGAAAATACAGCCGGGGCCGGGACTGAGATCGGCAGTAATTTAGATGAACTAAAAGAAATAATGTATGAGGTCGATAATTTAGCAAGAATGGGGCTTTGCCTTGACCTCTGCCATTTATTTGCAGCCGGTTATGATATTTCTAATCAAGCAGGTATAGAGGCTTTGATTCAAGAAGTAAATAATAAGATAGGCCTAAAACAGCTTAATTTAATTCATTTAAATGATTCTAAATTTGAGTTAGGCACAAATAAAGATAGACATGCCCATATCGGCCAAGGTAAAATAGGCTTAGAAAACTTCGAGACAATTATTAACCACGAGAAATTAAAAGATAAATTATTTATAATAGAAACCCCCGCTTTTGATGGGGTTGATAAAGACATTCAGACTATACTTAACTTAAAAAAAGGTGAATGAGTTGAATATAATAGATTATTTTAATAATGAAATTAAAAATCAAATAAGAGATGAGATCGAGAATGCAAATGGAAACGAAGTATTTTTTCTGATTGAAATAGACTTTGATGAGGAAAAAATTAAAAATGTGGAAGTTTTAGCCCGGGGGAATCAGAGCATGGCCCCCGCTATTATTAATTCGCTACCGAAAAATTCTATGGTCCTGCATAACCACCCGTCCGGTGATACAACACCGTCCGGCCCTGATATCAGGGTTGCATCTGAACTGGGTGATAAAGGGATCGGTTTTGCAATTTCAGATAATAGTGTGAGTGAACTCTATTTTGTGGTAGAACCGAAGGATATCGGAGAAGTTAAAGAGATAGATAAAGAGGAGATCCTTTCTTATTTTAAAGATGATGGTCCCCTGGCCAACAATATGGACGGATTTGAATACAGAACCGAACAGCTGGAAATTGCAGCCAATATCGTTGATAACTTTAATCAAGCTGAGTTCACGTTAATAGAAGCAGGTACCGGAATTGGTAAATCTTTCGCCTATCTAATACCGGCCCTCTATTGGGCGGTAAAAAATGATGAAACGGTAGTTATTTCTACCAATACGATCAACTTACAGCAGCAGATCATGGATAAAGACATAGAATTTTTAAAGAAAGTACTGCCTTTTAAGTTCAAGGCTGACCTGGCTATTGGACGTAAAAATTATTTATGTATTAGAAAACTCAAAAATATTGGAAATGCAATGATAGAAGCTGACCATGAGGAACAACAGAGTTATGAAAAGTTGGTTGAATGGTCCAAAAAGACTAAATCAGGCATGCGGAATGAAATAAAATTCAACTTAAAAAATTCCGTCTGGGATGAGGTGGCTTCGGAAAGTGATTACTGTATAGGAACTTTATGTCCCTATTATGACGACTGTTATTTTATGAAAGCGAGAAATGAACTATTTAATTCTGATTTAATCGTAGTTAACCACTACCTCTTATTATCCGATGCGGTAATCAAAAATTCCGGTTATTCCACCTTACCTAAGTATAAGAGTTTAATCGTTGATGAGGCCCATAACTTTCATGATGTAGCGACTTATCACCTGGGTAAAAGTACATCCTATAAATTAAACAACCAGATCTTTAAAAAATTATATGATAAAAAATACTCGATCATTCCCCGGGTAAGAAATAAGGTTGCCAAGTTGGCTATGGATAACAAGGAAGAAGTTTATCAGCTTATTGATCAAAGGATAATTCCGAAGATAAAAGATTTAGAGGAAAATAACAAAGAATATTTCCTGCTTTTAGATAAATTTTTCCAAAAGTATGAACACAGCAGTATAATAGTTGCAGAAGAATTAAAAGAAGATGATACATACAAAGATATCAATCAAAAGGGCTTTAATTTTTATGATAATTACGATGAATTACTCGTTTATTTAAAAAGATTAATAAATCAGTTAAAAATGGTCGAAAATTATGATAAAATAGAGGCTGAATTACTTGAATTAAGACAGAACCTAAATACGGTTAATGATATGGCCTTTAATCTGCTTTTTAATTTAGAAGCAGATGATGAAGACTATGTATTCTGGTTGGAAAAATACAGATATACGGACCGGTATGTGAGCCATATGAGCGCCTTGCTTAACGTGGAAGGTCAGATGCCAGATATGTTATGGGATAAATTGAGAAATGTTTTAATGACCTCTGCGACCTTAACGGTCAACGATTCTTTTGACTTTTTTACAGAAGCCTTAGGGATTAATAATCAACAGGAGTATATAGTTAATTCTCCTTTTAACTATGAAAAACAGAGTCGTCTCATTATCCCAAATGATATTTATTCACCTTCTAATAATGCCTTTACAAGCCAGATTGCCGATGATTTAACTGATATATTAAAAACTTTTAATGGTTCGACCATGGTTTTATTTACTTCCTACAATATGCTTGATAACCTGTACAAAAAGGTGAACCATAAATTAGAAGAAGATAATATAAATGTGCTTTCTCAAAGTAAATACTCCAGAAAGTATATCATGAATAAATTTAAAGCCGGTAAAAACCAGATAATCTTTGGTACCCAGAGTTTCTGGGAAGGTGTTGATATTGTTGGTAAAGACCTTAAATACTTAATTATTATGCGTCTGCCTTTTCCAGTCCCCAATGATCCCGTTAATGCGGCCCGGGTTAAGATGATGAAAGAAGAAGGCAAGAATTACTTTTTTGAATATTTTATTCCGAAAGCGGTCATCAAGTTCAAACAGGGCTTTGGCCGATTGATTCGTTCCAAAAATGATAAAGGAATTGTAATCTGTATGGATAATAGAATAATAAATAAGAGGTATGGTCAGGTATTTTTAAATTCAATACCTGATAGGTGTCCGGTAATTAAGATGAAATTAAGACAGATTATTGACTATGTAGCTGGAGAGGATTAGATATGAAAAATCAGGACAGGATAATTATTATAACATTACTAGCCCTCCTTATCTTTACCTCAATAGGGTCGGCCCAACCCCGTTTTACCTTGATCTATGTGGTGCAAAACGGTGATACAATCTATGATATAGCCAAAGAATACAATACAACCGTTGAACATATATTAGAATATAACCATATTGATAATGCTTCCAAGATCAATATCGGGGATGAGCTGGTAATAAAAAAAGAAGCCGACAATAATGATAAAAATTTAAATTTAAATCACAGTTTATCACCCCATAATGACCGGACTGAAAATTTTAAGTTAGATGTAGGACGAAATTATTCCGTAAGATATAACCCAGAACAGCCATTACCCGATGTAAATATACCTCCGGATAAGATTATCCAGTACTTTGTCGATTCCGGTGATACACTCTATGATTTAGCCCAGAGCTTTAATACCTCTGTCGGGGTTATTATGGCTTTAAATAATATGGAGAACTCCATTATTAGACAAGGACAAAAGTTAAAACTGCCGATACTAAACCTTTCTAAAAGGCAGGTCTTGGCCAGAACGATCAGTCAATCTGATATAGAAATCATGGCCAGGACGATCCACGGGGAAGCCCGCGGTGAACCCTATATGGGTCAGGTAGCTGTTGGGGCTGTAGTTATCAACAGAGTGTTAAGTAATGAGTTTCCCGATACGATCAAGGGTGTTATTTATCAAAAAAATCAATTTACAGCTGTTTCGGACGGCCAGATCCACTACACACCCAATAATACGGCCTATAGAGCAGCCAGAGAAGCTCTAAATGGGGTAGACCCTACGTTGGGCTCTCTCTATTACTACAATCCCAAGACAGCCCAAAATAAGAGTTTCTTTAACACAAGGAAATTTGTAGTTAGTATAGGAGATCATGTATTTGCAAAATAGGAGGCAAGCGATATGAAAATAAAGGTAAAAAGAATGGGTGAGGATGTAAAGTTACCAGAGTATCAACATTACGGTGAAGACTGTGGAATGGATCTTATGTCACGCTATGAATATACGATTAAACCGGGGGAATATAAATTAATAAAAACCGGTTTAAAAATTGCGATACCACCGGGTTATGGTGGATTTGTCTATCCCCGCAGCGGTCTCGCCTTAAAAAAAGGCATTACGGTCTTAAATGCCGATGGGGTAATTGATCCCGGTTACCGGGGTGAGTTGGGAGTCATCTTAATCAACCACGGTCAACAGGAATTCAAGATCAATAAAGATGATCGAATTGCACAGTTAATTATTCATAAAACCTTTAACATCGAGTGGGATGAAGTAGATGAATTAGAAGATAGTAACCGCAGTGACGGCGGTTTTGGACATACAGGCAAAAATTAAGGAGGATAAAATATGGAAAGTCATGTAAAAGATCTTTCATTAGCTCCAGCCGGAAAAAAGAAGATCAATTGGGTTAAGGAAAAAATGACAGTTCTCAATAAAATTAAAGAAGAATATAAAGAAGACCAGCCTCTCAAAGGCAAAACGATCTCAATCTGTTTACATCTTGAGGCAAAAACAGCCTATATGGCAGTTACTTTAAGTGAACTAGGGGCCGATGTATACATAACAGGCAGCAACCCTCTCTCTACTCAGGATGATGTAGCTGCCGCCCTAACTGAATATGGTGTAACGGTTTACAGTTGGCGGGGGGAAACAAAAGAAGAGTATGATGAGTCTTTAAATAAAATATTAGAGGTGGAACCCGATTTAATAATTGACGACGGGGGAGACCTCGTAAGCAAGATCCATAATGAGAGACCGGATCTGATCAACAAGATAATCGGGGGAGCAGAAGAAACCACAACTGGCATTATCAGGTTAAGATCGCTTGATAATAATAATCTATTGAAGTTCCCCATGATGTCAGTTAATGATGCTCAGGCCAAGTACCTTTTTGATAACAGGTATGGAACCGGCCAGTCGGTCTGGGACGGTATTATGCGGACCACTAATATGGTAGTGGCCGGCAAAGATGTTGTAATTGCCGGTTACGGCTGGTGTGGTAAAGGTGTGGCCAGAAGGGCTAAAGGCCTAGGGGCAAGGGTTATTGTAACAGAAGTTGACCCCTTTAAAGCAATTGAGGCCAAAATGGATGGTTTTCGGGTCATGCCGATGAACAAGGCCGCTAAAATCGGAGATATATTCATAACAGTAACCGGCTGTAAGGATGTAATAAATAAAGAACATTTTAAATTAATGAAAAATGGCGCCATTTTAGCCAACGCCGGTCATTTTAACGTTGAAATTAATGTAGAAGAATTAAAAGAAATGGCCGATGAAATAAAAGAAGCGCGAGAAAATATAGAGGGATATAAGATTGGTGATAAAACCCTTTATCTCTTGGCAGAAGGCAGGCTTGTCAATCTGGCGGCAGGGGATGGTCACCCCGTTGAGATAATGGATATGAGCTTTGGTTTACAGGTTTTATCATTACTCTACCTATCCGAAAATGATCTAAGACCCGGTTTATACAAGGTTCCGGACCATATAGACCAAAAAGTGGCAAAGTATAGATTAAAAGCGGAAGGGACAAAGATAGATTCGCTGAGTCCAGAGCAAAAACAGTATTTAGAAAACTGGCAAATTTAGGTGAGAAAAATGGTAAAAATTAAAGTACCGGCAACTTCTGCCAACTTAGGGCCCGGCTATGATTCATTTGGTCTGGCTCTAAATCTATTTAATGAATATCAATTTAAAATTAATAAAAATATAGAAAAATTGTCAATAGATATAATTAATAACAATGAAGTTGAGGTAAATCTAAAAAAAGAAGATAATTTAATTTTAAATACTATCAAGTATCTAGATGAATCTTTACCCCATAAGATAAATACAAGGGGCCTACAGATTAAAGCAAAGCTTAACTATCCCTTAAATAGGGGGTTGGGTAGTTCTGCTAATGCCATAATTGCAACTATTTTTGGTTTAAATGAACTGTTTAATCTTAACTTAGCTAAAAAAGATATCCTGTCTTATGCCCTTGAATTAGAGGGACATCCGGACAATATTGTTCCCACCTTAATGGGAGGATTTACGATCAGCAAAGTTGAGGATAATGAACCCATCTATGAAAAATTTGAAATAGCTGAAGAGATGCAGATACTCCTGTTCATACCCGAACTGGCCATTAAAACTAAGGAGGCCCGGCGGGTAATCACGAATACAATTAAAATTAACCATGCAACCCAAAATATTGCCAATGCCTCTCTCTTAACAGCCGGATTAATTAAAAATGATATTGAGCTGATGAAAAAGGGATCGAAAGATTATATCCACCAGTCCAAAAGAATCGCCCTTAATCCTAAATTAGAAAAAATATTTATTGAACTCAAGGAAAAATTAGAAATCCCGCTATTTTTAAGCGGGAGTGGCTCAACCTTAATCTTTTTTTCTAAAAAGGATTTTAAAAACGAAAGGGAAATAATTAAAAATACAGCCGATAAATATGGTATTGTTAACTACTTAATTGAAACTGATGTTAATAATCAAGGTATAATAATAAATAAAGATGGTGATTAAAATGTGGAAAGGATTAATAGAAAAGTATAAAGAATTTTTACCAGTTTCTAAGCAACAAGAGATAGTTACCTTAAATGAGGGTGATACACCCCTGATAAAAGCTGACTGGCTTAATAAAAAGTATGGTTTTGAACTTTACTTAAAGTTCGAAGGGGCTAACCCGACCGGTTCTTTTAAAGATCGGGGTATGACACTGGCTGTAACAAAAGCATTAGAAGAAAACTCAAAAGCTATTATCTGTGCTTCAACCGGTAATACTTCCGCTTCAGCGGCTGCTTTTGGGGCCCGCAGCGGGTTAAAAACATTAGTGGTTGTACCGAAAGCCAAGATCGCCAAAGGGAAGTTATCTCAAGCTTTAATATACGGGGCCCAAATTATACCAATCAAAGGTAATTTTGATAAAGCCTTAGAAATAGTAAGAGAATTAACCGATAAATATGCCTTAACACTGGTTAATTCCTTGAATCCTTTCAGAATTGAAGGTCAAAAAACCGCCGCTTTTGAAGTGGCTGACCAGCTTGACCGAAAGAAACTTGATATTCTCGCTTTACCGGTCGGTAATGCCGGCAATATTACTGCCTACTGGAAGGGATTTAAGGAATATAATGAAAAAGGTATAATAGATTATCTACCAAAGATGTATGGTTTTCAGGCAGCTTGCTCAGCCGCAATGGTTGAAGAAAGGGTAATTGAAAATCCCGAGACGATTGCGACCGCCATCAGGATTGGTAATCCCGTTAATAGAGCCAAAGCAAGAAAAGCAAAAGAAGAATCGAACGGATTATTTGAATCTTTAACAGATGATCAGATAAAAGATGCCCACCGACTACTTGCAGCCAAAGAAGGAATCTTTGTGGAACCGGCCTCAGCTGCTCCTGTAGCAGGATTAATTAAATTAAGTAAAGATAAAAAAGAGTTAGTCCAAGGTAAAAAGATTGTAGCTATTCTTACCGGTAATGGCTTAAAAGACCAGGAGTTTGTCTTAGATAATTATTCTATTCCTAAAGCAGTGGAAGGTGATTTAGAAAAGGTAGAAGAGATTATAAATTTATAGATAAAGAGGAAAAACGGAACTGTTAAAGAAATATAAACAAATAAAGCAGATTACCCTTTGAGAGGGGGTATTTAATTGAAAATATTAAACTTTAATTTTCTCGATGACTGGAGAGCCAAGATATATTATATTCCTGTTAAATATAGTTTTTATGCTTTGGTTATTTCTGCCATAGTATTATTTTTGGAAAAAAATTACCAGCCGATTCTTGTAGATATCTTACCTAATGTTTTCTTTACTCCACTGGAGATAACTAAAACTATTTTAGCAACTATAGCTGGTTCCCTTTTATCCATTGTAACTATTTCATTTTCAATTATCATGGTAGTTTTAACTACATATTCTACTCAATTTTCACCTCGCACGCTTCAGGATTTTATAAAATCTAAATTAACATTGCAAGTATTAGGTATATTTATAGGTGGCTTTATATATTCTATTGTCACACTTATGTTTTTAAATAGTAATGGACAAACTGTATTTTTATCTGCAGCAGTGGGTGTAATAATTGTTTTCTTTTGTCTAATATATTTCGTAATGTTTATAAATCATGTAGCTCAGTCAATACAGGTTAATTTATTGATTGATACTTTAACCAGCGAAATATTAGAATTAGTAGAAAACGTTAGAGTATTTAATGAAGAACATGAGAATATTAGATCTGAACCACCCGCTAATTTAGATACAATAGTTGAAAAAAACCAATACAGCATATATTCAAAAGAAGTTGGTTTTATTCGAGATATAAATGATCTTAAACTATCAAAATTTGCCGATGAAAATAATATAGTTATTAATGCAGAGCGAATGATAGGGGATTATGTTACAATTAATACAAAAGTATTTACAATATATTATGAGATAGAAGAAATGGAGGCAGATGAACTTAAAGAAGAAGATTTAGAAAAATGTCTTGATTTTATCTTAGTGGGAAAAGAGAGGAATAAAAGTAAAGATATTGAATTTGGTTTACAAAAAATAACAGAGGTTGCACTTAGAGCAATTTCTCCGGGTATTAATGATCCAAATACTGCCATCTTTTGTATTAAACAGCTCGGTATGGTACTGGATAAAATTGCTAAAGCCGATATCGAAAGTACTTATTATTACAATGACGATAATGAACTCACTTTAATATTTGAAGATATCAGTTTTGACTATCTCCTATATAAAACATTTTATCAGTTAAGGTACTATTCAATGCGTGATGTTTCAGTAGCTGCTTCAATATTAGAGGCTTTAATAATCATAGCAGAAGGTAATGAACAAAAAATAAAAGATATTACCTGGGAATTTGGCAACTATATAGTAAAAGGCTTTGATGAAAATATATTGGAAGATCTTGATAAAAAATATATGAACAACAAAATAGAAGAACTGGCCGAAATGACCGACAAATCTAAAGGAGCCGGAATCTACTTTGAATAATAATGGGAGGTGTCTAAAATAGATTACAAAGACAAAAACTTTTATCAAAAAACAGTTAAAGAAAGCTTTGAAATCCTTAATACTTCCGAGAAGGGCCTGGAAGAAAAAGAAGCTGAAAAAAGGTTAGAAGAACATGGTGAAAATAAGCTTGTCCGTTTAAAGAAAACACCTGAAATCATAAAATTCCTATTACAATTTAGAGATGTGCTAATGATCATCCTCTTAGTGGCAGCGGGTATGTCCTTTATTATCCAAAATTACCGGGACGGACTAGTTATGTTAGCAATAGCTTTAATAAATGCTGTCATAGGATATTTCCAGGAGCACAAGGCGGAAGCCATAATGGAATCATTAGAACAGCTTATCCAATCTCCTTCAAAAGTAATTAGGGGAGGACAAACTAGGGAAATTAATCAGAATAAACTTGTAGTCGGAGATATAGTTGTCCTAGAAGAAGGGGACAAAGTCCCGGCTGATTTAAGGATTATAGAATCATTTAACCTAAAAACAAATGATGTATCACTAACAGGAGAATCACTTCCCCAGGAAAAAAACAGTAATAAAATGAAAGAAGAGTTTTCTTTAGCTGATAGAGAGAACATGGCCTATCTGGGTACAAATGTTGCTTCCGGTAGTGCCAAAGGTGTTGTGATAGCAACCGGTATGGATACCGAGATGGGTAAGATTGCCAACATGACCCAGGAAGAAGAAAAATCTAAATCTCCCTTACAGATGGAACTGCAGTCTGTGGCTAATAGAATAGCCGTTTTTGCAGTAATAATCGGTACCCTGCTTTTTGGAGCAAGTATTTACCAGGGTTTAGGTTTTGAATTTGCAATCATCTATGGATTGGGGATTGCCGTAGCGGTCGTTCCCCAGGCCTTACCAATGCAGATTACCGTAGCCCTAGCCCAGGGTGTCGATAGATTGGCTAAAAAGAACGCAGTAGTTAAAAAACTTTCTTCGGTTGAAACATTAGGTTCTACCAATGTGATTTCAACCGATAAAACGGGTACCTTAACAAAAAATGAAATGACAGTGCAAAAGGTATATTACGACGGTCAAGAATATGATGTTAAGGGAATCGGTTATGAACCCCGCGGAAAGATCTTAGACCAGGATGGTAATGAAGTAAGTCAGGAGACCATAGATCACTTAGAAATCATGTTCGATGCCGCGACCATGGCATCTAATGCAGAGATACATCCACCAGATGATGAACATTCAAGCTGGTATCCGATCGGAGACCCGACAGAAGCAGCTTTAATCACCTTATCGACCAAAGTCGGGACCAGGGCAGAAAATGAAGATGAAGAAAACCCGGAATTACATGAATTTAGTTTTGATTCTGAACGGAAAAGAATGAGCTCGGTCCGACAGTTTGAAGACGGAGAATATCTGGCCATGAAAGGTGCTTTAGATAGTGTCCTAGAAGTCAGTAAATACATCTATAAAGATGGTAAAAAGGTTCCGATTACAGAGGAAGATAAAGAAAAATATAGAAAGTTAAATCAAAAGTATTCCAAAAATGCGATGCGTGTTTTAGCTTTTGCCTTCCGCAAACTGGGACCAGAGCATAAAGACTATGTTTTAGAGGAAGTAGAAAAAGATGTAATTTTCCTTGGCATTGTTGCCATGATCGACCCACCCAAAGAAGGTGTAAGAGAATCAATTGAACAGGCCCATGCAGCTAAGATTAATACCT
>CAZGMM010000014.1:0-33831 GCA_964526845.1 uncultured Halanaerobiales bacterium | reverse complement strand
AAAGAGTTACAGCTCTCGAGAATAAAACTCCACCAGTTACATTTAGTGGAAGTTACTCAGTTAACTTTACTCATAAAGATATTCTAGAAGATGGAATCACAAGTGGTGGCGTATTAGACTACTTCTATGTAGATAGTACTCCAAGTGATTTTGTTTATGAGTATGACCAAAATGGTAATGCTACTGCTGTTGAATATACTGATTATGAAGAATTTGTAGCAGATGCAATCGAAGCAGAAATGAAATATCTATATGATACTGAAGATGATGGTGTTGATGAAGATGATATGGATAATATAGCATCATTATACAATACCTATTTCCCAGCTAGAGATTCTATTACTGGTGAAGATGTATCTGTTGATGATCTTGCAGAAGTAGCTGTATTTAGATATAATCGTTATGAAGATTTAACATTTACAGATACTCGTTTAGAAAATCCATTTTCTGCTACTAGTCCTTGGTTAACACCATATGGTATTCTCAGTGCAGAAACAGATGAGTATGATGAACTACCAATGTGGGCAGATGATGACAGTGATGCAATGGAATTCACCGAAACTGCTGAATTAACCCATACTTTAAATCTGAATGCTGATATTAATTATGCTGGATTTGAAGGACAAGTTGGTATCTCATTAGAAAAACTTAATTCAACTGATGAAGCTACCTTTAAATCAGCTAACTTAGAATTAGAAAATGATGAAATGGTAATGGTATATAATGAAGCTAATTCTGTTGACTACTCTGACTTCGCTATCTATGATCAATCCTTTAATGCAGCAAGCTTCCTATATAAACCCTGGAGCTTAAATGCATTTGTAGGTATTGATGGAGTAGATACCGGTGAAGATGAAGACTTTAGTGAAATGAACGGAGTTTGGGATGAAAACGATGCTGACGTATATGAATTGACATTTGATGGCGTTGATGATACTAGCGACTATGTTGTAACAGGTGCTCAAAAGACATTTGCCTTAGATATGGCAGACATTAAAGCTACTGTTGCAGGTCGTTTAAATCCTGACTTTGAAGAAGAAGAAAATGACGAATATGAAGACCTAGTAATTGGTGCTGAAACAAGTGCTTCCTTATCTGGTATTGACTTAATGGCTGATGTAGCAGTAAGCACAGATGCAGTTACTGATGACTATGGTTATCTAGTAAGATTAGATGGTTCAACCGCTTTAATGGATGCATTTACAGTTGGTGGACATTATAAGAATAGAGGCGAAAACTTCGATCCTCTATATGGAAACGATGCTGTATTTGATGAAGATGACGCTGCATATGACAAATTTGGTGCTGGCTTAGATGAAGTAATGAGCGGCTATGGTTTAACTGTAAATCATGACGGAACTGCTGATAACGCACTAGTTGCTGGTTTAGACTTAGCATTTGGTTATGATGTAGTTGACTATGAAGCTTATGCAGAACAGGATACAAAAATGGGTATTAGTGGCTCAATGGCAGTAATGGAAAACTTAACTGTTAATGGTTCCTATACAAAGCTAGATGAACCTACTGAAGAAGAAACCGACTATGCTGGTGAAACAAATCTATATTCTGTAGGTGCAGACTTCGTACCTGTAGAAAACGCAACTGTATCCGGTAGTTATTCAGTAGTGGATCCTGTTGAAACAGGTGTAAAGGAAAATACAATGGCTCTGAGCGGTTCATATGACTTCACTGATTATGTATCTGCTTCAGCCGGCTATACCTCTATAGAAGGATATGACAATGATGAAGACGCAGAAAAAACTACTACTACTCTTGGTGTTAGCTTAACTGACTATCCAATCATGAGTGGTTTAACTGGTTCCGCATCTGTTGACTATAAGTCAGTTACAGGTCAAGAATGGGTAGTTGAAGAGGCTGATGATGCTGCTGATGCTGCTGAAATATTCAATCCATATGATGTAGTAAATGTTTCAGATGAATATTTCGAAGAATATGATGCAACAACTACTACACTCAAAGGTGGATTAGCTTATACAGTTAATGAAAGAACTTCCTTAAGCTATAACCTAGAATACACTACTCAAGAAGCTAAAGATGAAGCTTCTGACCTATACAGTGGTACCTATCTATCTAATGCAGTTGGTGTAGACTATAAGTTCACCGAAGCAGCTAGCTTAACAGCTGACTATAAGCATATGATGATGGACTATGAAGAAGACGATGGTGCAACTGACTGGAAAGCACAAGAATTCAAAGCTGGTGTAAGCATTAGCTTCTAATTGGATCTTGTAACTAGTCAAAATACCATTATGTAACAAATAAAGCCCCGGTTTTGCCGGGGCTTTTTCTACATATAATATTAATATTTTAAATAAATCATTAATAAATATCTTCACATATCTTTAACAAACTATAGAAAAAGTGCTTTGTTTTTGTTATAATAATAATGAGCATCAAGAAATAATAAGAAGGGAGGCGTAATTATATGAATAGAAAGATAATCTTATTATTGGTATTTGTTTTAATATTTTCTTTTAGTTTGAATATCTATGCTCAAGAAGTTGAACAACAAGATGTTAATGAAAATTTGTCTAACTCCATATTCTATTCTCCAGATTATAATTCTATTGATATAAATGACTACATTATGCGCCTTCCCGAAGAAGGTATGGTATTAGAAGATTTTGGTACTGAATATCAGGATAGATTAAGGGAATTAGCCGAAAGATATGGTAGTAGTCAAAATGACCTTTTAGATATAGTGTTTACTGATGAAGAAATAAAAGATGTAGAACCTAGTGAAAGTGTGACTTTTCAACCTGCTGAAAATATAAATATCAATGTGGGTTATGAACAAGAAGATAGAAATGAAGAAATTAAAAATAAAACTGCTCTTGAAGTTAATTATAATATAGATGAGAAAACTTCAGTAACAGCTGGATATGAATTTCAAAATGTAAAAGAATATAATATTGGAATAAATAGTTTAGATAATTCTAATTTCTTAGAAGAGAATAGTGAACTATTAAGAGATGAAAATAATATTGATAGTAGGTTAGGAATCAGCTATCAAACCACTGAGAATATCAGGATATTTGCCGATTATGTATATAATGATATACTACTCGAGGAAGCCGGAGAATCGACTGTATTTGGATTAGAGTATAATACTAATGATTCTGTTATTGCTGCAGAATATAGTATAATAGAAGAACTTAATAAGCAGGGAAGACAGACCGGTTTAAGTTATCAATATGAAGATTTAGCAACTTTCAGCGCTTCATATAAACTCCTGGATCCAGAAAAAATTGAAGATCAGTTAGAACAAGAAAAATCATGGGATTTCGGAGTCAATTTCAATTTGAATGAAGATTCTAGTTTTTCTCTTGGATTTCAGGTTAGAGAGATATTAAATTCAACTAACCAATCCGGAGAAGATACAGAGAATAATGAGGAAAATAATACTAATAATACAGCAGAAACTGAAACAGATAAAGAAACTAATGTAGAAGCTAGTTTCCAGATTAAGTTTTAATTATTGTCAGGAGGTTTGTAAATGCTGAGTAAAAGGAACGCCCTTATCTTATTAATCATCTTATCTTTATTTAACTTTACAATAGTAACAGCTACAGCTCAGGTAGTTCCCGTTAATAAATTAAGTGCAGTAGAAATTATGATCTATGGACAAAAAAGTGATAAATCTATCTTAAAAAGAGTTGAAAGATTAGAAGAAACTATTTATCAAGAAAAACAAGAAGGCAGCTTAATAGAACGAACCAATAGTTT
This sequence comes from uncultured Halanaerobiales bacterium, assembly GCA_964526845.1. GTDB lineage: Bacteria > Bacillota > Halanaerobiia > Halanaerobiales > M55B127 > M55B127. The sequence continues at coordinate 30,084 of CAZGMM010000014.1, read as the reverse complement.
ATATAACTATGTATTAAATAACAATGAAACTCCTTCTTTATTATTTGACTTAAATGGCCTTGAATGGTCACTAACAACTGATATTACCCAGGATACTGTAATTAATAAATTAAATAGATTAGAAAAAATGGTATTTGGAGAATCGAAAGAAGGTCCCTTGGTCGAAAGGATTAATTATTTAATTGAAATTACCTTTCCCAATAAATCTGTTCCACATGAACAGATAGAAATACCTAAGAATACTTTAGTTAAAATCAAGACCTTTGACACCATAAGTTCAATTTCTTCTAAATCGGGAGATAAAATCAGATTCGAAGTAGCCGAAGATGTTTACATAGATTCAAAACTGGCTATCCCAGCCGGTAGTACCGGTATAATGGAAATTTCCCAAGTAGAAAAATCGGGAAATCTCGGTAAAGAAGGCGAAATTGACTTAAACTTTTCAAAAGTGATGACTATTGATGGTTCAGAGTTAAGAATTACTTTAGATGAAGAAGCTCAGATGATGAATGAATCTCAACAATTAGCTTTAGGTGCAAGTATTTTAGGGGCTGCTGTATTAGGTCCTGTAGGACTAATTGCCGGTTATTTTGTAAAGGGCAAAGAAGAAGAACTACCAAAAGGTTCTGAGATCTATGTACAGACTGTAAAGAATAAAAGTGTTTATGGATTAAACTTTGAATAAATTAAATATAAAGGTATTTATTTTGATAGACCTATTTAGCCTGGCTAAATAGGTCTATTTTATGATAATATATAGACTAGTAGAGGAGGTAGCAGATGGATAAGTATAAATACATAATAATTATTTTAATAATCCTTATTTTTTTATTCTCAGCACCTCTATTGGCACAAGAAGACGAAGTTATGATCGAAAATATTGAAGAAAGTGCTTCTAATATTGAGGCTGACCAGATATATATAAACACTCAAAAGAAAGAAATTAATGCTGTTGGTAATGTTAGGTTTACCAATCAGCAGTTAGATATAATGGCGGAGAGGTTGGTCTTCAAATATACCGAACAGATTATCACAGCTTTTGGTGATCCTATTAGTTTAAAATATGGTGAACAGACTTTAAAAGGGCAAAGCCTTACCTTGGATTATGATAAAGAAGTTGCTTCGCTTTCTAAGGCTGAGGTTGATATAGAAAAATTCAGTTTTAAAGGGGAGAACATCGAGTATCTACAGGGTAGAAATCCCAATATTGTTCTGGATGAAGCTTTCTATACAACCTGTGTTATGGAAGACCCTCACTACCATTATACCGCTAATTCAATTAAATACTATCCCAATGATAGGATAGTAGGCAGAGATATTAGCCTCTGGTGGAGAGATACCCAGCTAATTACTTTACCCCGTTATGTTGTAAATGTAGAATCAGATGAAGAGGGTAAACCGGTAGTAAGCAATAGCTTTCCGGTTCCCCAATTAGGATATAATGGGGAGAACGGTTTATATATAGAATTGATATATCCTTATGAAATTACCCCCAATAATTATGGCAGGATTCATTATTTAAGAGAAAACAGAGAAAATATAAATTTAGATGTAAACCACACATATAAGTTAAGTCCAAACAAAAAAATATTTTTAGACTATAATGAACAAAAATACTTAGATGATGACGATATTTTAAATGAAGATAAATACATACAGCTAGGATTTGAACAGGTAGTAAATGACAATGTCGATTACCGGGTTTATCTAAAAGAATATGAACAGATTCTGCCCGTATCAGAAGCGGTTAAAAAGAGATTATTTAACTTAAACTTAAATTATACCCAGGATAAATATAGTATAAATACTGAAATAGGCTATGACTTTAAGAGTGATAAAAGAAGTGAGACTTTAAGTACCGATTATGTTAATAAAAACTTTAGTACAGATACATACAACGAATTTGAAAATGAAAAATTAGTCAAAGAAAAATATGTGATTAGGCAAGGTTTTGATAAATACAGCTGGCAGTTGAAGTATTTGAGAGGTTATAGTACTGATTACTTACCATATGGCAGCTTAGAATATTACTTAAACAAAGACCTGGACTTTAGTGTCGGTTATGGCTTAGTTGCAGAAGGCACAAACAAACAGCATAAGATAGATTATGGACTGGATTATAATAAAAAAATTAAATTTACGAATATTTTTAGTATAGATTTTATTCAGCAGATAGAACATGTTGATTATCAAAAGACCAATGATTGGCTGACCAACTTTAAAACTACTATCTATTTCAACTTAGAAAAAAGGCTATCTGATCAGTTAAAATTAGATCAGAGGCTCGGTTATAGCCAAAAATATCAAGAAGGGAAACCATTTTTTGATATTGATAAATTAGATAAAGATAAGGTTATCACTTCAAATACAGAACTTGATCTATATTATCCTAAAGATAAGGAACACTGGAAGTTAAACTTTGATTTAGCATATTCGGTTCCAGATGAGGAATTTGATACCCAAAAGGTTGGAGTAACACATGAGTATGATTGTTACAGTTATCAAATAAATTATAACTTCATAGATCGATCACTTGGTTTTGAATTTGGCTTTATCAATTAAATATTAAATAAAGGCGGGATACTTTGCAGAAGTTAATTACACTACTTATTTTACTAGTTTTATGTTTTACCTTACCGGTGGCGGCGGATTTTGAGTTAAGAGGTAAGTTAGAAAGAGGTAATAATTCTTATCTTTCCAATCTGAACCTATCTGAAGAAAATGTTGTTGACTTTTATAGTTATGATAATCTCTGGCTAAAATTAAAAAAGAAGCTGGATTACCCTAACTATTACTACTTTAAGCTCAAATATTATGAAAAATTCTATGAGGAAAAGAGTAGTTATGATAATAAATCAATTGAATTATCAGGAAACTATACCCAGGAGTTTAAAGAAAGGTTTAGGAACAAGTTCAAGCTGAAATTAAGAGAAAAAAGGTATCTGAATAATAGGGACAATTCATATTCCTCATATTCATTTGGTTATCAGTTTAGACATCAAGTAAATGATAGAAACCAGTATTCTATTGATGTAAAAACAAAAGAATATTCTTATATAAATGACTACAGTAAAAACTATCAGGTTAATACTTACAAAGTAAACTGGCAGAGAGATATAAATGATAAATTTGAAATTGAGTTTGGATATCAATTAATTAAAAAGACTCATTTTTATACCACAAATGCAAATGATAAAGAGGGTCATAAGTATTCAATTGATTTCAGTTATGACTTATAAAGGAAAATTTTTTATATATTTCTGTAAAAACTGTCTGATTTTTGATAAAATACAAGTTAGAGTGATAAATTAATGCTCTTGAGGAGGAAAAAATTTTTGTTAAAAAATAACAAAATTGATGATACAGCTATAATATCTGAGTCAGTTGAACTCGGTGAAAATATAGAGGTCGGTCCCTATACAATTATTGAAGGAGAAGTAGAGGTGGGGGACAACACCAAGATCGGTGCCAACTGCCATATCCAGGGGTGGACTAAGATCGGGGAAGATAATATAATCAATAATTATGTCACGATTGGATTCCCTCCCCAGAATATTGGATATGACGGCAGCAAGACCTATGTTATTATCGGAGACAACAATCAAATAGGAGAATATGTTACCATACATAGAGGTACCTCAGAAGGCCGGGGAGAAACTAAAATAGGAGATAATAATACATTTAAGGTATATTCTCATGTTGCCCATGACTGTAACCTGGGTAATAATATTACCCTGGAAAACTATGTTAACCTGGCCGGTCATGTAACTATCTATAATGACGCCTACTTAGAAAAGATGGTAGGTGTACATCAATTTGTGAAAATTGGTTCTTTAAGCCGAATTGAAGCCCATTCCAAGTTGATAAAAGATGTACCACCATATATAATTGTAAATGGTCATCCTGCTCAGGTAGTAGGAATTAATGAAGTGGGTCTTAACGAGGAAAATATTAACCCTGATGTCAGGGATGAGATAAGGAAGTCATACCATATATTATATGAATCAAATTTAAATATAAGCCAGGCGATCGAAAAGCTAGAAAAAGTAAGCAAAAATTTTAAGGAAGTAAAAGATTTTATTAGTTTTCTTAAAAATTCAAATAGAGGTATCTGTAGATAAAATAGGGAGGATAGTTAAGATGGATAAAGTAAAGGTTGGAGTAATTGGAGTAGGCAGTATGGGTAAAAACCATGTGCGCTCATACGCCTCATTAAAACACGTATGTGAGTTAGTAGGAATCTATGATATTAATCAGGATCAGTCCAAAGAAATGGCGAAAAGTTATGGAGTTAAGTCCTTTTCATCCATAAATGAGCTATTAGATGCAGTTGATGCGGTTAATATTGCCACACCTACTACTACACATTATGATATTGCCCTCCAGGCAATAGGAGCAGGCAAACACATATTAATAGAAAAACCAATCACTAATAAAATAGATGAAGCAAATGAAATCTTAAAAAGAGCTAAAGATCAAAAGTTAATCGTACAGGTAGGCCATATTGAAAGGTTCAATCCGGCTATTAAAGCCTTACCAGAGATGCTAAAAGAAGAAAAAATTGTTGCAATTGATGTCCAGCGGATGGGCCCCTATGATCCCAGGATCGATGATACAGATGTCATTCAGGATTTAATGATTCATGATATCGATGTTGTAAGTTCATTAATAGATTCAGAAATTGTAGATGTGAGTGCCTTTGCCAGAAGTGTTGCTTCAGAAGAACATATGGACTTTGCAGTTGCCAACTACCAGACTGAGGACGATGTGATTGTAACATTAACCTCAAGTAGAGCCACCAATAAAAAGGTTCGTAAGATGTCGATTACCACCGAAAAATCATTTATTGAACTAGATTACCTCGGTCGTAAGATCACGAGAACCAGGCGGGGCAACGGTGAGTCAAACAAGAATAAACAGAGAGAATATGAAGAAACATATGAAAATGAAGAAGAACCATTAAAAATGCAGCTGATTCACTTTGTGAACAGCATAGAGAATAAAACACAACCTTTAATTAGCGGCCACGACGGCCTAGAAGCTTTGAAATTAATCAAACTAATTCAAAGCAAGGTATATTAGACTTAATTTTGAAAGGAGATTTATATTATGATACCAATAGCCAATCCAATTATCACAGAAGAGGAAAAAGAACTAGTTAATGAAGTAATGGACAGCGGAATGTTGATAATGGGTGAATATGTAAAGGAATTCGAGAAAGAGTTTGCTAACTACTCTGATACCGAATATGGGATCGCAACTTCCAGTGGCACAACCGCCTTAGATGTTGCCCTCAAATCATTAGAGATCGAAGAGGGAGATAAAATAATCACGACCCCCTTCACCTTTATTGCCAGCAGTAATTCGATTCTTTATTCCAAAGCTGACCCGATCTTTGCAGATGTAAAAGAAGATACTTTCAACATAGATCCGGATTCGATTAGAGAACTACTCAAAGAACACCCTGATACCAAAGCTCTTTTAATAGTCCACTTATTTGGACTCCCATGTGATATGGATGAAATAATGGATATAGTAAATAAGCACAATCTTCTACTAATTGAGGATAGTGCTCAAGCCCATGGGGCTACCTTTCAGGGGAGAAAAGTCGGTTCCTTCGGTGAAGTAGCTGCCTTTAGTTTTTATCCGACCAAAAATATGACTACCAGTGAAGGCGGTATTGTCCTAACCGATGATGAGGAAATCATGAAAAGAGCCCGTTTACTTGTCAACCACGGTTCACCGCAGAAATATCACCATGATATTTTAGGATATAACTACCGAATGACAAATATTTCAGCTGCAATCGGCCTTGTTCAGTTTAAAAAGCTAGATAAGTTTAATAATCAGAGACAGGCCAATGCAGAAAAATTAACAGATGGCCTAAATGCTTTAGATTGGCTGGAGACCCCCGTAGTTCCTGATGATAGGGAACATGTCTTCCATCAGTATACAATAAAAACCGATTACCGTAATGAGTTACTGGAGTATTTAAAGGAAAATGAAATAGGTTATGGTATTCATTATCCAATGCCTGCCTATGAACAAAGTCTTTATCAGAAATTAGGATATAAGGATATAAGGTGTCCAGTTGCAGAAAAGTTATGTGATCAGGTCGTATCATTACCTGTTCATCCCGCTTTATCAGAAGAGGACCTGGATTATATCATCGACAAATTAAGAGATTTTAGATAAGATTTAGTGAATATATCACCAAAAAGTTAAGTACATACAGCTCCCTCTTAAGAGGGGGTTTCCTTTTTAATAATGTAAACCCAAATATAGGAAGGAAATTCTTGTTTGATAGAGAACTATACCTATGTAAATAAATATTTATTATGTAGAAGTTATATTTTCGAATTTAACCAGCCTTTAAAAACTTCTAACTCTCCCAAATGTTAAAAAAGTTTAAAAGGCTGGTTAAATTTACATATTCTAAAAAGAGCTCCCAACTGAATAGGGGGCTCTTTTTGCTCACATAAAAAAGGATTTTTAAATTATAAATTGAATTAGTATAGATTAAGAGGGAATGAATTAACCAACTAAAGAGGTGTAATTTATAATGGATTTTATGCAGAGATATAAAAAGTGGTTAAAAGATGATTATTTTGATGAAGAAACCAAAAAAGAACTAGAAGCGATAAAAGATGATGAAAAAGAAATTGAAGACCGTTTTTATAAAGACCTCGAGTTTGGTACCGGTGGAATGAGAAGTAAAATAGGGGCAGGTACCAACCGGATTAATAAGTATACAATTAGGAAAGCCACCCAGGGATTTGCCAACTATATAATAAACTACTATGAAGATGAAGGTAAAAAGGCCGGTGCGGTCATTGCTTATGACCCGCGCCACAAATCAGCTGAGTTTGCCCTGGAAACTGCTTTAGTTCTAGCTGCTAATAATATTAAGACCTATCTTTTTGATAGTTTACGTCCCACACCTGAACTTTCTTTTGCAGTTAGGGAACTGAATGCCTGTGGCGGTATTGTGATCACCGCCAGCCATAATCCACCCGAGTATAATGGATATAAGGTATATGGGCCGGACGGTTGTCAACTAGTACCTGAGCTAGCCCGTAAAGTAATTGCTGAAATAAATGAGATAGATAACTATTCAATGGTGAAAACTATAAGTAAAGAAAAGGCAGTAGAAAAGGATCTATTAGAGTATATCGGAGAAGATATTGATAGTAAATATATTGAAGCCATGATTGATACTTTGCCTAAGATAGAACTGGTACAAGAAAAAGGGGAAGATCTAAATATTATCTATACACCCCTACACGGCAGTGCCTATAAATTAACGGAAAGACTTCTTAAAGAATTAGGCTTTGATAATCTTTCAATTGTAGAAAAACAGGCCGTTTTTGATCCCGATTTCTCAACGGTAGAAAGCCCCAATCCGGAAGAATATTCTGCTTTTGAAATGGCAATAGAGATGGCTGAAAACCAAGATGCCGATTTAATTATCGGTACCGATCCCGATGGGGACCGGATGGGAGCCATTGTGAGAGATGAAAAAGGAGAGTTCATTGGTTTAAACGGTAACCAGATTGGTATACTTATGGCAGATTTTCTTCTAAACAATACCGAAGTAGCTGCCAATGGTGTAATTATTAAAACCATAGTCACTACAGAGTTAATTAGAAAATTAGCAGCAGACCATGGAATAGAAGTAATGGATACCTTAACCGGATTTAAATACATTGGAGAACTGATGACAGAATTTGAAGAAAAGGACAGTAAAGAATTTATCTTGGGATTTGAAGAAAGTTATGGTTATTTAGTAGGAGACTATGCTAGAGATAAAGATGCCATTGTTGCTACCGGTTTAACAGCCATTTTAGCCCTATTTTATAAAGAGCAGGGTAAAACCCTTTACCAAAGACTACAGGAGATATATGAGCATTATGGTTACTATAAGGAGGATTTGATAGCTATACGCAGAGAAGGCAAAGAGGGTCAGGAGAAAATTAATGGTACTATTAAAAATCTTAGAGAAAAAGTTGTAAAAGATATAGCTGATAGATCAGTAGTATTATGGCGAGATTATAAAGAAGGTAAGGAATTTGATTTAAAAGAAGATAAAACAAATGAAATTGACTTACCGGAATCAAATGTTTTGCAGTACTTATTAGAAGATGAAAGCTTGATAACGGTCAGGCCTTCCGGTACAGAACCAAAATTAAAAGTATATTTTGCTGTAAATGATAAAACAGCCCAGGCCGCTCAACAGAAGTTAGAGGAGATAAGGGGAAAATTCTCTGACAGGGTTGAAGAGATAATAGAAAATATTTAGTTGAAATAATAAAGAGGAGGGGCAACCCTCCTCTTTTTAAGATTATTCTAATGACTCTACGAACTCATTATATTTTTCTTTATCAAGATAGACGAAGAATATTTTTTTGAGTTGGTACTTTAAATTGATATTTACATCAATTTCTTTCATCTTGTCCATCAGTTTTTCATCATCTTCGATAAAATAAACATTACGTTTTTTAAAGAAGTCATAATCATTCATCCAGTTTTCTTTAATCTCCTCGGCCTGATAAGTTTTTAAGGTTTCAATAAGTGGTTTTTTGTAATTATCTAGTTCTATGTAGCCGTTTTTTTGGAGATAATTGCCTAATTCATGGGAAGTCATATTTTCAGTATTTTTTTCAGCTTCTACCCAGTAAGATAAATAAATAAATCCGCGCATTTCATTTCCATCGATATTAAACTGGATAGGAGTGGTAGAGCTCATAAGGTGTTGATCTTCATAGGGGATTTCTCCCACATTTTTAATGATAAATCCGCCTATTATAATGATTAGTAATGCAATGAGAAGTGCTTTCCAATTATTACTTATAATAGTCCAAACAAATCTGTCTCTCAATCTAATCCCCGCCTTTAAAAGAAAATTTTGATATTTCATTAATAAAATTCTTTTTAAGTATTTAAATTCCTTTATTTAATTTAAAAAGCGAGGTTTAATTTTTATGATTAAATTATTTTACGGTAAACCCCTAAATGATAATAATGATAAGATTTCAAAAAAGATAACTGAGTATATGAAAAGCAATAAAAGTGAAAAAATATGTTATATTGCCCCCACCTATCAGATGATAAAAGATCTCCAGTCGAATATCTTTCAAAACAATGAAATAAGTACGGTCGGCCCCACTAACTTACTTTTATTTAAAGGCCTGATAAACGAAGTGTTAAAGGAGAGTACTCAGTTTCAACCGATTATCAATGATGTACAAAAAGAGTTGATCTTAAAACAGGTAGTCAACAACTTAATTGATAAAGGTGAAATAGATTATTTTAAAAACATAGCTAAATACCCCGGTTTTTATGAAGATCTCTTAAGTTTGATCAAAGAAATATCTTTAGAAAATGAAATTAAGGAAGATAACTTCTTAGAAAATATAGACAATCAAAAATTTCGGGAACTTTTTAAAATATATAACAATTACTATAGTTATCTTAAAGCCAATGATTTAAAAGATGAAAGACTACAGTATCAAAAAGCCCTTGCCAATATAGCGAACTCTAACATGATAAATATGATAGATTTATTTATAATCGATGGTTTTCAATATCTTAATCTTTATCAGAAGAAACTGATAAATGAAATTTCGGAGCTAGGTAAAGATATTTGGTTAAATATTAATTACGAAAAAAACAGAAGTGGTATCTATAATAACATAGATAAAATAACTGCCGGTTTAAAAATAGATAAGAAGATCAAAGGTAAGCCAAATCCAATTGGAAATGAAATGTTCGCCCATTTGAGAGACAATCTTTTTTCCATTGAATATAATAAGATACCCGCTGACCGGTGTTTAGAGATTGTATCGGCAGAAGATGAAGAAAGTGAAATAAGGTTTACAGCCCGTAAAATTAAAGAATTGATCTATGAAGATAATATAGCCCCGGAAGAAATCGGACTGGTAGTAAAAAGTCAGGTCAAGTACTTTGATTTAATCGATGAGATTTTCAGTGAATATAAGATACCTTACTATACTTCTAACTTGAAAACCTTTAAACAAAGCGGGCTCTGGATATTAATTAATCAGTTTTTTGCCCTGATTAGAAATAACTATGACAGGAGTTCTGTCATAAAGATATTAAAGTCAAACTTTACCGAAATAGAACTTGGTAAAGATGAATTGGAAAAGCTACAGCTTAAAATATGGGATGATGGTATTATCAGAGGAAAAGATTTATCATATGTCCTAGCTGAAAGCAGCAAGGACTACCCGTCCTCATTAAAAGCAGCCATCAAAAGATTAATTGATTTCTATAAAGAGATGAGAAACTCACATTATTTTAAAGATTACAGCCAGACCATACTGCATTTATTAAAAGACCTTAATACAGTTAAAACGATAATTGACTTTAACGATGATGATTTAATAATAGATGAACTAAAGGCTTTTAAAGTGCTGGAAAGCAAGCTTAAAGAGTATGAGGAGATAATAACTCATTCCCTGGACTTTGAAGAGTTTGTCTACTGGTTTAAAAAGATCTTTAAAGAACAGATGATAGCAAATGAAGACAAGGATAATTTAAGCCGTGTAAAAGTGCTTACCCCCTCTCAGGCCCGCAATAAGAGTTTTGAATATATCTTTATCCCTGGACTTTTAGAAGGTGAATTCCCGGCAGTTAATTATAATAAATGGCTGGTTAAGGATAAAGAACGCAAAATTTTAGAAAACATGGGCATAAATTTAAAGACAAAAAGCGATCTTTTAATCACAGAAAGCTATCTTTTCTATAAATCAGTCCTTAACTCTAAAAAGAAAATATTTTTAACCTATCCCACCCTGGGAGAAGGGGAAGGGGGAGCAATCATCTCTTCTTTTGTAGAAGAGGTGAGAAACCTGTTTAAAGAAGATTCAGTTCATAAATCCGTAGTTCATAATTATGACTTCATAATAGAAAATAAAGAGCAAGCTTTTAGCCTACAGGAACTAAAGGATTATTCTGTCAGGCGGTTGCCTGATAAACGGTTAAAAAAATTAATTTCAGCTTTTGAGGTAGAAAGCCTGAGAAATTCAAATCATTATACAAATGCGGACGGAATAATTGATGCCCCGGATATTTTATCAGAACTAACCGGACATTTTCATCAAGATTATAGTTATAGTGCAAGTGCCTTAGAAAGTTATGTACAGTGTCCCTTCCGCTTTTTTATTGAAAAGGTGTTAAAGTTAGAAGAAATTGAAGAACCGGAAGACAGGTTAGATGCCTTACAAATTGGCGACCTATACCACCGGATACTTTTTGAATACTTCACAAACAACTTTCCGGGTGATTGGAAACAAGAACTAGATAAGTACCTATCCGGCCTGGAAAGCTCGGCCGAAAGGGTATTTGCTGAATATGAAGGAAAGAGATCTCTTTCTAAAGGGATCTGGAGAGTATATAGGGAAGAAATATTAAATAATCTTAAACTCTTAATCGAACAGGAATACAATAATGACTTTCAGACCTTACCCTATAAATTAGAATTTGGCTTTGGGATCGCAGAGGATTACCAGGACAGTGTAGATAATCTCAAAGATCCGGTTCAGATTGAACTTATCGATCAAAAGATGAAGTTGAAGGGAAAGATAGATCGAATTGACAGCCGGATCAATCAAGAAGATCTTATGATCTATGACTATAAGCTGTCGGATAGAAGGGGTAAGACAAAGGACTTTTTTGAATATAATGAACTGCAACTCCCCCTTTATCTCTTGGCCTTAGAGAAGATGATGCCCGATAAGAATTTAATGGGAGGGGCATATTATTCAGTTCGTGATCTAAATAAAAATGGACTATGGAAAAAGGAGTTTGTAGATTATTCTCCCAAGACAAACCGTTCCAGTACTGTCATGGACGAAGATAACTGGTTAAAATATTTTGAAAACCTAAAGGCAGAACTAGAAAACCTGCTGGACGGCATAAAAAACGGGGACTATAGATTAGACCCGCAAGAATGTGATTACTGTGATGGAAAAGAAATATGTAGATACAGCAAGTCAAGAGTAGGTGATTTCAGTGAGTGATTTTAAATTTACGAAAGAACAGGCCGCTGCCGTTAAGGACTTAGATAATGATATCGTATTAGGAGCGGGGGCCGGTTCCGGTAAGACCCGAGTCTTAGTAAGTAGATTTATTGAACTACTAAAAGAAAAAAGGGCTGAGGTAGAAGAAATCATGGCCTTAACCTTTACCAAAAAGGCGGCCGCCGAGATGCAAGAAAGGATCAGGCAGGAGATTATTGACCGGGAAGAAGCGGCCGACAACTTTAAGCAAAAGAAGTACTGGTATCGGCAGAAACTCAACCTGAACAGTGCCATAATTTCTACCTTTCACTCCTTTGCAGCTAACATCTTAAGACAGTATCCTGTCATCTCTGAAGTTGACCCCGAGTTTCAGGTCCTAGAAGAAAATGAAGCGGCTGAACTATTAGAAGAAACGATCGATGAAGTAATTGAAGAAGGTTTAAACGAGGAAAAAGAAGAGGTAATAAAACTGGTTAGGACCTATAATCTTTACTTTCTGCCAGATAAACTAACCTCGATCTATTTAGAGATGAGAAAAGACAGCCTGAACGTGGAAGAAATGATTAAGTTAACCTTTGACTCACTTGCTGCCGATAAAAAAGAGCGGGAGAGTCAAAAAGACACCCTAATCAATCAGATTGAGGGACTCATTAAAGTATTTAAAACCGAAGGTGCAACCGGTAAAACAATCGAGAAGATGCAAGATTTAATAGCCGAATGGCCGACCTTAAAGCGTAAAATAAGAGAGGTAAACGATGTTGAAGACGATTATTTTTCTGATATTATCGGAATAAAGGATATTATTAAAGGCAGGCTTTCTTCTAACTTAAATGGTCGGGCTAAAGAAATAAAAGAACTATTAAAAAGTAAGGAGTTTAAATCCTTCTTTATCATAGATAAGGCTGAAGAGATCATAAGACCGCTGACTGAGGTGATTCAGTCCATTGAAGAAAGGTATACAGCCAAAAAAGAAAATAACAGTTACCTTGATTTCTTTGATCTACAGGATAGATTAATTAAGGTTTTAAGGAACAGTTCTACATTAAGAGATAATCTAAATGAACAGTTTAAATATATTATGGTCGATGAATTTCAGGATAACAACCCTGTTCAAGAAGATATCATAGAACTTCTCGGCCGCAATGAGGAGATTAATATCTTCCTCGTCGGTGACCCTAAGCAGTCTATTTATAGGTTCAGGGGGGCTGATGTTAGGGTGTTTAATAGACAGAAGGAAGTCATAAAGGATCGGCAGGGTGAGGTATATAAATTAAGCAAGAACTTCCGAAGCCGCCCTTCCATATTAAGGTTTGTAAACTTCTTATTCGAACAGATTTTAGAGAATGATGCCGAGATTGATTACCAGCCGCTGACTTCATTTCGCGAAGAAGAGGCTGAAGATATTGAACTTAATCTGATTGCCCAAAATGAATTTGAAGAGAAGTTAAATAGTGAAGAGCTAAGGGAATTAGAGGCGGAATATCTGGCTGAAAAGGTTGCCCATATTATAGATAACGAAGACTATCTCATTCAAGAAGATGGTAATAAAAGGAAAGTTAAGCCGGAGGATATTTCTTATCTTTTCCAGGCCTTATCTGATATTGAACTTTATGAAAATGCCCTGCTTAAGAAAAACATTTCTGTCAATGTAGTAAATGGCCGCGGTTTTTATGAACAGCAGGTAGTAATAGATATAATTAATCTCATAAAGGTTATAGAAAATAATTATCGCGACTTTGCATTAACAGGATTACTGCGTTCTCCCTTCTGCGGCCTCAATGATAATGAAATATATAAGGTTAACAAAAACAAAGATGGGTATCTCTGGGATTATTTAAAAGAAAGTAATTTTGCAGAGATAAAAGCAGCCAAAAGAAATGACCTCAATAAATTTATTAACAAGATTAATCAAGCCAGGGCCTTAAAAGATGTAAAAAACCCCTATAATTTAATCAAACAACTTATTGAAGACTGTAATTATAAAGAAGCCCTCAAAGCAGATAAAAACTATAAGCAGCAGTGGGCTAACTTAGATAAAGTACTTCTCCAGATCAAAGACCTATACCAACAGAGGAACTGTTCTTTAAGAGAGGTTTTAGAGTTTTATCAAAAAAACAGGGAGAATGAGACCAGAGAAGGGCAGGCTGAACTTAAAAGCAAAGAAGGTTCAGTCCAATTGATGAGCGTACACCAGGCTAAGGGCCTTGAATTTCCGGTGGTAATCCTGCCGGATATCCAGCGGGGCTTAATCCACCATAACTCCATCCCAGATATTTTAATAGATCAAAAGGAGGGGCTGGGGATTAAGATCAGTACTAATGAATATAACCTGGGTACCCCCCTCTATAACCGATTGAAAGATATGGAAAAAGAGCTAGAACTGTATGAAAAGATCAGGCTGCTGTATGTGGCCATGACCAGGGCAGAAGATAAGTTGATCTTAAGCGGCTATACCAAGAATAACCGTAAACATACCTTTGAAGACAGTAAAAGCTGGCTGGACTGGCTGGCTACCTATCTGGATAAGGAAAGTTTTGATAAGTCGGAAGAAATATGTTTTAATTATGATAACGAAGAATTAAAACTAAAAGTTAACATAATCAAGGATAAAGAATTTAAAACAGACTTTGATATAAAACATAAAGAATTTAGGGAAGATATCGATATAAAGGAATGGGATAGCCGGGCGGAATGGGAAAACATTTCGGATAAAATCTCACCGGTTGAGATTGAAAGTAAAGAACATAAATCAGAGATAAGTGTGACGGGCTTAATGGAGTATGAAAGGTGTACCCGATTATATTACCTCCGTCATATCAAAAGAGTACCTGATTTAGATGCTTTAAAAGCCAAAAGCGATAAAATTCAATATAATGAAAGTTCAATCGACCCTCTTAAAAAAGGTCTCATAATACACCGGCTTTACGAATTAAGTGGTTTAGAAGATGAGCCGGCCGGGTATATGGACCAGGTATTAACAGAAATGAACTATACAGAACTCGACCAAGACCAAAAAGCAAATCTAATAGATATTTTAAAGAGTTATCAAAACAGAGAAAAAAATTATCTGGATGAAAAAACAGACCTTACTAAAGATTACCATGAAAAACGCTTTACCTTGAACTTTACTAACTTTTATTTAAAAGGGACTGTAGATAATATTTATCTCTATGAAGAGGGAGAGATAGAGATAATCGACTTTAAAACCAATAATATTAAAAAAGGGGAAGTAAAAACGACAAGTGAAGACTATAAATTGCAGTTAGAAGCCTACGCTCTGGCGGTTAGCAGTCTGTTCAATAAAAATAAGATTAAATACAGGATTGAATACTTAATTCCAGAAGTAAATTATAGTAAGATTCTAAATAGAGAGCAACTCAATTCAATAAGAGCCAAAATAAAAGAGTTAGGTAATAAAATAGCTGAATCTAATAAAAAAGAAGATTTTAATACTAAAGCTAATCAGGACTGTCAATACTGTATTTACGGTCAGCTCTGTGAAAAGTAAAAATAATATAAAAAAAATAACACAATAGGGGGTATATAAAAAATGAAAGTAAAAAAAGCAGTAATTCCAGCCGCAGGATTAGGAACAAGATTTTTACCGGCGACTAAGGCACAACCCAAAGAAATGCTGCCGATTGTAGATAAACCTGCCATTCAATACATAGTTGAAGAGGCAGTCCAATCCGGTATAGAGGACATTATAATAATCACAGGTAAACACAAAAAGAGCATAGCAGACCATTTTGATAGAAATGTTGAATTAGAAATGGCCTTAAAAGAAAAACAGAAGACAGAACTACTAGAAATAGTGGAAGACATTTCTTCTATGATCGATATCCATTATGTAAGACAGAAAGAACCAAAAGGTCTAGGACATGCTATTTACTGTGCCCGCACCTTTATAGGTAATGACCCCTTTGCTGTTTTATTGGGTGATGATATAGTGGTTTCAGATAAACCGGTCATTCAGCAGATGGCTGAAATTTATGAGAAAGAAGAAAATCCCATAATCGGTGTACAGAAGGTCCCTCATATGGATATTTCAAAATACGGGGTAGTAAAATACAGCAGTTCTAAGGAGGACCGGCTTTACGAAGTTGAAGAATTAATAGAAAAACCGCCTGTAGAAGAAGCACCTTCTGATCTGGCAATAATGGGAAGATATATAATAACACCTGATATAATTGAGATTCTGGCCAATACAAAACCAGGCAAAGGAGGGGAGATACAGCTTACCGACGCTTTAAATGAATTAGCACATCGAAGAAAAGTACAGGCTTATCAATTTGAAGGTGACAGATATGATGTAGGTAGTAAATTAGGCTTCTTACAAGCTACAGTAGATTTTGCACTTAATCGAGGAGAATTGGGAGACAAATTGAGAAAATATCTTGAGAAAATAATCAAATAATTTACTAAAAAAGGATGTGAAATAATGAGAAAACTAGCAATCACTTTACTGGCAGTAATGTTCATCCTGACTTTTTCTTTCAATACAGCCGCTACTGATATTACCGCTAAGTCTTATGGAATGGGGGGAGCATATACCGGTTTAGCCAATGATGCGACTGCCATGTTATATAATCCGGCCGGACTTAGTGATAGTGGATTTATGGGATTACAGTTTGAGTTTGGTATGGGAGCTTCTAATATCGACAAGATGAACGAACTAATAGAAGATATAGAATACTTCTCTGAGGATTTTGATATTAATAGTCCTGAAGATATAAAAGATATTAATGAACTTTTTAATGATTTTCCGATTGTAAATGTTGATAATGAATTTTTTGCCGGCGGCAATTTTTCTTCCTTTGGAGTAGGTTTTAATATTGATAATGAATTTAACACCAATAAACCTTCTGATGAAGTTATTAATGCAACAAATGTAACAAACACCTCGGGTATTTTATCAATAAGCCGAGACCTTAATACAGATTATAAAGAGATAATCGGCATGTCATATGGTGTTAATATTAAGACTTTAAAAACTGATTATGTTGATGTGGAATTGGTAAATGATGGTCTAAACCAACAAACTGCTACTGTAATAACTGCCAAAGGTAGTGGGGTTGGATTAGATGCAGGAGTTATGGTTAATTTCACACCCAAATTAAAGTTGGGGGCTAACTTTAAAAATATTATTGCTCCCGATTATGATCTAAAAGGAGAAAAAGAAGTATATGATTATTTAAAAACAGAGGAGGATAACACTGACTCTTCTGATTTTACTAAAACCTATTCACCCGAACAAAGTTATAGACTGGGTGCTTCCCTGGATGTACCTGTGATCAATGGAACAGTTGTAGGAGATATTGAAAATTATACTAGCTCAGGTAAAACAGTTGTTCATGTGGGAGTGGAAAAAAGATTAATGTTTAATGGCTTATCTGTCAGAGGCGGTATGTACAGTCCCTCTGATGAAGATGCCACCTATACTCTTGGTTTAGGCTTTAACCTGGCTGCCGTTCACTTCGATATGGCAATAGGAAGTAATGACGGCTTTAATGATAACTTAAATGGTGTCTTATCACTGAACTTTCAGTTTTAGATAAAATTAAAATAAAAGCCATAAATCCTCAGGTGTGTTTAAGACATATCTGAGGATTTTTATATTCCCCAC
Organism: uncultured Halanaerobiales bacterium; assembly: GCA_964526845.1. Classification (GTDB taxonomy): domain Bacteria; phylum Bacillota; class Halanaerobiia; order Halanaerobiales; family M55B127; genus M55B127. The sequence goes on along the minus strand of CAZGMM010000014.1, from coordinate 12,417 downwards.
AACAAAGTTAAAAATATAGTTATTATAGTTTGACAGTCAGTTAAATATATAATAAAATGAATTAAAGTTCATAAAAAGGAGTTGATAGTTTGCCCAAGATTATAGATAACATCGAAGAGAAGATATACAATGCTGCTTTCGAGCTTTTTACTAATAAAGGATACGACTCCGTGAACATGAAGATGGTCGCTAAAAAGACAGGTATTGCAGTTGGTACATTATATAATTACCACCAGAACAAAAAACGGCTATATCTGGCTGTTTTTAAAAATAGCTGGGAAGATACTTTTAAAAAGATAGATACAGTTTTAAATAAAGAAGACCCGGACAATAAATTAGAAAGCTTAATCAACGTCTTATATACCGATATCTCGCAGAGAAGAGGCTTTGCCCAGGAGTTAATCAAGTCCAGTGAATTAAAGGAACTGGGTATGAAGTTTGTAGAAGATCTCAAAAATAAGCTAAAGAGCAAGATAAAAGAGGCCTTAAAAGCCTATGCCAGATGTAAAAAGGCAAATATAACAGAAGGTAAAAAAGCCCGTCTGGTTCAACTCATTTTCACGGAAATTATAGCCTTAAACAGCGAGTTCGGGGCAGAAAAAGAAAAAAATATAGATTTCATTATGGAATTAGTAAATTCAACTTTAAAATAATTTTTTTTGCCATTTAAATGAAGTGTAGTTCATAAACTTATAAGGAGGCATTCCCATGATTATTTCTTTCGACCCTCAATTAAATGGATTCTTGGTAGAAGTTAAAAAGAAAAGTGATCTCTTCTACCAACTTATCAAGAAAAAGAGCTTTGACCTATTGGAAAACAAGAACAAGTTCATCATCGGTTTCATTGAATACGAAGATGTAGAATTTGATTTCAATAAGGAAGGATAAAAAAGCAGATTAACAATCACCATATTCCCTTAAATATAATGCTCAGTTTCACAAATTTGCAGGTTTTATAACTTAGTGATAAGATATATTAAAAGGAAATAAATAATATTTCATTAGCGAAAGAAATGTGGGTGCTTTGTATGGAAATATTAATGGTGATTTTCTCCTATTTGTTTGGTTCCCTGTCATTTGCTCAGGTACTGGCAAATAGGAAGAACATGCAACTAAATAAAGTGGGTACAAAAAACCCGGGTGCCTATAATGTATACAGCCAAATCAGCCATAGCTGGGGAATAATCTCAGGGGCCTTTGATATTTTCAAAGGTGCTTTTCCGGTATTTATCGGTAGATTTATCTTAAACTGTGATTTTACCTACCTGGTATTGATTACAGCGGCTGCCGTAATGGGCCATATTTGGCCGATCTATTTCAACTTTCATGGTGGGCGGGGACTTGCTACTTCCCTTGGTACCCTATTTGTATACGACTTTTATTTAGCCTTTTACGCCCTGATCTTAGCTGGGTTAATCGGTTTTTGGTTTAGATTTTTAAGCGATCTGGAACCAAGAATCTCACTTTTAATGTTTCCCCTTTTTATCCTAAGTGCATATTACTTTAGGGCAAATATAAATTTAGTGATCGTAGGTATAGTCTTAATGATAGTTATATATATAAGAGCGATTCACCTTAGATACAGAACTGCATAGAAAGGAGATATATTATGACAGACCGTGTTTTGACGATTGGAATTGATGGAGGAGAAATGTCTTTAATTGATAAATGGATAGATGAAGGAGAACTGCCCAACTTTAAAAAGATCAGAGAAAATGGTACTTCCGGACCTTTAAGAAGTACAATACCCCCTATCACAGGGGCAGCCTGGTCTTCTTTTCAAACGGGAACAAATCCCGGTAAGCACGGGGCATTTAATTGGTTTAAAAGAAGTGAAGGTGTATACGATGCCGAACCTGTAACAGCTTTGGATATTAAGGAACCTACCTTATGGAGAATACTCAATAAATTTCAAAAGAAAGTTGGCTTAATCGGGGTTCCGGTTACTACCCCTCCGGAAAAAGTTGAAAACTTCATGATCCCGGGGCTTTTAACAACTAAAAACGCGAGTACTCAAAGTTATCCCGCTGACTTAATCGATCATGTTAAGGAAATTGTGCCGGACTTTAAGTTCTCTCCCAAGGAATGGACCCGCGGATATATCGTAGAAGATTGGGTAGATGAAATGGTTCAAGATATTAAACAGAAGACGAAGTTGACCAAACAGTTGATGCAAGAACGGGACTGGCATTTTTTTATGGTACATTTTATGGAAACAGACCAGGTTCAGCATTATCTATGGCATGAACTGGATAAGCCGCCCTATCATATTAAAAGGATATATAAAGCTATTGATAATGCGATCGGAGAATTAAAGGAATTTCTAGATGATGAAGACACCTTATTAATAATGTCGGACCATGGTTTTGGTGAGTTAAAGTATAACTTTCATATTGATACCTGGCTTTTACACGAAGGATATATTAAGTTAAAGAAGAATTTCATCACTCAGTTTAAAAAATTAGTCTTCAAATTAGGATTTACAAAAGAAGCTTTACTACCGATTGGGGAATATATTTATCCTCCCTTACGGAAATTGGGTGTAGTAGAAACTGCAGTAGATCTGGCCAGTAATCCGATGCTGGACTGGCTTTTTATTTCCAGTAATAATGTAAACTGGAAAAAATCTTTTGCTTACTCTCATAGTGAAATAGGTCATATCTTTTTAAATATAAAGGGACGCGATCCAGAAGGAGTTATTGAACCAGAGGAAGCAGATCAAATAAGAGATGAAATAATTGAGAAATTAAGGAACTTTGAAAACCCCTTTACCGGCCAGAAAATCACTTCTGAGATTTACAAGGGAGAAGAAGTTTACCACGGCAAGATGACAGAAAATGCGCCCGATATTGTATTTATACCAGATGACATGTCAATACTCGGTAAGGGTGCCTATCAGTTTTTATCAAATAAAGATGTCAGTAAGTCTCAAAACCAGACCGGCCATCATAGAATGGATGGAATTTTCTTCGCAGAAGGTCCTGATATTAATCAAGGTAATGAGGTAAAAGGAGCCCACATCATGGATATTGCTCCCACAGTACTTTATCTATTAGACTTACCTTTACTGAATTCGATGGATGGAAAGATCTTAACCGATATAATCAAGGAAGAATTTGTGGAAGATATTGAAGAAATGTATATAAGTAAATCCGATATAGGTTTAGAAAAGAACCTAAGAGATAATTTGTTCAAAGATGATATAAAGGACAAAAAGGATAGGCTAAAAGGATTGGGATACGTATCCTAGGGGAGTGAAATATGTGAAAATACTTTTTACCTTTGATATTAAAGATAAATATATTAAATCACTCAATAAAAATTTTGGGGAAATTGAAATAGTTAAGTCAGAAGATATTGAGGTCCTGCAGGAAGAAATTAAGGATAGCGATATTATGGCAGCTATGCTGATGAGAAAGTTCGACAGTGACCTAATTAAAATGGGAGATAATTTAAAGTGGATCCAAAGCTGGTCTGCCGGTGTAGACAGATTTTTAAAAGAAGACCTTTTCGATTATTTAAAGGAAAATGATATAACACTAACTTCAGTAAGAGGTATCCATAGAGACAGCATGTCTGAACAGGTCTTAGGTTATCTAATTTCATTTTCGCGCCGGTTGCCCGAACTACTTGAACTACAGAAAAAAAGAGAATGGGATAGATTAAAGGTTGATTATCTTAAAGATAAAACCCTGGCCATTTTTGGTCTGGGCGCAGTGGGTAAAGAAGTTGCCCGGAAGGCAAGTGCCTTTAAAATGAATGTAATAGGAATCAAAAGAAATCCGGATGTAAATATCCCTTATGTAAATAATATTTACGGACCAGAGCAAAAAAAGGAAGTCTTAAAAAAGGCAGATTATGTAGTTGTTACCCTGCCTTTAACCGATCAGACCCGCGGTTACTTTGGCATTAAGGAGTTCGCTGCCATGCAGGAAAACGCTTATTTCATAAATGTTGCCCGCGGAGAAATTGTTAAAGAAAAAGAGTTAATCAAGGCCCTGCAGAATGAAAACATAGCGGGAGCGGCCCTAGATGTATATCAAGAAGAACCACTACCCCAGGATTCACCTTTGTATGAGCTCGAGAATGTGATTTTAACTCCCCATACATCCGGTTTGTTTCCCCACTATAATCAGGAAGCGGTTCAAGTCTTTAAAAATAATTTAAGATTGTTTTTGGAAGATGAAGAATTGGTAAATGTTATTGATCCCGATCGTCAGTATTAAAAATTTTTAACAGGAAACTACGGGTTTTTTTGTCTTCAATTAAATTTAATACATCTTTTAAAGAAGAGGGTTCTTCTAAAAATATTTTAGAGGCCCTCTTTTTTCCTATACCTGGTATATAGGAGAGCTGATCAGCTGATAGATCACTGATTTTAATCGGCCAGGGAAGGGCAGTAATTGAGCGGTAGCCGTGGTCGATAACCTTTACATTATAAAACTTATTAATTTCCAATTGTCCCGGTACAGCGACCAGGATCGGGTAAGTACCCAACTGGCGGCCGTAACTGATTTTACCTTCGATCTTTTCGATCCTGACATCTTTTAAAACTGTATTGGCAGGGAAGACGCGTTTTAACATCGGTCGATTGATCTTTTCATTGACCTTCTTTTTGTACTCTTTGAACTTACCCTTATCCACTTTTTCGGTCGGGTAGTTATCAATTTGTACAACCTGCCTTATATTAATTCTTCTTAACATTAAGCCCGCCTCATAGACCTTTTTTAAAAAGTTATAGTTGTATTCAAAAGTTTCTTTTCTTTCCCCTATTAGACCATGTAAAAAGTTGATGCCCGGTAACAGTTTGGGCACACCGTTAACCCGTTTACCTCCAATTTCGTTTAGAAGCTGAATAGCCTTAAAAGCGATTTCAGGGTCAGCCTCAATATTATTTTTCTCTAGGACGACCGGATCGGCCGATTCTAAACCAAAGGCCGCAGTGTCACCGGCTGTATTATATTTTGTGATGGTTTCAATTATTTTTCGGCCTGCTTCTTCCTGATGGATTAAGGTAGCCGGGTTAATATTATCCAAATGGAGAACTTCCAGGTCGGGATCCGCTTTTCTCAGCCCGGCATAAAGTTCTTCCATTTTAGCAGGATTTGATCTACCATTTTCATCAGCCGCATAGGATAAGATATCGGTCTGACAGCCTAAACGAAAATGATGATTACCCAGTTCTCCTAATTTTTTTACTTCCTTAATAATTTGTTGGGGATCTCTTGTATAATGAACTTTTTTTAACCTTTCACTACAGAAGGCACAGTGATTTTCGCGCGGACAGCCCCTAAATGTTTCCAGTTCGATTACTAAATTGGGATAAGAAGGGTGTTTCTTAGTCAATTTACCTCCCCTAACCGCCCACTCCGAAATGTATTGGGCAGCTGAATTCCTTAATTTATCTAAATTAATTTCTTCTAAACGGCTGTAGATATCTAGGGCGGCTGTTTCTCTTGTTAAGATATCATAGCCTTCCATATCATCTTTAATCAGGGTAATAGGCCCTCCTAACACTTTGGTTGGATAATATACTTTACTGCCCAGTTCTTTTATTTCGGCCAGAGATATCGGACGCCCGCCCAAGTAACGGCCTGGTACAGTTGTTCCGGAGATAATGATGAAAAGATCATAGGATTCCAGTTTTTCAATATTATTTTCCCAGTCTGTTCTGAATTGATCTATGGTTCTATAATCAATATATTCTTCCGGTAGACCGGCCGACAGTAAAGCCCCATATACGTACCTGATATGAGGAGAGATATAGGGGGGAACCCCCAGGGCGGAAGGTTCATCTAAATACCCGTCCAGAAGAAATGTTTTTATCTTTCTTTCATTCATCTTGAAAAACTCCTTAAAGCATAATTATTTTCTATAATAAACCGTTAGGTATAACATTCCTACAAGCAAAGGGAAAAGCATCAAAGTCAGCATTTCTCCCTGGATTAAAAGGCTGACAAGTAAACCGATAAAAATGGGAACAGTGACAAGATAGCCGCCGATTTTCTCGTTCTTCCAGCCTATGCCCAGTCCAATAAACATGAGTGGTAAAATAGTCAGCCATAAATTGTCCATAAATGTATAAGAAGGATCAATAAAAGGGATTGGATTCCCATAGCCAAAATAAAAGGGAAGACCCAATAAAATAACAAGTACTGAAGCTATTCTAGCTATCCATCTGATTATCTTAACAGTCCGGTCAGTCATTATAAAAAAACTCCTTTGTGGTTTGTTTCTATTATAAGTTATGTTATAATAATTTGTCTAATTAATAGCAGGATTTTCTGTTTTAAACATAAATATATTAGGTAGAGGAGGTCATAATAATGGATGAGTTATACAATATAGATCAAGCTTTAAGTATAAGCCGCAAAGAAGTAGGAGAAAACTATAAGAACCATATAAATCCTGCCATGGTAAAGATGTTAAAATTACTTAACTTTGATAAAAACTATGTAAAAGCCGATAATGTAGAAGTATATGATGAAGAAGGCAGAAAGTTTCTAGATTTTTTAGGAGGCTATGGTTCCTTAAATTTGGGACATAATAGAGATGAAATAATTGAGGCGGTTAATAAAGTAAGGGAAAAACCCAATTTATTACAAGCCTCACTAGGTGGTATTTACAGTGCTGCTGCCTATAACTTAGCACAGGTCACACCCGGTAACCTGGAGATAAGCTTTTTTGGTAATAGTGGTACAGAAGCTGTTGAAGGGGCGATCAAATTAGCCAGGGCTGCCACCGAGAAAGAAAAAATAATATACTGTAAAGATTCCTTTCACGGGAAGAGCTATGGTTCCCTTTCTATTACAGGCCGTGACAAGTATCAAAAACACTTTAATCCCCTGCTGCCGGCCACAGAAGAGATTCCCTTTGGAGACATTGAAGCCCTAAGAGAAAAACTTAACAGTAGCAGTAATATTGCAGCTGTAATCTTAGAACCTATCCAGGGGGAAGGGGGCGTAATAGTACCTCCGGCCGGGTACTTAAAAGAAGTAAGAGATTTATGCGATGAAAATAAAGTTCTAATGATCTTAGATGAAATTCAGACTGGTTTAGGTAGAACCGGCCGACTCTTTGCAGCTGACCATGAAGGAGTAGTACCTGATATTATGTGTCTTGCTAAGTCTTTAGGTGGGGGGATTGAACCGGTTGGTGCCTATATTTCTAAACCTAAAATCTGGAAGCAGGCCTATGGTAGTATGGAAAAAGCCTTACTGCATACTTCCACATTTGGAGGCAATGCCCGTGCTTCCGCTGCCGTAATAGCTTCTATTAATTATATTCTAACCAATGATTTAAGTGAACAGGCCGCTGAAAAAGGCGAATACTTTTTAGAACAACTAAAAAAATTTGAAGCTGAATATAATTTAGTTAAAGAGGTTAGGGGCAAGGGACTGATGATTGGTATAGAGTTTAACCAGCCTGAACCCGGTTTATTGGACCGTTTATCTGGTGGCTTGGTCAGCAAGTTTTCAGCTGAATATATGGGGGCGATGGTAGCAGGTTCTCTCAACAATGATTATAGGGTGATTACTGCCTATACCTTAAATAATCCCAATGTAATTAGACTGGAGCCGCCCCTGACTGTGAGTTATGAACAGATTGATTATGTGGTCGACTCACTACAGGATATTTTTGAAAAAAACAGTAATTTATTCAACCTGACAATAAAAAGTGCCCAGACGGCAATAAAGAACTTTTTTAATTAATTTCAGACAAAAAGCGATAAGTTTTTACACGACAGCTGAGGCTGTCGTTCTTTTTTTGTACTATAGTGCTAAATATTTACAATATTAAGAAGGTATTCCCAATCAATACATCAAAGGTGTTACTGTACAAAAAATTTTTTAAATTAATTAGGAGTGAATTCATTGCAAAAACACAGTATTAATCTTGTCTTATTGGTCTTAGTCTTTTCCCTATTATTTACACCTTTGATTGAAGCACGGGCTTCCTATTTTACAGGTTATCTAGATTTAGATATTAACAACAAAATAGAACCAGATCTCTCATTTTTCCTAAAAGATAATCTGAAAGAAAGGCTCTTTTTCAGCGCTAAGTATGATAGTGAACCCATAAACAACTATTCTAAGTTTAAACAAGAAAAGTATTTGGATGATTCGTACTTAATTCAGGATTTAAGCAAACAAAAAGAATACTTTCGGGCCGATTATAAAAAATATAACCTATTATACGGTCGGTATAACTACCAGGTTAAAACTCCCCTTTTTTCTGATTACTATAATTACTATAAAGGAGTAAAGTTTTCTCATAAAGGTAAAGTAAACAAATTAGATACCTTTCTCAGTAAGTCCGAGGAGGTTTCTAAAACCGATAAAGTCTTAAATCCCAATTATTCTGTCATATTTTTAAGCAGCCGTAATTTAAAAAATGATTCGGAGAACCTTTTTGTAAATATTCTAGATAAGGAAAATAGGCTGCTGAAAATAACCGTCCTGACAAAAGGAAAGGATTATACTATTGACTATCTAAATGGGAGGATTTCATTTAAGCCTACCATATTTTTCCTCAATAATCCGGACTATAATTATGAACTGATTATTAATTATAAAATAAAAGGCAATAGAAGGGAGTACTTAAATAAGGGTTATCAGTATAGTACTCATATTTTTAAAAATACGAAATTAAAATTCTACGATATATCTGAAGAGGAGACAAGAATTGTAAGGGGGGCTGTGATAAAGCTCATACCTGATAAAAGGCAAAGCTATAGCCTGGAATACCAAAAATTAAAAGAAAGAGAAAGTAATACTCGTTTTAGTATCAACAATGGTGATAATTATATTAAAGACCCGACTGTTCAAAAGGAAAAGGTAAGCTATGGTATTAGATATCAAAAGAGGATCGATGAAAATACTCTATTTAAGGGACGCAGTATAAATACTAACTTGGAGAGTGAAAAGAACCATTATATAGAAGACGAACATCAGCTTAGTTTATCTACCAAACTAAATAATAGGTTTGATACCAACTTTAAATATACCAATCGGACCAACAATTTGAATTTAAAAGAATATAAGTATCAGGCTGATGTTATTAGCCGTCTTTCATCAAAACTGAAATTAAATAGTACCTACATCTATGAATTTGATAATCTAGATAAGGGTAGACAAACGAGTCTAGATAATTTTTTTAGGCTAAAGTTTTCAGAAAATTCATACATATACTGGGGCTGCTTACATAATCTGACAAATGATAAAAAGTATACCCAGTATGGCTTTGATTATATGATAGCTGAAAAGGGTAAGTTTAGTTATAAAAACAAGGTTTTAGACACTCAATTTAGACAAGAAAGCTACAAGTATCAAAGAGAACATGGTTTGCAATTATATAAAATTGTTAAGAAACAACTACAAAACGATCAATTTGTAAAAAAGTCCTTCGGCCTAAAGTATCCCATAAATGAGAAAAACAGTATATCATTAATAAAAAATGTGTATAACCAAAAGGAGATCAGCACCACCGATATTATTAAATATCAGATGCTGTTTAAACAGAGATTAACAGCCGGAATAAATTATCTAAGGTATGAATTAAACCAATCAAATGAAAAAAGATCTGGGATAAGAGGTAATTTAAATTATGAGAATGAGGCCAGTAAATGTAATGTTCAATATGAAACTGTAAAAAATAAATCAAATTTATATCAAAAGGAAAAATACGATTTTTCTTATGAAAAAGTAATTAAGCCCCATACTTTAATTACCATTGCAAGCAAGTGTAATACTGAGAATAATAAAACAACAAATATTAAAAAAAGAAATAAAGAAGATCTTTTCAAATTTAAGTACCGTCCTACAAATAAGAATTATAACTTCATGTATAAGTATTTAAAGGAAATTCAAGAAAGTAAAGTAGCCGGTACTTTAGAAAAGAAAAATACAATTCAACAATCTCTAGACTTTTTATATAAATTAAACAGATTTATTTCATTGGATACAGGTTTACAAAGTCACCTAATTAAACAAAATATGGATGATGCTTTTATTAAAAATAAGATTCAATTAAATCGCTTTGGTATAATTTATAATTTCTATGATGACTATACCTTTAAAGTAGAGTATAAAACACTTTATCAAAAACTACTGGATAGGAAAGATAGTGGATATTTAGTGGGATTACAAAAATCAATAAATGATGGCTTAACATTAGCTTTAGAATATAACTTTAACGACTTTAATTATGATATAAGTGAACTGGATTTAAAGGATAAAGGGTTTTCCTTAAATTTAAACTATAGATGGTAGGAGAAAGGAGATATTAAGATGAATTTAAAAGAAAGAATAATTACAATTTTAATAATTTTGACCGTAGGTATTACTATTCTCAGCAGTCCTGTTTTTAGTCAAGAGTATCTGGACTTAAGTAACTTTACCAAAATAAATAATGGTTATTGGTTATTAAATTCAGACAATACCCGGGTAACACAGTTAGATAAGGCTACTATAGACTATTATTACCTCTCTGACAGAGAGATCGAAAACAAGATAATTAAGGGGACGATCAAAGTTGATAGTTTTACCTATGATAGTGATACTTTCGGATTGGTCTTCGGCTATCAAGACATAAATGATTCATATATATTTGCCTGGGATAATGGGGGATTGTTCGGAGCCGGCCAGATATTTTATCACAAGAAGCAAGATTTTGTCCAGCCTGAAATCCCGGGCGAAATCCTTTTTGATGGGAGAGCTGCCAATGCTGGCTGGGAAAAGGGTAAGGAATATAACTTTAAAGCTGTTTATTTGAATAACAACTTCAAATTAAGTATCAATGGTAAAGAAGTTATTAATATTGCCGGTGAATTTCCGAAGGGTAGGTTCGGCTTTTTTTGCTTTTCCCAGGCTTATGTGAACTTTTACGATCTTGAAGTAACTTCGGCTGATCATTTAATCGAACCAGCTAGACCACCGCTGGAAGATCTGGAAGATCCTATTAAAATAAAGACAGATACAAATGATAAGACCCTGGCCCAGTTTGATATTTCCTATCAAAAATATCAAATAGTAAATAGATCCGAATATGAAATCAAAAAGGCCTATGTAGAAATCGAGATAGATCCCCACTTAAAATTAATAGAAGATAGTTTAAAAACATCTGAAGATCAGGTGAGTTCCACTTTTTTTCGAGAAGATAATTCAATAAAAATCAGCAACTTTATCTTACAACCTTCAGAAGTACTTGATATAGGTTATTATGTAAAACCCGATTCTAATTTTAACCGGGTAGATAAATATACCAATAAAATTGGGGTCTACAGTAAAAACAATGATGGTTTAGTGGTAGACAAAGTAAAGTCTGATTTAAAGTATAATAAAAGATCAATAGATCACTCAGCCCTGTTAATTGGGCAGGTAAATATTTTAAATAAAAAAGTAAATAAGGACCTTAAATTAAAGATTATTACCTCTGATGGGAGAGTTATCAAGACTGATAATTTAGGTCGATATCATGTTTCATTTAGTAACTTTTCTTCTTTACTGGATACAGTAATGGTAACAGTGGAAATAAAACTGCCAAAAGGATATAATAAATATACGGTTGTCGGTCCCGAAACAAAATTAGTTGAAATAAAAGCGGGCCAGCTAATCAAACAGGATTTTAATCTTAAATTAGGAGGTCAAAATGATGGTTAATGATTTTTCTGCAGATGACTATATTGGAAAAGTAAAAGGAGTATTTGAACAAAATAAAGATGAAGATAAAGCAGTACAGATGAAAAAATATATGAGAAATAAGTTTGAGTTTTATGGTATCCAGGCTACTGAAAGAAGAAAGTTGAGTAAAAAATTGCAGAAAATCAAAAACAGACCTCCCCATGCCCAGCTAAGTCAGGTCATTATTAAGCTGTGGTCAGCTGAGCAGCGGGAACTGCAGTACTTTGCCATGGAACTGTTTGAAAGATATAAAAACGATTTTCGGATTGGGGATATTAAATTAATGGCCTACATGATCGAAAATAAGTCATGGTGGGATACGGTTGATTTCATTGCCAAAAAACTTGTCGGGGAATACTTTAAAGAATACCCGCAATTTAGAGATGAATTTATAAACAAATGGCTTACATCAAATAATATCTGGTTACAGAGGACCGTCCTCTTATTTCAACTAGCATATAAAGAAGATACAGACCAGAATTTATTATTTAGCAATATAAAAAGATTAAAAGATATAGATGAATTTTTTATTCAAAAGGCAATTGGTTGGGCCTTAAGAGAATATTCAAGAACAGCTCCCAAAAGGGTGGAAGAATTTATCAATAATAAAGAATTATCCAATTTGAGTAAAAGAGAAGGCATGAAGGTGATTAAGAAAAACAGGAAAAAAGATAACAAATTAAACAAATAATATTTGTAGATATTTTAAAAAGGAATTCAATTATCATATAATGAA
>CAZGMM010000013.1:0-34608 GCA_964526845.1 uncultured Halanaerobiales bacterium | reverse complement strand
CAATTAGACATTTAATGCCCAGTAGGTGGTCCTGCTGGGTTTAATATTTTTAAAGGGGGTTATTAAGATGTCTAACATGAAAGAAGATACAATTGCTGCAATAGCAACTCCCTACGGCACTTCCGGTACCGGCAAGGTGAGAGTTAGCGGTCCGGAGGCAATTGAAATTGGAACTAAAATATTTGAAGCATCTTCGGGTATAGATTTAAGCGAAGCTGATTCTCATACTGCCCACCACGGTTATGTAGTAGATCCAGAAACTAAAGACACTATTGATGAAGTACTGGCCATAATAATGATCCATCCAAATTCTTTTACCGGAGAAAATACGGTTGAATTTGACTGCCACGGTGGTATGGTTCCCTTAGAATCAGTCCTGGAATTGGTCTTAGATCAGGGAGCGAGAATGGCCGAACCTGGCGAATTTTCCCGCCGGGCTTTTATGAATGGAAAACTTGACATGGCCCAAGCGGAAGCTATTATTGATGTAATAAATTCTAAAACAGAAAAAAGTCTTTCAATTGCGATGGAGCAGTTAAAAGGCGGACTTTCTGAAAAGGTTAATGATATTAAGGATGATGTGATTACCTTGTTAGCCCATCTGGAAGCTTCCATAGATTTTCCTGAAGATGAGATCGAGGGATTTGAATCTTCTCAATTAGAAGAAAAAGTAAAAAATATCGAAAAACCGATAGAAAAACTGATTAAGACTGCCAAACAGGGTAAGCTTTACCAGGAAGGGGTAAAAACCGTTATTGTAGGAAAACCTAATGTGGGTAAATCCAGTTTACTCAACTATTTCCTGCAGGAAAATAGGGCGATTGTTACTGATGTGCCGGGCACAACCCGGGATGTAATTGAAGAATATATTAACTTAGATGGGATCCCCTTAAAAATTATAGATACGGCGGGCGTAAGAGAATCTGATGATGTGGTAGAACAGATCGGAGTGGAAAAAACCAGGAATTCTCTTCAAAAGGCTGACCTAGTAATTATGATGCTGGATGTCAGTCAGGGATTAACTGAAGAGGATTTAAAGGTTTATGAATTAATAAAAGAACAGCCTACAATTATTGTAATTAATAAGACTGATTTAGAGCAGTCAATTGATTTGGAAGAAATGAAAAAAGAGTTTAAAGAACACCCTCTCCTCTGGATTTCTGTTAAAGAGGAAGAAGGTATTGAAGAATTAAAAAACACTATTTTAGAAGAGATCTTACATGAACAGATTAATGTTGATAGTGATGTTATGGTCACTAAGGTCCGTCATCGGGATGCCCTTAATAAGGCCTTAGATTCGATTAGAAAGGTTAAGCAGTCTTTAGATGAGGGAATGCCCCATGACTTTTTAACAATTGATTTAAAGGATGTTCTCTTCTATCTAGGCACGATTACAGGTGAAACCGTTACTGATGATATTATAGACCAGATTTTCAGTGACTTCTGTTTGGGTAAATAGTTAAGGAGTGGTTTATAAAAATGGAAAAAAATTACAATTATAATAAAGTATTTGACAAAGAGTATGATATAATCGTCATTGGTGCCGGTCATGCCGGCTGTGAGGCCTCTCTGGCCCCGGCCCGGATGGGTTTTGATGTTTTAACAATGACTGTAAATCTTGACCATGTTGCCTTTATGCCCTGTAACCCATCTTTAGGGGGACCGGGTAAAGGACATATCGTAAGAGAGATTGATGCCTTAGGCGGAGAAATGGCAATTAACATGGATGAGACCATGCTGCAAATTAGAATGCTGAATACGGCGAAAGGCCCGGCTGTGCACGGCTTAAGAGGTCAGGCTGATAAGAAAAAATACCATACTCGTATGAAACAGGTTCTTGAAGAACAAGAACATCTTGATTTAAAACAGGAGATTGCTGAGACCCTTGTAGTGGAAGAGGGTGAAATAAAGGGAGTAATTAGCAAAACTGGAATATTATTCAAGGCGGAAAAGGTTGTAATGACTACCGGTACTTTCCTTAAAGGTAAAGTGATTATAGGAGAAGCAACCTTTAATTCAGGTCCAAATCAGCAGTATCCTGCTAACAAATTATCTGAATCTCTTAAAGATTTAGGCTTTAACCTAAGAAGGTTTAAAACCGGAACTCCTCCGCGTGTTAATAAAAGAAGTATTGATTTTTCAAAAATGCATGAACAGACCGGAGATGAAGGTCTTTCCTTTTCTTTTGACTCTCCTCCGCTTGAGAGAGATCAGGTCTCCTGTTATTTAACATATACAAATGAAGAAACTCATAAGATTATTCGTGATAATAAGATGAGGACTCCTCTATTCAGTGGTGTTATTGAAGGAGTCGGTCCCAGATACTGTCCTTCTATCGAAGATAAAGTTGTTAGATTCCCTGATAAAGACCGTCATCAATTATTTTTAGAACCGGAAGGTGAATTAACAGGTGAATATTATATTTCAGGCCTTCCGACAAGTCTACCGGAAGATGTTCAGTATGAAATACTAAAAACAATTCCGGGCTTAGAAGAAGCTGAGATAATGAGGGCAGCTTATGCAATCGAATATGACTGTCTTGACCCCAGCGAACTGCAGTTAAGCCTTGAAACGAAAAGGATTAACGGCCTCTATTCGGCCGGACAGATTAATGGAACTTCCGGTTATGAAGAAGCCGGTGGCCAGGGGATTATTGCCGGTATAAATGCGGCTTTAGCACTAAAAGGCGAAGACCCATTGATATTAGACCGTTCCCAGGCTTATATAGGAGTCTTAATTGATGATTTAGTGACCAAGGGTACAGAGGAGCCTTATAGAATAATGACCTCACGGGCTGAATATCGTTTAATTTTAAGGCAGGATAATGCCGATCTTAGGTTGAAAGAAATTGGCTATAATTTAGGACTAATCTCGAAAGAGCGCTATCAGAAGTTTTTGGATAAAAAACATGATATTGAACGCACCCTGGAATTTTTAAGAGATGTTCAGGTTACTCCCACCCCGGAAAATAGGGAAAGATTAAAAAGCCTAGACAGCGGTGCCCTTAAAAAGCCCGTTAAACTGGCCAAACTGCTCAAAAGGCCGGAAGTTGAATATGATGATCTTAAATTCTTTGCTCCCGATCTCCCAGAAGTAAGCCAAGAAGTTAAAGAACAGGTCACTATCCAAACTAAGTATAAAGGATATATTGACCGGCAAGAATCTCAGATTGAACAGTTCAAGAAAATGGAAGATAAATTGATTCCAGAAGATATTGACTACGATGAATTAGAAAATTTAAGACTGGAAGCTAGAGAAAAGTTGGATAAAATACGACCGAGATCTTTAGGACAGGCTTCCCGGATCTCAGGGGTCTCTCCTGCTGATATATCAGTGCTGATGATCTATATTGAACAGCAGGAACGCGAGCAAAAATCTGATGAAAGCGAGCAGAAAAATGAATAAAAGCAGCCTGAAAGATTATCTAGATAAGGGTTTTAAACAAATAGGTTTAGAATTAAATAAAGACCAAAAAGAGCAGATTTTAAAGTATATAGACTTCCTAATTCAAGAAAATAAAAAATATAATCTTACTTCTATTACAGAACCAAAAGAAATTATCAAGTTCCACTTTTTGGATTCAGCTGGACTCTTTCTCAAAAGCGATATTGGAGGTAAGGTAATTGATATTGGTACCGGGGCTGGTTTCCCCGGTTTTGTTTTTAAAATTTTAAAACCCGATGTTAAGCTAACCCTTTTAGAAGCTAGCTTAAAAAAGGCTAATTTTTTAAAAATGCTGCAGGTAGAATTAGAACTTTATGAAGGTATCGAGGTTCTACACGCAAGGGCGGAAGATTTAGGCCAAAACAAGGATTACAGATTTCAATATGATTACGCAACTTCCCGGGCCGTGGCCCCCCTCAATATATTATTGGAATATACAGCTCCTTTTTGTAAGAACGAGGGTAAAATCCTATTATATAAAGGGCCTTCTTACCAAGATGAATTAAAAGAGGCCCAAAATGCTATCCAGAAATTAAATTTAAAATATAAGAATAACTATAAATTAGATATCCCTTTCCTAGATGGAACTAGATATATCTTGGAATTCATGAGAAAAAATGAACTTTCTGATAAGTACCCTAGGCGGGCGGGAATTCCTAAAAAACGCCCTCTTTAGGCAGGAAAAGTATTGATTATAAAGAATAATTATAAAAGTAATGGAGGGAAATAAATGGACTTTCCTTTTTTAGGCAAAAAGAGCCAAAATAATAAAATAGAAAAGATAAAAACCGATAAAATAGTACCTAACCCCCATCAGCCGAGATCTGAATTTAGTGAAAAGAACTTACAAAAATTAGCTGAATCAATCGAGAACTTCGGGATTATCCAGCCTTTAATAGTGAGTGAAAAAGATGGCAAGTATCAGCTAATCGCCGGAGAAAGAAGGCTGAGGGCTGCTAAGTTAATTGATTTAGAGCAGGTCCCGGCCATTGTAAACAATTATAAGGAAGAGGAAGTGGCCGAAATATCGCTGGTGGAAAATATACAGAGACAGGATCTCAACTTTTTAGATGAAGCCCTCGCTTATTATAGTATTATGAACAAATTCGATCTTAGTCAGACGGAGATGGCAGATAAGGTCGGGAAAAGCCAGGGTACTATAGCCAACAAATTAAGGATATTAAAACTACCGGAAGAAATTCTAGCCTTAATCAGGAAGTATAATTTATCGGAACGTCATGCTAGAGCCCTCCTAAAAGTGGATGATAATGAAAAGCAAAAAGAATTTATAAAAGAAGCGAAAGAAAAAGGTCTTTCTGTTAGGGGTTTTAACAGGAAGATAGATAAATATCTTAAAGAACAAGAAAAACCAGAGAGCAAAAATGTAAAAACTTATTATGCAGATATGAGGTTGTTAAAAAACACCTTAAATTCTGCTATAGATCAGTTGAAGAAGGCCGGAATTGAAGTAAAGGTAGATAAAGAAGATGATGAGGAATATATAAGGTATAATATCGTAATACCAAAAAAGCAGGGAGAAAATAAATGAGGGGGTTTTTTACTTGGCAAGAAAAATAGCTATAGTTAATCAAAAAGGTGGTGTCGGTAAAAGCACCACAGCTATCAACTTAGGGGCAAGCATTGCAGAAAGAGAGCGGAAAGTATTAATAGTAGATGTTGATCCCCAGGGCAATGCTACCAGTGGATTGGGGCTCGAAAAAAGTGACCTTGAATATAGTATTTATGATGCTTTAATTAACGATACAGATCTAAATGATATTATTCAACCGACAGGTCATAACAACTTCTATATACTTCCTGCCAATATAGACCTTGCTGGGGCTGAAATTGAATTAGTTTCAGTTATGTCCAGGGAGAGCCGCTTAAAAAAGAAGATTGAAGAATCTGATATAGAATATGATTATATAATATTTGACTGTCCCCCTTCCCTCGGTTTACTAACTTTAAACGCTTTAACTGCTTCCGATTCATTGATTGTTCCCATTCAGTGCGAATATTATGCCTTAGAAGGATTGGGCCAACTGATGCAAACTATAGAATTAGTACAGAGCAACTTAAACCCTGATTTAACCTTATTAGGTGTTGTGCTAACAATGAATGATGCCCGGACTAATCTTTCAAGTCAGGTCATTGAAGAGGTCAAAAAGTACTTCGGGAAAGATGTTTTTGACACAATAATTCCCAGAAACGTAAGGCTTAGCGAGGCCCCCAGCTTTGGGGAACCGATTATTACTTATGATCCTAGTTCCCGGGGAGCTAAAGCCTATAAAGAATTAGCAAAGGAAGTGATCGAACGTGAATAAGAAAAGATTAGGTAAAGGGTTGGACGCACTTCTATCAAAAAGTCAGGGTGAAAAGAGAGAACACGAAATAAAAGATATAGATATAGAAAAGATTAAGCCAAATCCTTACCAACCAAGAGATCGGTTTACAGAAGAATCGCTTGATGAGCTGGCTAACTCCATTGAGAATAAAGGAGTTCTGCAGCCGATCACAGTAAGAGAAGTTCAATATGACAATTTTGAACTTGTAACTGGTGAGAGAAGATGGCGAGCCGCTAAAAAGGCCGGTCTTGATACAATCCCTGCTATCATCAGAGAGTTCAAAGATGATGAGATGATGGAAGTGGCTTTAATCGAGAACCTGCAAAGGGAAGATCTTAATCCAATTGAAGAAGCTTATGCCTATCAAAAAATGATAGAAGAATTTGATATTACCCAAAAAGAAGTGGCAGAAAGGGTTTCAAAGAGTCGGTCTGCAATTGCCAATACATTAAGATTGTTGAATTTGCCACCTTCTGTCCAGGAAATTGTTTCACGTGAAACAATTTCAATGGGACATGCCAGGGCTTTATTACCTCTGGGAAGCAAAAAACAGGTGGATTTGGCAAATAAAATAGTTGAAGAAGACCTGTCCGTTAGGAAAACCGAGGAACTCGTGAAAAAATATCAGAACAAAGATAAAAAAGACAAAACCCAAAAGAAGAAAAAAGAGTTGGCGCCCAAATGGGTCAAGGCAAGAGAGTTGTTAGCTGAAAGACTTGGGCTTGATGTTGATATCAAGGATAAAGTAAGCAAAAAAGTTGTCACTATAAATTGTAAAGATTATAAAGAGATGGAAAAGATAATTGACAAGTTGAGTTAATAACAGATAATGTTTCACGTGAAACAATTACTAACTGAGGTGAAAAAATGTTTATTATAGTAGTTGGAGGCGGCAAAGTCGGATCTTATCTAATCAAGGAATTATTAGAGAAAGATCACACAGTACATGCAGTCGAGAATAACAAAGATAACTGTAAGCGGTTGAAACAAAAATATGGAGTAAAAGTATTCTGTGGGGATGGCACTAATGAAAATTTATTAGAAGAAGCGGGTATTAATGAAGCTGATGTAGTTTTAGCTGTAACAGGTGATGATCAAGATAATCTTGTTATTTGTCAGATGGCCGAACGTAAATTTGATGTTCCGCGGACATTCACCAGAGTTAATACCCCGGGTAATGAAAGGCTTTTCGACTGGTTGGGAGTTAATGTGGCTGTGAGCAGTGCTTCCATTTTGACGGCTCTCGTAGACCAGGAAATGACCTTACAGGATCTTAGGTACATTTTAAATAAGAATCATGATAAAATAGAATTAGTGAGAATCCCGGTTGGTGACAACTGTGATTATTTAAATAAAAAATTAAGGGAGATAGACTTCCCCTTAGAATCGGTTTTAGTTACAATCTTAAGAGGGGATGAAAGCTTAGTTCCGCGTGGAGACTCTATTATTAAAAAAGATGATCTAATAGTTGCTCTGACGAGGAGGGAGTATAAAGAAGAATTAATTAAAATGTTTAACGGAGGTTAATTAATATGATAGGCACAATAGTTAATGTAATAGCAATATTAATAGGAAGCTTAGTAGGATTCCTAGTAAAAGGAAGACTGCCGGAAAGATTTCAAAATATAGTTATTCAGGGGATAAGTCTAGCAGTTTTGATCATCGGTCTCCAGATGGCTTTTTCAGTAGAAAGCACCAAAGGGACGCTGGTAGTAATTTTCAGTCTAGTAATTGGTGGAATAATAGGAGAAATCTTAAAAGTAGAAAGTAGATTAGAAGGGTTTGGAGAAAAGATTCAAGAACGATTTGGCAGTGATGATGGCCTATTTGTACAAGGGTTTGTGCAGAGCAGCTTGATTTACTGTGTGGGTGCAATGGCAATCATGGGCGCAATTCAGGATGGATTAAATAATGATCCGTCTATCTTATTTACAAAGTCCTTATTAGATGGGACAGCTTCCGTGGCCTTTTCAGCCACATTTGGGATTGGAGTCATGTTTTCTAGTATCCCGGTCCTTTTATACCAGGGATCCATTTCATTATTGGCATCCTGGGCCCAGAAGCTTCTCAATCAGGATGTTGTCGCCATGATGACAGCTACTGGTGGACTTTTAATTATGGCAATCGGGCTTAATATGCTTCTTTCCGCTGAAATAAAGATTGGCAACTTATTACCTTCAATCTTTGTGGCAATTGTTATAGCCCAGTTTGTATTTTAAACTTAGTAATTAGATACACTTTTCTTAATCCAAATTTTATGATATAATCTAATTTAAGCAAATAACTACAAATATAGTAAGGGGAGGAATTTTATGAATGGTTCGCTTTGGAAGAACATCAAAGAATTTCTAAGCGAAAAACTCTACATAACAGTAACCCCTTCTTCTACGCGTAATAAAATCAAAAACTTCTCTTTTAGACGTATTATTCCTATTATTATCATATTATTATTAGTTATTGGTATTGGTATACTATCCTGTAATTACCTTTATTATAAAGGGAAATATAAACAGACCAAAGCAAACTTTCAAGAATTCAAAAATAGCGCAAATATCGAAGAACTACAGGAAGAGAATAAAAGCTTGAAGAAAAATTTGCTAGTTTTAAGCCAAAACACTGAAGAATTAATGGCTTCCTTAAGAAGCATAAAGGAATCCAACCAGGAGATAAGGCATATATTAGGTGAAGATACCAATATCAATGAAGATAATAATTTCAATGAAGAAATTAATATTACAAGTATTCTGAGAACTAACAGTAATATTTTAAAACAAGGAATTCCGATGGGCGGCAGCGAATTAAACCTATACTACCATGAAACAGATAAACTTATCGAACAAATGAAGGCAGAAATCAATTTAGCAGAAGATACTATTTCAAAACAAAGATCTGTCCAAAATGAGCTAAAAGATGAAGCGGTAGAATATAAGGATATGAGGTCTTCAATCCCTAAGCTTTGGCCGCTTGCTGATAGTGGAAACTGTTACATATCTTCAAATTTTGGTTGGAGAATCGATCCGATCTCAAATCAACAAGAATACCATGAAGGTTTAGATATAGCAGTCTGGTATAACACTCCGGTATTGGCAACAGCTCCAGGCAAGGTGACTTTTGTCGGCTGGAATGGTGGTTATGGTTTAAGTGTAAAAGTGGAGCACGGACATGGCTATAGTACATATTATTCGCATTTAAACAAAAGTAAAGTTAGTAAAGGAGACAAGGTCACAAAAGGTGAAGTTATTGCTTTAACTGGTAATTCGGGCAAAAGTACTGGCCCCCATCTACATTATGAAGTGAGAATAAACGGGGTACCTAAAAACCCCAGAAAATTTATTGGGAGGTAATCCTATTGTTTAACAAAGAAGAAGATGTTAAAAGAGATGAAATTAGCACTATTTTTGGCCAACAGACTGAGTTTGATGGAAAACTAAAGACAAAAGGGTCGATAAGAGTCGAAGGATCTCTTACTGGTACTTTAGAGGCAGATGGTGATGTTTTTGTGGGAGAGTCAGGTGAAGTTAATTCCAATATAGAAGCCAGAAAGGTTGTTATAGCCGGCAAGGTCGAAGGGAATATAGTTGCCAAGGATAAGCTTGAAATTCTTGAAACAGGCACCTTAAAAGGCGATATTAAGGCTAAAAAGTTGGTAGTAGAGGAAGGCGCAAAATTCATTGGCAAAAGCGCTCCCCTGGAAAATTCTACCAAAAAACAAAGTTTTACCCAATCAAAAGAAGAGAAAAAAGAAAAGAAAAATGAAAAAAATGTTGAAAAAAAGTCAAAAAAAGAATAAACTAAATATAGAAAAAGAAAATAACATGATTTGGGTTGAAATTCAGATGAGAGACCTTGAAAAAAGGCGCCGAAGGAGCAAAGCTCATTACTAGAGCCGAAACTCTCAGGCAGAAGAAATCTGAAGGGACCAAACTCTGGACTTACCAGAACAGGGGGGTTTAAGGAAACTTAAGCTCCTCTTTTTTTATTATTAAAATTAGGGGGTGAAAATGTGAAAAAGACCGCACTTTACGAAGAACATCAAAGTTTGGACGCAAAAATGATTGATTTTGGAGGTTGGCAGATGCCAGTTCAATATTCCGGCATTATTGATGAGCACAAAGCAGTAAGGAATAAAGCAGGGATTTTTGATGTTTCTCATATGGGCGAGATATTAATTTCAGGGAAAGAGGCACTTGATTTAGTTCAAAAACTAATTACAAATGATGCTTCTAAATTAACTAATGGTGATGTCCTTTATACGCCAATGTGTTATGAAGACGGGGGTATAGTGGATGATCTCCTAGTCTACAGGACCGATGTGGACCAATTCCTGTTAGTTGTTAATGCTTCTAATACTACCAAAGATCTCAGATGGGTTAGGAAAAACGCTGAATTATTTGAACAAGCAGAAGTTGAAGACAAATCTGATTATTATGCTTTAATTGCACTCCAGGGTCCTATTTCCCGGGAAATAATTCAACCCTTACTAGAGGAGGAGATCAGTAATTTAAAGTACTATACCTTTATAGAGACCGATATTGTAGGGGTTGAAGCGATTGTTTCCAGGACCGGATATACCGGTGAGTTGGGCTTTGAAGTATATTTAAAAGCAGAAGATGCTGTTAAAGTCTGGAATGCAATGCTAAAAGAAGGTAGTGATAAGGGCTTAAAACCAGCTGGTTTGGGAGCAAGAGACACTTTAAGATTAGAAAAAGCACTTTGCCTATATGGAAACGATATTGATGAGACTACAAATCCCTTAGAAGCTAATCTAGGTTGGACTATAAAATTCGATAAAGAAGATTTTAATGGTATAGAAGCTTTAGAGAAAGTGAAAGAAGATGGTGTAAAGAGGACTTTAGTAGGCTTTATTATGCAGGAACGCGGGATTCCAAGGCATGGCTATGAAATTAAAGTTGATGGTGAAGTAGTAGGGGAAGTTACCAGTGGTAGTTATTCACCTACACTTGATGAAAATATTGGACTTGCCTATGTTGATAAAAAGCTAGCAAAGGAAGATACTGACTTGGATATCTGTATAAGGAAGCGAGAAGTTAAAGCGAAAATTGTTAAGACACCATTTATTTAAAAAAAGGGGGAATTTTTTATGAGTATTCCAAACGATTTATTTTACACTGAGAACCATGAATGGATTTCATTAGACGGAAAAGAAGCAGTCGTGGGTATAACTGAACATGCCCAGGAAGAATTAGGTGATATCGTATTTGTAGAATTACCATCTGTAGAAGAAGAATTAGATCAATTTGAAGAATTTGGTGTAATTGAGTCGGTCAAGGCTGTATCTGATGTGTTTATGCCGGCCAGCGGGATAATAGTAGAAGTAAATGAAGAATTAATGGATAGACCGGAATTAATTAATGAAGATCCTTATGGCAGCGGCTGGTTAATTAAGATTGAAGTTAAAGATAAAGACGAATTAGAGGAATTAATGGATAGTACAGAATATGAAGCTTTTCTAGAGGAGGAATAGTAAATGGACTATGTCTCCAATACCACACAAGAGAGAGAATATATGTTAAAAGAGATCGGAGTGGAGGCAGTAGAAGATATATTTGACTCGATTCCAGAAGAAATAAAATTAGAGAGAGAATTAGATGTGGCAGAGGGTATGTCAGAGTTAGAATTAAAAAGACATATGCATGAAATATCTGAAGTAAATAATTCACTTGAAAATTATACTTCTTTCTTAGGGGCGGGGGCTTATGATCACTATATTCCTGGGATCATAGATCACCTGATCTCCCGCCAGGAATTCTATACTGCCTATACACCTTACCAGGCGGAATTAAGCCAGGGAACTCTTCAGGTAATTTATGAATATCAGAGTATGATAAGTGAACTTACCGGCATGGATATCGCTAATGCTTCCCTATTAGACGGTGGTTCCGCGATGGGGGAAGCTATCTTGATGGCATCTAGAATTAGTAGAAATAAAAAGATCTTAATCTCTAGTGCCGTTCATCCTTCTTATAGGGAAGTAGCAAAGACTTATGGCGCACCACAGAATTTAGAATTTGTAGAAATTGGCTTAGATGGTTCTTTAACAGATCTTTCCGAATTAGAATCCAATCTAGATGATGATACAGCTGTCATCGTTGTACAGTATCCTAATTTCTATGGTTCCATTGAAGAGATGAAGAAAATACAAGAGTTAAAAGAACAGTACAAGAAAGTATTATTATTAGTTGTAGCAAATCCAATTGCCTTAGGCACTTTAACCCCACCCGGTGCATATGATGCTGATATCGTGGTAGGGGAAGGCCAGAGTTTAGGTAATACTCTCAATTACGGAGGACCTTATTTAGGTTATCTAGCCTGTAAAGATGATCGTAAATTTATCAGGCAGATGCCGGGCCGGATTGCCGGTGCAACTGATGATGCTGAGGGTAATAGAGGTTATGTGCTTACCCTGCAGACCAGAGAACAACATATAAGAAGAGAAAAAGCTACTTCTAATATGTGTACAAATGAGGCTCTTAATGCAACTATTTCCACAATATATATGGCTACCATGGGCAGGCAGGGACTAAAAGAAGTGGCCGAACAGTCCTTTGCAAAAGCTCATTACTTAGCTGAAAAAATAGACGAATTAGATAAGTTTGAAATAGTTAATATTGACAATTATTTCCATGAGTTCTGGCTAAAAACTAAAATGCCGGTTTCTAAGGTATTAACTGAACTTAAAGAAAATAAGATCCTGGGTGGGTTAGACTTATCCAGATTTGACGAAGAAGAAGGAATTTTAATGAGTGTAACTGAAAAAAGAACTAAAGATGAATTAGATGAATTAGTTCAATTACTGGAGGCGATGTAAATGGCTGAAAAACTTATCAAAGATTATTCAAGCCCAGGCAGAAAAGGTTATTCATTACCTCCTTTAGAAGTACCGGAATTAGATTTAGAAGAACAACTGGGAAGTGATTATATAAGAGATGAGCTGGACTTTCCAGAAGTAAGTGAAGTTGATGTAGTTAGACATTATACAGCATTATCTGAACTGAATTATGGAGTTGATTCAGGGATTTACCCACTTGGTTCCTGTACAATGAAATATAATCCGAAAAGGAATGAAGATATTGCCAGAATATCTAAATTAACTAATCTACATCCTTATCAGGCTCAAGAAGACGTACAGGGTTCACTTGCGATCCTCTATCAACTAAAACAGGATCTAGCAGAGATAAGTGGTATGGATGAGATGACCTTACAGCCCGCCTCCGGAGCTCACGGAGAATTTACTGGTTTATTAATAATTCGTAAATATTTTGAAGATAAAGGGATTGATAAATCTAAGGTTATCGTGCCCGATTCGGCCCATGGGACAAATCCTGCCAGTGCAACAATGGCCGGTTTTGATATAGTTGAAATTGATTCTAATGAAGAAGGTATGGTAGATATTGAAAAATTAAAAGCAGCAGTTGATGACGATGTAGCTGCTCTAATGCTTACCAATCCAAATACACTTGGTATTTTTGAAAAAGACATACAACAAATTGCAGATATAATTCATGGCGTAGGTGGACTACTCTATTATGATGGAGCTAATCTGAATGCTGTTATGGGTTATGCAAGACCAGGAGACATGGACTTTGATGTCCTTCACTTGAATCTGCACAAGACATTCTCTACTCCTCATGGAGGGGGAGGTCCTGGTTCTGGTACTGTGGGAGTTAAGGAATTCTTAAAACCTTATCTACCCCGGCCTGTACTACAGAAAAAAGAAGGTAAATATTGCTGGGATTATGATAGGCCTAAATCAATAGGTAAAATTCACGGCTTTTACGGCAACTATGGTGTTTTAATCAGAGCTTATGCCTATATTAAGACTCTAGGTGGAAGTGGCCTTAAAAAGACAACCGAAAATGCTGTATTAAATGCGAACTACATGAAAAGCCAATTAAAAGAAGAATTCTTATTACCTTATGAGGCAAATAGTTTACATGAATTTGTGCTTTCAGGTATAAAACAGAAGGAAAAAGGTGGAGATACACTCCATATTGCCAAACGTTTATTAGACTATGGGCAGTATGCTCCTACCATCTACTTCCCCTTGGTTGTTAAGGAAGCCATGATGATTGAACCGACTGAAACAGAGAATCTAGAAACATTAAATAGGTTTATTGATACCTTAAAGACTATTTCTAAAGAAGTTGAAGAAAATCCCGAAGTAGTAAAAAATGCACCTCATAATACTTCAGTCCGGAAGTTAGATGAAGTTAAAGCAGCTCGGGAACCAGATTTAGGATGGCAAAATTAAAGAAGTTATAAGGCGGCCTTCGGGCCGCTTTTTCTTCTATAAGATTGCTTTACACTCTTTAATATTATATAATATTGAAAGAATAAAAAGATGAGGGGATAAGATATGTTAGAAGATGAATATATTAATAAACTTGATGATGAATTACAAAAAAAATATAAAGAGGCTTCTGATCTATTAGATATTGGCGAATTTGAGGAAGCAAAAGAAAAATTCAATGAGATTTTAGAAGTAGAAGAGAAATTTTTACCAATTTTAAATAAGTTAGCTGTGATTGAAATTTATAATGATAATTTAGACAAAGCTAAAGAGATTCTTAATGAAATTCTCCAAGAAGATCCTGAATATGTACCTGCTATAACAAATTTGGGAAGCATTGCTAAAAAGAAGGGTGATTTGGATAAAGCCGAAAGATTTTATGAAAAAGCAATTGAGATTGACCCCGATTATGGTAATGCCTATAATAATTTGGGTGTAATATACAGAGAACAGGGTAAGTATACAAAATCTGTTAGATACTTAAAGAAAGCCCGTAAAAGAGGTTCATATTCATTTAAATTTGAGGATAAACCCTTATATAAAAACAAGGGTTGTTTGTTTTTTGTCGGAGTAATAATTCTTGCAATATTATATTTTGTCCTTACTTAATCGAGGTGATTTTAGATGGCTGATTTGAAAGTTGGTGATAGGGTGAAGATGAAAAAACCTCATCCCTGTGGCTCAAACAGCTGGAAAGTAATTAGAGTCGGCATGGATATTAAAATCGAATGTGAAAATTGCAATCATATCGTGATGATGCCCAGGCGGAAATTTGAGAAAAATCTAAAAGAGATTATAAAATAGGGGGATATTATGGAAATAGGGATAGTTGGTCTACCAAATGTAGGAAAATCTACTCTATTTAATGCACTAACTAAAGCAGGAGTTTCAGCTGAGAACTATCCATTTTGTACTATAGAACCTAATGTGGGGGTAGTAGAAGTTCCTGATAAAAGGCTTGATGACCTGTATGAATTATTTTCACCACCCAAAAAGATCCCAGCTACGATTAAGTTTGTGGATATAGCTGGTCTTGTGGAAGGGGCTAATAAGGGAGAAGGATTAGGCAATAAATTCTTGTCCCATATTAGAGAAGTTGATGCAATAGCACAGGTTGTCAGGTGCTTTGAAGATGAAAATGTAACTCATGTGGACAAGGACTTAAATCCAGTTAAAGATATAGAGGTAATAAATACTGAATTAATTATGGCAGATTTAGAAACCGTGGAAAAAAGGAAAGAAAAAACAGAACGGATGTTGAAGTCAGGCGAGGATAAATATAAAAAAGAGTATGAAATTTTAGAGAAGGTTGAAAAAGGTCTAAATGAAGGAATTCCTGCCAGAAATATGGAATTAGACCAAAAAGAAAGAGAATTAGTAGATGAATTATTTTTGTTGTCCGATAAAAAAGTTATTTACATAGCAAATATTTCGGAAAGTGATATTAATGAGGAAGATAATGAATATCTTAACAGAATTAAGGAATATGCTAAAGAAGATAATACGGAAGTTGTCTCGGTAAGTGCCAAAATTGAGGCCGATATAGCTGAACTAGAGGATGAGGAGGAAGCCCAGTTATTTTTAGATGACCTGGGTTTAGAAGAATCAGGTTTAAATAAAGTGATTAAATATTGTTATAGACTATTAGAGCTCATAACATTTTTTACAGCCGTGCAAAAAGAAATAAGAGCCTGGACCGTTCAAAAAGGAACTAAGGCCCCACAGGCGGCCGGAAAAATCCATACTGATATGGAGCGGGGTTTCATTAAGGCAGAAGTTATTAGCTATGAAAAATTAATGGAAGCCGGCTCTATTAAAAATGCGAGAGAACAGGGTTTGTTGAGGATCGAGGGACATGATTATATAATTCAGGATGGCGACTTCTGTTATTTCAAATTTAATGTTTAATATTATCTAGTTAGAAGTTGCAATTTCAATACTTCAATGCTATAATGATAAAGAATTGTGTAATATAAATTCATATAATTGAATCCATGCTTCATAAAGACAAATATGAAGCCGCTTAGACCGTATGGAGGGGGTGAAGAAAAAGATGGATAAAGTTAGAAATTACGAAACAGCAATTGTTTTAAGACCAGATTTGGATGAGGAAAAAAGAGAAGCTATTATAGAAAGAATTAAGTCTGTTATTACCGATAATGATGGCGAGATTAATAATATCGATGAATGGGGTAACAGACAGTTAGCATATGAGATTGAAGATTATCGTACTGGTTACTATGCTTTTATTAACTTTAATTCCTCACCTGATGTTCTAGATCAACTAGAGCATAATTACCGTATTTTAGGTGAGATTATTCGTTCATTAATAATTAGAAAAGACGACTAATTTAAGGGGTGGCTTAAGTGTTAAATCATATTGTATTAATTGGAAGGCTAGTAAGAGATCCGGAATTAAGATATACCAGTAATGGTACTCCAGTTGCCAATTTCACATTAGCTGTAGAAAGAAACTATCGTAATAAACAGGGTGAAACTGAAGTTGATTACATTAAGATTGTAACCTGGCGTAAGCTGGCTGAAAATGTGGCCCATCATTTGGGCAAAGGTAGACTGGTTGCTGTAGAAGGATCACTTCAAATTAGAAAAAGCCAAGGTAAAAATGATAATAGGACATATATCAATCCCGAAGTTATTGCAAATAATGTTAAATTTTTAGACTGGCCTAGTGATAATAATAAAGGTAAAAGCAGCCGCTCAGACTATCAAAAACAAGAACCAGAGCAAGAAGATAATACCATGGATGATCAAGATTTATCAGATGATGATTTTGAAGTACCATTTTAAGAAGGAGGTTTAATAATGGGAAGAGGAAGAAATAGATCATGTTTCTTTTGTGCTAAAGATAAAGAAATAGATTATAAGGATTTAAAAACCTTAAACAGATATATAACAGACAGAGGTAAAATTGTACCCAGAAGAATTACAGGTAATTGTTCCAAACACCAACGAGATATTACAAAAGCAATTAAAAGAGCAAGAAAATTAGCATTATTACCTTATGTAAAAGAATAAATTGAAAATTAATTGGGAGGTATTTAAATATAACCTCCCTTTAAATATTAAACAATACCTTATCGATGAGATATAGAGGTGTAATATAATATGTTAAATCAGAAAATAAAAGACGGTATAAAAGCTGTAATATATCTATTAGTTTTAACCTTAATTAACATATATATACCTTTTCTCAGTGTGTTTGTCTTAGTAGTTTGGCCGATACCGGTGGCTGTTATTACCTTGAAGTATGATTTAAATACAACAGCTGCTGTAATAGCAATTATGGCTATCTTAAGCGGCCTATTGTTTGGACCTATGCTGGGTTTGATGGCAGTAATTGGTTACGGTCTGGTTGGTTTTGTTATTGGTAACTGTATCAAGGAAGGTATAAAACCTTTACGAACCTTGTTATTTACTATAGGAGCTGTATTGGTATCCCATCTCTTACTTTTATATGTTTCACGGTATATGTTGGGTATCGACTTTCAAGCTATAATAAATGAAGTAACCAGGATTATCGGACAGACCGGTAATATGAGCGGTATGGAAGATATGATTTCCAGCCAAATTCAATTGCTGCAGAGAATCTTCCCGGCCTTGATAGGTATATCTGCTATTATAACAGGTAGTTTAAACTATTATGTTACCAACTGGTATATTAGAAAGACTGGTTATAAACGAACTACTTATAAAAATATAAAGTACTGGTTTTTACCTCGTTGGTTTATTTCGTTGGGTATTGTTGTTTCCCTAATATTGCAGAGGAACATATTTTTTGTAAATCTTAATATGTTGTTATTATTTTTAGCCCTGATTCAGGGGTATGCTGTAGCTATCTACTTTATTGATGAAAAGACAGATAGTTCTTTATTTAAAGTCATATTTACAGCAGTTGTATTATTTATCCCTATCTTTCCACCTGCAGTAATCTTACTCGGGCTGGTAGATTTTTGGTTCGATTTCAGGAAACTTAAAAATAATAAAAAACAGGCTTAACAAAGTTAAAGGAGGTTTTATATAATGGAGATTATTTTAAGAGAAGATGTAGATAAATTAGGTGCTTCTGGCGATATCGTAGAAGTAGCCGATGGTTATGCTAGAAACTATCTGATTCCAAGAGGTTATGCTGTTAGAGCAACCGAATCAGAAAAGAAAAGATTAAAGCATGAAATAGAGCGTGCTAAGAAAAGAAAAGCTGAAAGAACTGAAGAAGCGCAAGAACTTAAAGCTAAACTTGAAGATGAAAGATTTATCTTCCCTGTTAAAGCGGGTGAGAGCGGCAAGTTATTCGGGTCAGTTACTACTAAAGATATAGCTGAAGCTGCGGAAGAAGAAGGTTATGAAATCGAAAAGAGAAATATCTCTCTCGATGAAAACATAAAGGAATTAGGTGTGCATAAGGTACCTGTCAAATTATTTGATGATATTTATGCTAACCTAATCGTTGAAGTAGTAGAAGCTCAAGAAGATGAGGAAGAAAAAGAAGAATAATTCAGACAAAGTAAAAATAATATATTTTGCATTATAACCCCCAGCAATGGGGGTTTTTGCTATTTAGGGGTGAATTATTTTATAAATGGTATAAAATAATAAAAATAATGAGCAAATTATATTAAACACTGCAATGATAGAAAAGTAAGCTTATATTATCTAATATGCGAGTTAATCATTTTCTCAATAATTCAAAATCACTTAACTAAATGTAATTCTTTTAATTATTTAATTGACATGGAAGCCTTATAGGTTTATAATATGAATAGAAAGTCACATGAATATAAAGTCATAAAAAAGGGAGGTAAAGTAATTGCCGACCACAACTTTTTATAACCTACCGCAAGAAAAGAAAAAACGGGTCATTAATGCTGCTGTCGATGAGTTTGCGAAAAATGGGTATACAAAGGCAAGTATTACTAGAATGGTGAATAAAGCGGAGATAGCAAAAGGTAGTTTTTATCAATATTTTGAAGATAAAGAAGACTTATATAGACATATTTTAAAAAAGGCTGTTGAAAAGAAATTCAAATATGTACAAAAGGAATTAAATGATCATGAAGGCGATGATTTTTTTGAGTATTGGCGTAGATTAAATATTGCCGGACTAAAGTATGCTGAAGATAATATTAAATTAGCAGAGGTGGCAAGTGATATCGTAAAAAATAAAGATCAAAAATTTTACCGTTCAATAATTGATGAATATAAAAATCTAGGAGAAGGTTTGTTTGAAAGATTACTGCAAAAAGCTGTGGAAGCCGGCCAGGTAAGAAAAGACATTAATATAACTTATACAGCCGGTCTTTTATATAGGGCAAGTTTTTTTATTACTGATTACTTTTTTGAAAAGAAAGATATAAAGCAGTTAGATGAATTTATACCACTTATTGACAATTTAATTGAAATAATTCAATACGGGATTAAAAAAGAGGGAGGTTAAAAAATGCCATTACTTAAGCTTGAAAATGTTAAAAAGACTTACCACCAGGGGAAAATAGATGTTCCTGCTATCAGAGGGATCTCAATAGAAATTGAAAAAGGAGAATTCACCACTATTTTTGGACCTTCTGGCTCCGGTAAAACCACATTACTTAATATTATTGGTTGTTTGGATAAGCCGTCTGCCGGTGAAATTCATTATAATAACACAAAAAAATTGTCGGAGCTTTCCAAAAATGAATTATCTGATTTCAGAAGGTACAATCTGGGTTTTATCTTTCAAGGGCATAATTTAATACCGGTCCTAACGGCCTTTGAAAATGTCGAATTTGCCATCAGGATTATCAATGAAATGACTAAAGAAGAACGCCGAGAAAAAGTATTGGATATTTTGGACTCAGTCGGGTTGGGAGGTTTAGAAGATAGAAGACCTAATGAACTGTCCGGTGGTCAAAAACAGAGAGTAGCCATTGCCCGGGCTTTAGTTAAAAATCCCAAACTCGTCTTAGCAGATGAACCTACCGCTAACTTAGATTCTGAAACCAGTGAAGAAGTATTGGACATAATGCTCAAGATGAATCAAAAGTTAGGAACCACCTTTATATTTTCTACCCATGATCCCCAAGTTATGAAGTACGCTAGAAGACTGATCGAAATAAGAGACGGCAAAGTGACTACTGATAAAAGGGGAGAGGATCTGGATGTTCCTCACTAAACTAGCAATTAAAAATCTAGCTAGACATAAAAAAAGGACAGCAATTACCGCTCTAGTTATTTCCTTTGGTATCTTTATTTTTCTATTATCTGACTCCTTGATGGTCGGGCTTAGAGATATATCTTTGGACAATAATATTGAACTTGAAACCGCTCATCTACAGATTATGGAAGAAGATTATTGGGATGAGAAAGAGGAAGCCCCTCTTGATTATCTCTTAAATGAGAATAACGAAGTTATTAATCAAATAGATAATAAATATTCGAATATTACCCGACATACTGCCCGCCTAAACTTTTCTGGTACGATTAATAATGGGCAGGAAGAATACCCGATTCAAGTAATTGGCATTCAGCCTAAAAAAGAAATTGATATATTTGAATTAGAAGAATATATTTTAAAGGGTGAAATGTTAAGTTCGGGCCAGAAAGCGATGATCGGAAAAAGTTTGGCTAATATGATGGGTTTTGAAGTGGGAGATTATGTAACCTTATTATTTAAGACTGAAGAAGGGACTTTTAATACTATTGATGCCGAGCTACAAGGTGTACTTGACACCCCTAATCCGATGATTAATGAAATGTATGTATATATACCATTGTCTTTAGCTCAAGACTCCTTGAATTTAGAAAATAAGGTGAGCAAGTATTTGTTTAGATTAGAAAACAGGGACCAATCTGTTGAAATGGCAGCAAATTTAAATAAAGACTTTAAAGAGGCCGGATCAAGTATGAAAGCTTATAACTGGGAGCAGTTATCAAAAGAAGTCCTGGCTATGGTTAGACAGGGTAATATAGAAAACCTTGTTATGTTAGCAATTATAATTTTACTGGCCACAGTAGGGGTTATAAACACGGTAATCTTAGCAGCGCTGGAAAGATTAGAAGAAATCGGTATGATGAAGGCATTGGGATTAAAGGCACGTGAAATAATATATATTTTTGTTATTGAATCAGCTGGAATTGGAGTTATTGGCTCAACAATTGGAATAATATTCGGAGCAATTGGAGTTTATCTGTTGAAAAATATTGGGATAAGTATTTCTGCAATGACAGGGGGATCTACCTCCTTTGGAATGCCGATAGCCGGTAAAATATACGGCGGCTGGCATCCGGAAGCCTTTTTATTCATTTTTATCTTCGGAGTTATAATTTCTACCTTAGCCAGTATCTTACCGGCAAGATGGGGAGCAAAAAAAGATCCAGTCAAGGCAATATACCACAGATAAGGGAGGTTATAATATATGAAATTTTTAATAACCCTGGCCGGTAGAAATCTATTTAGGAATAAAATGAGAACCATCGTTTCAATTACAGCGATTGCAATAGCAGTAATGGTTGTTATATTTGCAAGAGGTCTCGTAATGGGGGTTTTAAACTCTTCCTTTTCATTATATGTACAGTACGATTCAGGTCATATTAGGATTATCGATGAGCAGTATGACCAAAAAGAAAAGCTCTTATCTTTAATTCACCCTGTTGATGGATTTAATAGCAAGGGTATCATGCCCATGGTAGAGAAGCTGGAAGCAGAAGAGGGTGTGGAATTAGCAATCCCGCGATTAAGATTTGGTGCGATGGCAAGCCCCGATGAAGAGATTGTCCGGATGTTAGGCTGGGGAGTATTACCAGAGAAAGAAATAGACTTTACTGAAATAGAAAGCAAATTAGTTGAAGGCAGAATGATAGAAATGGGCGAAAGAGAAGTTGTGATGGGCACTGGACTCATGGATTCATTAAATAAAAATGTAGGGGATAAGGTTACAATATTATATAAAAATTCCTTTGACGCTTTTAAAGGTTCCACATTTAAAATAGTGGGTAAAGTAGACCATTATTTACCCTTAATCAATGATAGATTATTTTATTTACCAATAGATCAGGCCCAGAGAATTCTTTTAATGCAGGATATGGCAACTGAAATTCTTTTAAAAACCAAATCGATGTCAGCAGCCCAGTCAATAGAACCCCAGATAGAGCAGTTAATTCAGTCCAGTGATGGGAGAGGCAAATACGCAATTCAGACCTGGGGAGAAGCAAATCCCCTTTTAAAATTATTTGATGTTGCTAAATATATCTATAACATTATCTATATATTATTATTATTATTAGCTGCAATTGTTGTGATAAATACAATGGTCATGATTGTAAAAGAGCGGACCCAGGAAATTGGTATGATGCAAGCTCTTGGCTTGAAAAGCAGAGAAATTTTAACTATGTTTATTATTGAAGGTACATTTATGGGACTTGTTGGTAGTTTAATAGGTTCTGTATCAGGTGGAGCATTAACAAAATATCTGGCTGTACATGGGATTGATTATACACAGGCTGTTGAAGGTGTTATCGATGAAGTATTTATGAATCCGATGATTTACCCGGTCTATAATCTAGAAAATGTAATCTTCGGATTTATCCTAGGTACAATTGTGACAGCTTTAACCTGTATAATTCCCGCCAGAAGAGCGGCGAATTTAGAACCTAATGATGCTTTAAGAGATATTTAATGGAGGTGTAATATTATGAAATTTAAAAAAGTGACAGCTTTAATTATTTTATCCCTATTTATTTTTACTTCTTCAGCCCTGGCTATAACTGCTGAAGAAATTATTAACAAAAGAGATGACAATGAGTATTTAAAACAGGCGCGGGTAGAATCAACTATGATCATTAATAACGCTGGCCGAGAATTAGAAAAGAAGATGGTTTCTTTAATTGAGGGAGATAAGGCCCTCGTTAGATTCACTAACCCCATGGATAGAGGCACTAAATTTTTAAAAAGAGAAGATAACCTCTGGATGTTTTTCCCGGATGCTGAAGATGTTGTAAAACTATCCGGACACATGCTGGAGAGAGGGATGATGGGTAGTGATTTCTCTTATAAGGATATGATGGAATCTGAAAAACTAACCGAACTGTATAATTTTGAACTGGTAGGGGAAGTAGAATATAATGGTAGGCCCTGTTATAAGATTGAAGCAATCAAGGAAGAAGGGGCAGAGGTCTCTTATTATAAGAGAATTGGTTGGATCGATAAAGAAAGATTTATTGGATTAAGAGAAGAACTTTATGCAGAAAGCGGTAAGCTACTTAAAGTAGCAGAAGTAACGGAGGTAAAAGAAATTGAGGGAAGATGGTATCCAATTAGAACTATCATGGAAAATAAATTGAGAGAGAACACCAGGACTACCTTTATTATAGATTCTATCGAATTCAATCCTGAAATTCCAGAAGGTACATTCTCATTAGAATCCTTACAATAATGAAAGGGGAGGTTTAGAAATTGTTAACTAAAAAATCACTTATCTTCATATTAATTATCACTTTACTTTTCACAACTACGACAGCTCTGGCCTCTTCTTATCAGTTCGGAGGAGAAGTTTCAACGGGACTAAATTCAGTATTTTTTGATGAGACGAATAGTAACAGTATTTATGAAACAATTAATCTCAATTTAGACTTTAATAATGCTAACTTTGAAATTACAGGTAGCAATAATAATGCAGAACAGGAATTTAAAATCAACTTAAAAAAAGCTTATGTACGTCATAAATATAAAGGGACAAGGGTAACCCTGGGTAGACAACCTATCTCCTGGTCATTTGGATCTTTGATTAATCCAATTGATTACAGCCTGGGCGCAGAAGCCCTCGATGAAGAAACTTCTGCCAAGTATGTTGATGCAGTTGAATTTCATTATCCTATCAACTGGTACAGCAATGTTTCTTTTGTGACTGAATTTAATAATAGTTATGACAAATATGGTTTTAGGGCCAGGACTTTAATCAAGGATTATGATATGAGTTTTAATTATGTAGCTCAAGATGCAGTTGAAAGTGATATAAATAGGTGGGGGCTTTCAATAAAAGGTGATATAAAAAATGCCGGTGTATATGGTTCCTATACAAACATAAACTATAAAGCTCCTATGGTCTCCGATGTTAATACAAAGGCTTTTATGGTTGGGGCTGACTACAGTTACTTTTTAAACCAGGGTTATGGTAATAGACTTTACATGCAGGGAGAGTATCATTTAGTAGAAAAAAATGAAGGGCTTGCAGTCTTAGTTGAATCTCTGGCAGGAGCTGGAATTGGTTTAGATTACAGGAAATTTTTAGGTGGAGATGAATATCTTGATATATTTTTAACCAATGTTAGTTATAGTATCAATGACTTCAGCTCGATTGGCTTTTTTACATTAACTTCTTTAGAAGACGGCAGTACTGCCTTGATTCCAAATTATAGTAACCAACTCAGTACTAATACTACCTTAAATATAAATGTTTCTTATTTAAGCGGTTCTGAAACCAGTGATTTTGGAGCGGGCAGAGGCTTGCCCAAAGCAGCCTTAAATGTAGAACTAAGTTATGTCTTCTAATTTATCGTCAAGTTCTTCTTTAGAGAAGTTCTCTAAATTATCAAGAAGGGAAAGAATCTCGTTAAACTGTTCTTCCGAGATTCCCCCTTCTTTTTTTAATTGTTCATATTTATCTGTAAATTCATAGATAATTTTTAAGTCGAGATCTTTACTCATTTGGTATCATACCTTCAAAAGATACATTTTCGGGGTCAACAAAAGAGATGTAATCTTCTTCAAATAGCAGCTTAACAGAACCGGTTTGACCGGTACGCTGTTTTGCTATTATAATCTCTGTATCTTGCTCTGTTCCTTCTGCTTCCGCTTTTTCCCGGGCGGCTGCACTGGTGTGAGCATGTCTGTATAAGAAAATTACTCCATCGGCTACTTCTTCAATATTACCGGAGTCTCTTAAGTCAGAGAGGACCGGTCTTTTATCCTGTCTTGAAGTAAAGCTTCTACTGATCTGTGAGATAAGTACGATAGGAACTTCTAATTCAGATGCTAAATTTCTTAACTGCAGCACTATTTCACCAACAGCGCGGGCTGTATTTTGGGCGTGTTCTTCCGGGAGCTGAATCATCTGGAGGTAATCGATAATAACCAGACTTAATTCATCCAACTGTGCTTTGAACTTTCTTAAGCGGGCTCTAATCTGGGCTACATTTAAACCCCTTTCATCTGAAATGGCTAGTGGAAATTCATGTAAATCATCTAAAGCTTTAGAAATTCTTTTATCTTCTTCATCGGTTGTTTCACCCTGATTATACTTCCAGCCGTTAACCTGGGCTTCCTGAATAATCATTCTATCTACAATTTCCTGAGCTTCCATTTCTAGACTTATGATAGCAGTTGGTTCATTTCTCTTCAGGACATTTTTAGCTATATTAATTGCAAAAGCAGTTTTACCCATACTGGTAGAAGCAGCGATTACATTTAAATGACCTTTTTTAAAACCACCGATTAAATTATCGAGGGACATAAAGCCGGTCTGTAATCCCACATCGACCTTTTTTTCTTTTCTATTTAAATAAGCTTCAAAGGATTCTAAAAGGGCTTCCTCCATTGTATAGATATGTTTATCAAGGTCAGAAGATTCATTAGTGGCTGTAAAGATGATTTCCTGGGCCCTTGACTGATACTCTGAAATATCTAATTCAGTCTGTGTTGCTAATTTATCTATTTTTTTAGAAGCCCGGATTAAGAGGTCTTTTTGATGGTTTTTCTTTATAATATCGATAGTGGGTTTCAGTTCTTCTGGGGTATTGAAACCTGAAGTTAAATTCTCAATCATTTCTTCCGGTCTTTTTACGATATTCTCATTTTTAAGTTTTAAAAATAATTTGGTCTTTGAAATTTGGTTGTCCCGTTCAAACTGTTTTAATAATATGTCATAGATTAATTGGGCTTTCGGGTTTAAAAAGTGTCTGGTTTCTAAAATATCGGCTACTTCATCTATTTTATTAGGGTATTGAAGTAATATTGAAAGTAGTTGAAATTCCTGTTCAACATTATCTTCTAATTGTTCGGGATAATTTTGTTCTAAAGCCATCTTTTTTCCTCCTGTATAACGTTAATTAAGGTCTTCAATATCCCACTCAAAGGTTTCCCAGCTGGTTTCTGACCCTTTTTCAGACTGATCGGTTTGTTCAACTTGAAATGAATTATTATTTAAAACATTTTTTGCCTGATTAATATTTCTGATATTGTTTTCCTTTAAGGGGATGATAAAGTTATCTTCAATATATTTTAAGGAAGGTTGTCCATCGCTTTTTCTTTTAAAGGCCTCTTTTATAGCAAACTTGGCAACGGAAAGATTAATTCCATTATCATCATTAAGCCAATCATAAAAGATTTCCATTTGTGATTCGCTCACATTGTACCAGTTTTTAAGTCCGTAACACTTGGCCAGTTCATTGGTTTCCCTGTACATTCTATCAAAATACTTTAATCTGTCATAATCAAAAATCTCTTTACTGTACCAGTCATCAATGATACCGTGGAGATAATAAAAGCCTTCTTTACTACTTTTTTTATTATTATTTATCCATTTATCGACCCGTCTGATAAGCTCTCTTATCATATCTTTATCAAAATCACTTAACCAGTGTTCGATTTCTTCTTCTATTAAAGAATGTTCCACTCCTTCTGGTAAAAAACTGATCAGGGCTTTTTTATATGCTTCTTCTTTTAAATTGTTATTATTAATTACTTCTTGTCGGTATTCTTTTAAGTCTTCATCTTGGCTTTCATCACTTTCGCAGTAACTGGAACCAACAATTTTATTTAAATTCAACTTTATTTTATATGTATAGTTACCTTCTTTTTTTTCTTTTAAGGTTATATAGTCTTTATTTTCCAATATTTTTAAGCCTTCTTTTATCTGTTCACGGTCCAGGGCTAAAAATCCTGCCATAATTACGGGATTAGTTTTTATAGAATTATTATTATCAAGATGGGTTATAAGATATAAAAAGACCGGCAGTGAAGGGCCCGGCAGGGTTTTTAAAAAACCATGATTTATACTTTCTCTTCCCAATTCTATACTCTGTTGTTCATGGTCACAGCATATTCTAATTTTTTTGTGGTCGATTAGTTTAATGTTTTCCAATTTTTACTCACCCTCGTAAAAAATTATACATCTTTTGGGCTGAAAATACAATGCAAAATTTTGGTTAACTACTATTCATTTGTGCATATTTCCCAACTTGACACCCATAACCATATTTGCTAATATTAAGTCGGAATAAGATAAATACAGAAAGGAAGATTAGCTTGCTTGATAGATACTCGCGCGCGGAGATGAAAAATATATTTAGTGAAGAAAACAAGTTCAAAAAGTGGCTGGATGTCGAACTGGCTGTGGTAAAAGCCCGCCAAAAACTGGGGGAAGTACCTGAAGAAGCCTACCAGAAAATTGCAGACAAGGCCAGCTTTGAAGTTGCAAGGATAAAAGAAATTGAAAAAGAGACCAGACATGACATGTTAGCCTTTATTGAAACGGTTAATGAGAACTTGGGAAATGAATCAAAGTATATTCATGAAGGGATTACTTCCAATGATATAAAGGATACCGGTTTAGCATTACAGTTAAGTGAAGCCTTAGATTTAATATTAAAAGATCTAAAAAAATTAAAAAAAGCGATAAAAGAAAAAGCTTTATTACACAAAAAAACGGTCATGATCGGTAGGACCCATGGAATTCACGCCGAACCGATCACTTTCGGTTTAAAATTAGCGGTTTGGTTTAAAGAAATAGAACGTCATGAGAAAAGATTCAATCAGCTGACAGAAGTTATTAAAGTGGGACAGATTTCGGGGGCGGTTGGTACCTATGCCACAATAAATCCCGAAGTAGAAAAGCTGGTCATGCAAGAGTTAAATTTAGATCCGGCCATGATTACCAATCAGATCTTACAGAGGGACCGGCACGCCGATCTAATGAGTAAGTTGAGTATAGCGGCTGCTTCTTTAGAAAAATTTGCCACCGAGATTAGAAATCTACAGAGGACCGATATTTTAGAAGTTGAGGAGGATTTCTCGAAAGGGCAAAAAGGTTCTTCTGCCATGCCCCACAAAAAAAATCCGATCGTGACTGAAAGGATCAGCGGCCTGGCTAGAGTAATTAGAGGTAATTTAATCCCAGCCCTTGAAAATGTCAACCTCTGGCATGAAAGAGACTTAACCCATTCCTCAGTTGAAAGGATTATCCTGCCCGACAGTTTCATCCTATTAGACTATATGATTAATAAGTTCAAAGACGTATTAGATAATCTGAAAGTCAATGAAGAAACCA
Organism: uncultured Halanaerobiales bacterium; assembly: GCA_964526845.1. Lineage (GTDB taxonomy): Bacteria > Bacillota > Halanaerobiia > Halanaerobiales > M55B127 > M55B127. The sequence goes on along the minus strand of CAZGMM010000013.1, from coordinate 6,193 downwards.
TGCAAATCAATATGAATAAAACCAAGGGCTTAATTTATTCGCAAAAGGTCATGCTAGCTTTAATAGATAAAGGTTTAAAAAGAGAGAAGGCTTATGAATTAGTTCAAAGAAATGCCCTAAAAGCTTGGGAAAATAATGAAAGTTTCCAAAAAAAGATTGAAAATGATGGGGAAGTTATGACATACTTAAATAAAGAAGAGATAAATAAAATATTTGATTATGAGAATTTCATCAAAGAAGTTGATTACATATTTGAAAGGGGGAAGCTTAAGTAAATATACTTAAGCATAGATATGGCAGTTAAAGTAGTAATAGGTGCACAATGGGGAGATGAAGGAAAAGGAAAAGTAACAGACAAACTAGCTGAAACAGCCGATTATGTAGTAAGATTCAGCGGAGGTAATAATGCAGGCCATACCGTAATAGTGGGAGATGAAAAATATGAACTACATTTAATCCCTTCTGGAATTCTTTATCCGGAGAAAAAAAGTGTGATTGGCAATGGGGTTGTAATAGATCCAGTTGCCCTTAATGAAGAAATAGCTGGATTAAAGGAAAGAGGTATTACCTTTGATAATTTTCATATCAGTGAACAGGCCCATGTGGTTATGCCCTATCATAAAACATTCGACGGCTTAGAAGAAGAACGTAAAGGAGATAATAAGATAGGGACAACCAAAAAAGGGATAGGCCCCACCTATACCGACAAGGCCGCCCGCCGCGGTATTAGAATCTGTGACTTAACTGATGAAGAAGTTTTTAAAGAAAAGCTTAAAAAAATATTAGAATACAAGAATTTGATAATTAGTAAAGTATATGATAAACCAAAATTCAATTATGATGAGATCTTAGAAGAGTATCTTGAAGCTGCTGAAAAGATCAAGCCTTATGTAACCGATACATCTTTGCTTTTAGATGAGGCCTATAAAAAAGATAAGAATATCTTTTTCGAGGGAGCCCAGGGTACCCTCTTAGATATAGATTATGGTACTTACCCCTATGTTACTTCTTCAAATCCCACTTCCGGTGGGGTTTGTACCGGAGCCGGTTTTGGTCCTACCAAAATTGATGATATAATAGGGGTAGCAAAGGCATATTTAACACGGGTAGGGGCAGGACCATTCCCCACCGAACTGTTTGATGAGAACGGGACATTTTTACAGGAAAAAGGCCATGAATATGGGGTAACAACCGGTCGGCCCAGAAGATGCGGCTGGTTAGACTTACCGCTGTTAAAGTATGCGGTTAGAGTTAACGGTTTAACTGAATTGGTATTAACTAAAGTAGATGTTTTAAGTGGTTTAGATCAAATTAAAGTTTGTACTTCCTATAAAAAAGGTGAATGCACCATTTCCCAGGTTGGTTTAAAGGGAGAAAGAGCCCCCCAATATGAAAGTTTTGCGGGGTGGGAAAAAGACATCTCTGGTTTAACTGATTTCGATAAACTACCCAAAGAGGCTAAAGATTACATAAATATGATTGAAAAGGAGATAGAAATACCGATAACAGTGATTGGCACCGGACCTGAACGAGATGATGCTATCATAAGAAAATGAGATCAGTTTTAATCTAAATAAGGGAGAGACTATTCTCCAATTATTAATATAAGGAGTGTAAACAATGAAAGTATTAGTTGTTGGAAACGGTGGACGTGAACATGCTTTGATATGGAAGATCTATCAAAGTGAAAAAGTAGATAAAATCTATGTTGCCCCAGGTAATGACGGCATGACTGACCTGGCAGAGAGAGTGGATATTGCTGCTAGTGATATCAATGAACTTGCAGATTGGGCTTATGAGCATAAAATCGACTTAACTGTAGTAGGACCAGAAAAACCGCTGGTCAAAGGTATTGTTAATGAATTTGAAAAAAGAGGTTTAAGAATCTTTGGGCCCAATAAACTTGCTGCAAGAGTAGAGGGCAGCAAGGTATTTGCCAAAAATATTTTAGAAAAACATAATATTCCAACAGCTGAATTTGAAGTATTTACAGAACCAGCCAATGCCATGGAATTTTTAAAGGAGGCAGATTATCCGCTCGTAATAAAAGCAGAAGGACTTGCTTTTGGAAAAGGAGTTGTTATTGCCACCAATAAATCCCAGGCTGAAGAAGCAATTACCAGGATTATGGAAGATAAGGTTTTTGGAGATGCCGGCAGCCGGATAGTCATTGAAAACTTTCTGGAAGGGGAAGAAATTTCGGTAATGGTCTTTACCGATGGGAAAAACTGTGTCCCCTTAGAGTTTGCACAGGACCATAAAGCTGTATTTGACGGTGATGAAGGACCAAACACCGGTGGTATGGGTTCCTATTCGCCTTTACCTTTTGTCAATGAAAAACTTAAAAAACGTATTCATAATGAAATATTAAAACCAGCCTTGGAAGCATTTAATGAAGAGGGTTTAAACTATAAAGGTATCTTATATATAAACATGATATTAACGGATATGGGGCCGGAAGTATTGGACTTCAATGCTCGGTTTGGAGACCCCGAGTCACAAGTTATCTTACCGAGGATGAACAATGACATAATTGACATCTTTAATAGGACAATTGATGAAGAGTTAGAAGATGTCGAAATAGAATGGGATACAAGAGCAGCTGTATGTGTAATTTTAACTTCAGCCGGATATCCTCTCACTTTTGATACCGGTAAAGAGATTAAAGGTTTAGATCAGATTAACCGTTATGATAATTTATTGGTCTTTCATGCCGGGACAACTAAAATTGGGGATAGATACTACACAGCCGGTGGTAGAGTCTTGGGATTAACTGTACTAGGTGATAACCTGGATGATGCTATTAGTCTAATTTACGAATATATTGAAGAAGTTTACTTTGAAGATATGCATTATAGGACAGATATTGGAGTTTCTAGGAGAGAATCTATAAATTACTAACAAAGGGTGAGAGTTATGATTGATATTCATAATCACCTTCTGCCTGAAGTTGATGATGGTGCTAAATCCCAGGAAGAAACTTTAGAGATTATTAAGACCGCAGAAGAATATGAAATCCATAAAATAGTGGCAACCCCTCATTATATGGAAGAAAGTTATCAGATTGAGGGTAATGCCATAAAAAAGAAAGTAAAAGAGTTAAATGATCTTTTAAATAAAAAAGAAATGAGAGTGGAAATTTTATCCGGGCATGAAATTTATATAACTCCCGATTTGATAAAGAAGTTTAAAAACAAGGATATTTTAAGTATTAATGACAGCAAATATCTCCTAATGGAGATGCCCATGAATTATATCCCCGAATATTTAGACGAAGTATTTTATGATTTAAGTGTTTTAGGTTACAAACCGGTTATTGCCCATCCAGAAAGAAACGAAGAAGTGATAAAAAACCCTGATATTTTATATAACTGGGTCAAAAACGGTATCATTTTTCAGCTCAATGCCGGCAGCTTATTTGGAGTTTACGGAAATAATGTGAAAAAGACCGCTTTTGAACTGGTAGATAATTATTTAGTACAGGTTATTGCTTCAGACTGTCATGGTAGTTCAAAAATTAGCCTGGAATGGTTGGCAAGGGCAAAAAGAAAACTGGAAGATATATGCGGAAGCTATACCGTCCAGTTCTTTACTAATGCTGAATATATAATTAATGATGAAGAAATTATCTATGAAGAACCTACTCATTTTAAATCAAAATCTATTTGGGATATCTTCCATAAAATTAATGTTTTTAGCAGTAATGAGAAATAAAAATTAAGAATAAGGTTGGATATTAATTACTTCCACATTTGTAATAGCCTCTTCAATGAGGTCCTCGACATGAAGGTTGACTTCCCCTTCGCGTATTTGTTTCAGGGTTGGTCTGGTTTCGGGACTATCGGGGACAAAAACAGTACAACAGTCTTCATAGGGTTGAATCGAAATATCATAGGTACCGATTTCTTTAGCCAGCCTGATAATCTGTACCTTGTTAAGACCCAATAAAGGTCTTAGTATCGGCAGATCCGGCCCTTGATTGGTAACTTTTATGGCTTCTAAAGTTTGACTGGCCACCTGACCTATGCTTTCTCCGGTTATTATCGCCTTTCCATTTTGCTTCTCTATTATTTTTTCGGTAATTTTAATCATCAATCTCCTCATTATGATTGTGATTAATTTTTCTGGACACTTCTCATTTATTTCCTTTAATATTTCTGTAAAGTTAACCACATGTAAATCTATATCATTTTGATATTGGCCTAATACTTCTGCTAGGTCAATTACTTTTTCTTTGGCCCGATCACTTGTAAAGGGAAAGCTGTGAAAATAGACGGGTATAAGTCTTACCCCTCTTTTAAGGCCCATATAGCCCGCTACAGGGCTGTCTATACCACCGGAAAGCATCAGCCCAACATTGCCGGTCGTGCCAACCGGTAGACCGCCCATACCTTCATAGGTTTCTGAATAAACATAAGCGTGTTTTTTCCTAATTTCAACGTTTATATCTAAATCCGGTTCGTGTAAGTCCACTTCTATCTTATCTTCCCCAATATTTTCTAAAACATATTCTCCCAAATTATATTGAAGTTCCATGGAATCATATTCAAATTCCTTATTACTTCTTCGCGCACTAATTCTAAAAGTTATCCTATCTTTATCAGCAATAAATTTTTCTGCCGCAGCCAGTACTTCTTTTTTGATTTGTGCATAATCCAAAGGCAGTTTTTTCACAGGCGAAAAAGAGACCAAACCGGCGATTTTTAAAAGTCTTTCTTTGACGATGTTTTTATCAGCGGAAGTTTCTAAGAAAATACGACCGGGTGTTTTGTAAATATTAAGGTCTTCATCTTCCCATTCAACTGCTTTTTTTATATTGGACATCAATTTATCTTCAAATATATTTCGGTTGGCTCCTTTTAAACCTATCTCTCCATAACGTATTAAATATAAGTTACTCATTTTTTCACCCCATGATCTTTCTTAAGTTCTCTACATTTTCTTTTATTGACTTAAAAGTATATTCTACTTCCTGCTTGGTATTATATTGGCTAAAACTAAACCTAATTGAACCATCCCGATATCCTTCCGGGAGATTTAAGGCTTGAATAACATGGCTAATCGAATCCTTGCGGGAGGTACAGGCAGAACCGGTTGAGACAAAGATTCCATCTTTTTCTAGACTATGTACCAGAACCTCTCCTTTAATATTTTTAAAAGAAACATTTAGTATGTGAGGGGCGGCGTTTTCTCCTGAGGGTGTATTTATTATGGTATCAGGGATCTCTGCTTTTATTTTATCTTTCAACATATTACGTAAAGATTTTATCTGTTTAATTTCTGGTTGAGTCGGGAGGTGTTCTACCGCTTTACCAAAGCCTGCTATACCCGCCGTATTTTCTGTGCCCGGGTAGAAACCTTTTTCCTGACTACTGCCAAAAAGTATTTTATCAATGATAATGTCTTTATTGAGATAGAGGGCCCCCACCCCTTTTGGCCCGTGAACTTTATGGCTGCTGACAGTGAAAAGATCTATATTTAAGTCCTTAAGGTCAAGATGAACTTTTCCCAGGGCTTGGACACCATCAACATGGAAATAGAGGTTATCATATTTATTAATAATATTTGAAATATCTTTTAAGGGTTGGCATGACCCTAATTCGTTATTAACTGCCATTATACTGACCAGGATAGTTTCTTTATCAATGGTCTCTTTTAATTTATCAAGATCAATCATTCCATTTTGGTCAACCGGGAGATAAACTACCTCAAAACCTTCCTTTTCGAAATGCTTAAATATTTCTAGGACGGATTTGTGTTCTATTTTGGAAGTAATAATCTTTCTGCCAAATTTTTTTAATCTATTAACTGTACCTTGAATAGCAATATTATTGGCAATAGTTCCACTCCCAGTAAAAATTAATTCGGCTGCTTTTATATTTAAAGCATAAGCTATCTTGCTTCTCGCATCTTTAATTATTTTCTCTGAATCAATACCTAATCTATGAAGAGAAGAAGGGTTTGCAAAATTAGTTTCTAATACTTCACAGATCTTTTCTAATACTTCCGGTATGACTTTGGTGGTGGCAGCGTTATCTAAGTAAATATTATCCATAAATATCCCAACCTCAAATTTTAATATTATCTACTGTAATAATTGTAAATTAATACCTGAGTCTTGTCAATGTTTGATTAGGATTGGATAGTGTCAAGTTACTTTTGGATTTAAAAAAGACTCCCTTAAAGATCAAAT